>JBCBWU010000143.1:0-18251 GCA_039816955.1 Bacteroidota bacterium
TTTTTAGCCTGACGCCAGGTTTACAAATCCTTGATAATCAGGAAGCATGCATTTCTTTCCCAAATTAAATTCCCAAACATGCTCTAAGTGTTGGTCCAAATTCATATCAATTTGTGTTAGTCCACTATCTACACTTGTGTCAATTGAATCAATAGCGGCCAGTCTCCCTTGCAGACCAAACAGTAATCAGTGGGCTGCTCAATACGCGGACCTGGGGGGAGTTGGTGTAGTGATCCTGGAGGACTGATTAGCAAGCAAGGAAAGTCCTGGCCGACAATTCGTAAAGCGGGGGGATTTCGATCGGGAAGCCATGAAATCTCAAGCTCCTGCAGCGTCTGCTGTAGATAGAATCCTCGATCATTGAGTAGTTCCAGGAAGCTATCCGTTAGAATAAGCTGCACGCTGTTGCTGCGGGTAATTTTCTTCTTGTTAAAGATGTAGGTGTTGATGAGTACCAGCAGGAGTAGACAAAGTAAAAGGAGGAAATTCTCATCTCTCAGTAGAAAAACATTGTACAATATCATTCCTCCTAAAAGAAATGGTAGCAGAAAGAGTCCATAAAAGTTGAACGCCAAACTTTGTGCTAATGCCGCGGAGTTGGGCATTAGTTCAAAACGGTGGATAGTTGCTATTGTGGAATCCTTCATAACGTGATCATATGATTTGAACACGCCACAAGGATAGGTGTAAACAGCTATTCGAAACTGGTAGAAACCTTATCGAAACTGGAAAAAAGGAGGGGAATTCGTGCTCGAAACGAGAAATTTCTAGTTTCAAGTGGGAGGTAGTGACTATTTCACTTGGCGCTTTCGCTAAAAATGTAGTGGCGTGTTTTTGATTCTTTTCGTTTACAGGGGAGCTATGCTCAGCTTAGTTGAGGTATATGGACGTACTATTCTTCATTTTCGACGAACGGTGGTCCCCATTTACTTCAACTCCTGGATGGGCTTAATGCCAAACGCTTCTTGGTAGAGCTTGTTGAAATGATAGTGGTTTTCAAAGCCAATTTGGGACATGGCCTCTTGCACCGTCTGTACTTCACCACTTTTCAAAATTTCGCGCGCTTTATCCAGTCGAATACTCCGCTGGTATTGCTTTGGACTTAAGCCTGTGATCGCTTTGAGTTTTTGCTGTAGCCTGCGGTAGGATATATGTAATTCCTCAGCGGCGGACGTAAGTTTGTAGTCTCTGGTGGTGAGGTTGCTACTGATAATCTCCTCCAGGGTCTGGAGCCATTCCAAATCTATGACTTCCATTACGGGTACCAGCGGTGCCCCCTCTTGTGCCTGCTCCGGGCGTACTCTATTCGTGCTGTTTTTAATCAAATTACCTACCCTTGCACTTAACTCTGCCGCTTGGAAGGGTTTGGTCAAGTAGTCATCAACGCCAATGCGGAGTGCTTCGAGCTTGACGTCCATGCGTTGCTGGGCGGTGAGCATAATGGTGGGGATATGTCTGAGCTTATCGTCTTGCTTAAGCTTTTGTAGGAGTTCCAGGCCATTCATTACTGGCATCATGATATCTGACACGATCAGAGCCGGCGTCGGTTGCTGAGTGAGCCATTCAAGCGCCTCTTGGCCATTTCCGGCCGTTTCTATCCGATATTTTTCTTGTAAAATCATACGTATGTACTGCTGCAGATCAGGGTTGTCTTCAACGACTAAAACGCGGGGTCGGAAGCTCGTGTAAACCTTGGAGGGTAGCGCTACCTCTTCTATGGTATCATCTGATACCACGCTAGGCGTTTCCTGGGTAATGTCGGTGGAGGATTCAACGTAGGGTAGTGCTAGAAAAAACGTGCTACCACTTGGGGCCGTCGCACCAATGGGCTTACTGATCGCCCAAACGCTTCCTCCCAGCGCTTTGGCCAATTCACGGCATAAGGCCAGACCAATGCCAGTACCCTCATGCTGTTTTGTACGTTCGGATTGGTAAAAACGCTCGAATATTTTTGACAGATCTTCCGGTGCAATACCGGGCCCGGTATCTGCTACACTAATGATCAATTTTTTATGGTCCCTTTTGATCTGACAGTTTATATCCCCGCCTTCGGGTGTGAATTTTAGCGCGTTGCTGAGAAAGTTGGAGACGATCTTTTCGACTTTATCAGCATCAAGCATCACCTGGATTTTATCGTCCAGTTGAAATGTAAACAAGAGCTGAATACCCTTAAGCTGGGCGGCGCTTTCAAAACTTGATAAGATCGTTCTGAAAAAGGGAAAAAGCACGGTTGGTTGTTGTTCTATCTTTAGGCGATTGGCGTCGAGGCGGGAAAGATCGAGTAACTCATTGATGCGCTTAAGAAGCTTTTTGCCATTTTGCCGCATCAACTGCAGAAAAGTATGGGCTCGGGTAGATTGATTGTTCGCTTCCAGTAACTGGTCAATTGGGGCGAGTAGTAGCGTAAGCGGAGTCCGTAGCTCGTGTGATATATTGGCAAAGAACCTGGATTTTATTTCATCCAGGGCCTGTAGTTCTTCGGCCTGCTGGGCAATCTTGGCTGTGCGCTCACTTACCAATACCTGAAGCTCTCGTCGGCGCTCTTCCAATTGACGGACTCGCCAATAGTAGATTTGCGTAATGGTGATAATGGTCAACAGGAGGATCAAAGCGATAAACCACCAGCGATAATAAATGGGAGCCAATACTACTAGCGGGAGGACCAGTTCTTGGGTTGAGGTACGGTTGTCACTACTCCTTCCTTGTACCCGTAGGGTATATTTGCCGTAGGGCAAACCACTAATCTCAATCACATTGCCCTGGATTTTTTGATAGTCTTCAAACAAGCCTTCAATTTTGTAGGCAAAACGTTGCCGGTCGGCGTCAAAGTAGTCCAACATGGATACGTTCAGGCGAAAGAAACGATCATTGGGTTGTAAGACAATGGAAGAAATGGAGTTGGGATTGCGATCTACAATTTGCTCGCTTTGACCTTCGTAGAGTGAGAATTCACTGGTGTAAACGGGATTGTTATAGCTTTCAAATTTTATGACCTGATGAGGATCGAAGCCTACGACTCCGTCGATTGAGCCAAAATAGATTTTGCCTTTTTTATCCTGGAAGTAGGAGATACGATTGAATTCCAGTTTGGCCAGCCCGTCTTCTTCTAAAAAGACCTGGATATTCTCCGTTTTTTTATCAAAACAGGAAATGCCATTCAGTGAACTGATCCAGAGTCGATCTTGCTGATCCTCAATGATGGCGTATAGGACATTCGAGGATAGCTTGTCGTCGGTGGTATACTGCCTGAAGTTTTTGATGCCAAGTTGGTCATCTAACTCAAAGCGTAGCAGACCGTCGGCGTTGGTAGCCACCCAGTAAACGCCATCTTCATCCTTATGTAAGTGATGAACATCATCAAGCGGCAAGCGATAAGGAGCTTCTGCGGAAGACCAGTAGCGGCGCTGTACGCCTTCGTTCTTGTGCAGATTATAAAGGCCACTATTGGTAACCGCCCAGATGTAATTGCCATCTTCCAAGAGATGCATGACGCGGCTGGTAGCTAGTTCGGTATGACCGTTGAAGTGGGTGTAGGGACGTAAGATGCTATCCCCTTGAGTTTTCAAGGCGATACCGTTATTCCATAGGCCAGCCCACCAATTTTGCTTCCTATCTCGTAGAATAGACCATACCGCATTATTTTCCGTCATTGGGATGTGGTCCTTAACCGAAAGGTCTGTGACGTCAATTTCGAATATGCCTTGGCCTCCGCCTAGCCATAATTCCTCCTTGTTTTGGGCAAAGGTGCTTTGGATGGGCTCCACCTCCGAAATACTATTGAGTTCCTGAGGTTGATTGAGTTCTACGTAGGAGTTTTGAGCGAATAAGTATTGATCATTCGCCCATAGCCCTCTGGCCGCTATACCCGACGCATACGGAGTGAAAACGGGTTCTGATAGCTTCAGTAAGCGTAGGCCTTTGAGCGAACGTTGCCAATAGATTCCATTATTGTCAATGGCCATAGTGGGTAGAAAAGTACTGTTTCGGTCCTCATCCGCTTCCGGTACCGGAATTATGCTTTTTGTGGCCAAGTCAATGAGCGAAAAACTGTGATCCGCATATTTCATGTTCAGCACCAGCTGCTTATGATTGGGGTCGTAGAAAACATACGGCCGCGTGTAGGGATGTCCTTCCGGGGAGGAGATACGCATGATCTCTTCTGTTTGCTCCTCCAGTACTTTTATGATGACGACTTCCCGGGAAATGTCGTTGAAGTAGGCAAACCAGTCTTCCTCTTCCCGATAGTTATGGATCAAATAACATTGATGATCTAGGGCAAAGGATTTCAGCAATTCGTTATTATCTAGTGCATATTTGCGCCAACCTTGTCCCTCGGTGTGCGCCCAGAGTCCATCCTTTTTGGCGTGTACTGACCCCACACCTTTGAGGTGAGGCAGGTGTTTGAAACCAGAAGTCGGGTGATAGTAGTAGTACTCCTCCGTACTAATTTGCCGCATGTATACGCCTCCATCAAGGCCCTGCCAAAATTGCCCGATTGGCGGTTTGAAAGGGACACCATCCGGAAACTTTTCGGCCAACGAAAGGACCTCAAAAGTCTTGCGGTGCATCAGATCTACGTGGTTACCATCGGTAAACCAAAAGTAACCTTCGGCATCTTCCACCATTTGACTCGCGCGGGGTACGCCCCGGAGTCGAGTATTGGACTTCGTAAACCATTTGAAGGTGTGTCCATCGTAGCGGGCAACGCCATCCAAAGTCCGCAACCAGATGAAGCCGTCTTCATCCTGGTACACAAAGAATACCCGGTTGCTGAGCAGGCCATCAGCGGCGGTGATTTCATAAGTGCTGTGGATGTAGTCTTGGCTAAGGACAGGACTACACAAGCATAAACAGTAAGCCAGAATAAGGTGAAAAATGGGCTTCAGCATCGTGCTTTGCCGGCTAATTATACTGACGTTAAAGTGGTTTGGGAATCCAAACCTACTTTAAGTACAGTATATACTGACCGAAGTGGTTTGGGGAAATCCCAAACCACTTCGCGTCAAGTATAGTTTCGGGATATACCAATTTGTTGCAATATATAACGACGAATTAGCTCACTAAGCACATGTCTATGGAGTGATAGTTTTGGAAAAAGTCGGATATGAGTCTCCAATGTTAACTATGGCCGAGTAGCAATGCAGAATGAATACCCCACCTCCGCAACGCACATCTGACATCCTACACCATACATCTTACACCGTACATCCAACACCGTACATTCACAACTCCTCACTCGGCATCACCCCAAACTCTTCCCGGTATAGTTTAGAAAAATAGTGATGATTATCAAACCCAAGTTGGTACATAACTTCTGTTACGGTTTGTACCTGTCCACTTTTGAGCAGCTCTCGTGCCTTCGCTAATTTAATGCTACGCTGGTATTGTTTTGGCGTTAGGCCAGTGATGGCTTTGAGCTTTTGTTGTAGGCGGCGATACGACATATTCATGCTTGAAGCCGCTTCGACTAACTTAAACTTCGGATTAGCTAACTGATCTGAGATTACTGCTTCCAACTGTTCCAACCAATTCAGATCAGTTGGAGATATATCTACTGTCGGCGTATCATCCACAGTTTCTTCCTCTGTGATAAGCCCTCGGTTTCTTCGATTTTGGATGAGATTACTGATTCGAACCAGGAGTTCTTCTTCCCTAAAAGGTTTGGTTAAATAATCATCGACCCCAATGCGTAGGGCATCTAGTTTTACATCACTACTTTGGCGTGCGGTGAGGATAACTATAGGTGTCGACCACCAGTCTTCATTGGCCTTGACGTGTTTTGCAAGCTCCATACCATCCATAATTGGCATCATAAGGTCGGAGATGATTAATGCTGGTGGACCATTAGTCTTTAATTGTTCGATGGCAGCTTGCCCGTTTTCTACGGTTATTACCTGATACTTGTCGGTGAGTAAAAGAGCGATATAACGGCGTAAATCTGCATTATCCTCTACCACCATGATCTGCGGTCGATCATCGTCGTGATTTACCGTAGTAAAGGGTTGCTCATCAGGGAGTACGGCCACTGCCGTAGTAGAAGGCATATACTGGTCAAAACTAATATTGGCCGATGTTGCTATGAATGGTAATTGTAAGAAGAAAGTACTGCCCTGCCCCAATTGGCTAGTTGCCCAAACCTCTCCATTCAGAACTTTGGCCAATTCCTTACACAGGGCCAGTCCAATGCCAGCTCCTACTTGTTGGTCGGTCTGATTTGTTTGGTAGAAACGGTCGAAAACACGGTCAAGGTCATCAGATGAAATGCCAATTCCGGTATCATTGACACTGAGTAGAATTTGATTGGCTTTACGCTCTGCTCGGAGGGTGATCTTTCCATCCTGGGGAGTGAATTTGAGCGCATTACTCAAGTAGTTGGAGATGATCTTCTCTACTTTGTCACTATCCAGTTTTAGTTGTAATTGCTCATCGAGTTCATAATCCAGAAGCAGTTGAATGGATTTTAAGTTGGCAGTGCTTTCAAACATGGCCAGGGTCGTTTTTACCAGTGCATACAGAAAAGTGGGCGTTTCGTTGACATCCAGCTTGTTGGTGTCTAACCGCGATAGGTCCAACAGCTCATTAATACGTTTGAACAGCCTTTGTCCATTTTGCTGCATGAGCTGGAGAGAGGTATAGTCGCGCTTGTTTTGGAGGTTTCGTTTTAGGATACCTTCCAAAGGGGCCAGGATAAGGGTCAGCGGCGTACGAAGCTCGTGCGATATGTTGGCGAAGAAGCGCGACTTGACCTGATCTAGTTCTTGTAAACGAGCAGCTTGTCCCTCAATGATACTTTTGTCTCGCTGGATTTGATTGGTGCGTTCTTGTACTATGAGTTCCAGTTGCCGCCGCCGCTCAGTTAGTTGCTCAATACGCCAATAGTAGAGCCTAACGATAGTGGCTACTAACAGTACAAATACCAGCAAGATAAACCACCAGCGATAGTAAATGGGGCTGACTACAATGAGCGGGAGGACTAAATCTTGGGTTGAGTATCGCCGGTCCGAGCTTTGCCCACGTACTCTGAGCTTGTATTCGCCAAAAGGCAAACCGCTAATTTCAATAGTGTTGCCGTTGATTTGCTGAAAATCGTCATACAGGCCTTCTATCTGGTAGGCGTAGCGCAAACGACCGACATTGAAAAAGTCGAGCATGGATACGCTCAGGCGGAAAAAGCGATCATCGGGTTGTAAAATGATCTCATCGGTTTGGTTGGTGTTGCGCTCTATGAGGCGTTCACTCTCGCCGTCGAAGACAGATAAGGAGGTAATGCAGACAGGAAAGGTATAAGCTCCGTCTTCTTTAACGTCATCAGGGGTGAACCCAACAACACCGTCAATGCTCCCGAAGTACATGCGTCCGTTCTTATCCTGGAAACAGGAAATGCGATTGAACTCCAATTCCGTTAGACCATCCTCCTTTGAGAAAACTTGGATATCCGCTGTCTTTTTGTCAAAACAGGAGATACCGTTGAGGGTGCTAATCCAGAGGCGTTCTTTATCATCTTCCAGAATGGTGTAAAGAATATTGGAAGACAAGTTGTCATCAGTGGTATATTTTCGATGTTGTTTGACCTTCCCTTCCTGGTCAAGCTCGAAGTGTACGAGACCATCGGCATTAGAGGCCACCCAAAATAGTCCATCCTTATCCTTGTGTAGGTAGTGAATATCTTCAAAAGGAAGCCGATAGCCCGCTTCCCCTTCTGACCAGTAGCGGCGAAGCACGCCTCGGTCTTTATGAATAAAATATAAGCCACTATTGGTGATAGCCCAAAGGAAAGGCCCATCCTCTAGCAGTTGCAGAACGCGGCTTGTTTTTAACTGTTGAAAGCCATTATACTGGTCATAAGGCCTAAGGATACTGTCCCGTTTCGTTTTAAGAACTATGCCGTCCTGATACAGACCGCCCCACCAATTTTTATCCTGATCTCGCCAGATGGACCATAAACCCTTGGTACTTAATTTGGGGATATGTTCAAGAACGTCCAGGGTAGTGGGGTTAACCTGGTAGATCCCTAGACTACCGCCCAACCACAATTGATCTTTTGTAGTGTGTAAGGTACTTTGTAAGCGTTCTAACTCAGGTATCTGATTTACCTCGGTTGATCTGTCTAAGTCTACGTATCTAAATTGGATAAAGAGCCTGTGGTCATCTGCCCATAGACCGCGAGTAGGGTATCCGTTGGCGTATTGAGAAAAGACCGGCTTGAATATTTTAACCAGCCTAAGACCTTCTTCCGTTTGCTGCCAATAAACACCTTGCTTATCAATCAGAAGGGTAGTCTTGTAGGTGTCCTGGTTCTTATCCTTCACATTGGTGACGGGAAGGAGCTGCCGGTTTTCTAAATCAATTAGCGACAGATTAGACTCGCCGGTGCTAACGTTGAGGTAGAGCTGATCATCTACTGCATTGTACAAAACAAATTTTGGGCTTGACGTATTAACCCCGAGTGGAATTTGAATGCGCATCATTTCCTCTGTACTATTCTCTAGTACTTTGAGAATACGCATAACTCCTTCATCAAAATTGCATTCCACAAACCAATCTTCCGCTGTTTTGTAACCTTCGATCAAATACGCTGTAGCGGCCGTGTTAAATCTTTTTAAAATGCCCCGATTTTCGTAGTCGAATTTAACCCAACCAATTTTACCCCCAAAATGTGCCCAAAGCCCTTTCTTTTTCGCTAAAACCGAGCCAGCTCCTTGTAGGTGTGGCAAACTAGTAAAACCTGTATTGGGATGATAATGATAGAACTCCTGGGTGTTGATGGTTTTCATGTAAATACCACCATCTACGCCTTGCCACAATTGCTCCATGGGATGATCAAAGGGAACACCATTGGGAAATTTTTCTGCGAGTGACAAAACCTCAAAAGTCTTGCGGTGCATCAGATCAATATGGTTCCCGTCGGTAAACCAGAAATAGCCCTCTGCGTCTTCCACCAGCAGATTAGGGCGGGGGATACCTCGGAGTTTAGTATTCGATTTGGTAAACCACCGTATGCTATGGCCATCATAACGGCCTACACCATCCAGCGAACGGAACCAGATGAAACCATCTTCATCCTGGTAGATAAAGGAAATTCGTTTGTTGAGTAGGCCGTCCGCAGCGGTGATATCATGGGTACTATAGACGTAGTCCTGGCCTGTTAGTGAGGTAAACAGGCAAAAGAAGAAAAGCAGGACGACTGTTGCACTTGATTTGAGCATTGTACTAATACACCTAGGAGGAATCATTCCAGGACGAAAGATCATATATTATATTGATAACGGAAAAACAGCGTGTCAGCTTACTTTAAAAATGTTGTAGGCTTGAATAGCTGGATCGTTTTCTAATAATGATAATTGGTGATAAATCTCCTGCTGAAGAAACCTACTACAATGTGCCTGTCTATCCATTTCCTACAACAAATGGAGGTGAGTAGGGCTACTCGAAAGGTGAAGATAATTAGCATAAACACGAAACTTGGACGCATTTGCTAATAGAAACCTAAAGTAGAGTACCCTAAATTTTGATATTTATGCCGACCTAAATATGGATGTCCCCTTTCATCCTGTTGCATTTCGTTGCAAATCACCGTACGCCCATTTTCTGCAGTGCTAGCTATTGCTTAATCCTAGTGATGGAACGCACTGTACAACACTACGTCATTAAAGTCTTCCCCGGTACTGTTTGTGCCATGGCTTTTGAGACGACCAATGACTAATGAATTTTTAATCTCATGAAGTATTCTCTACATCTAGCGCTTACAGCGTTGCTATTCCTGTTAATTAGTATTCCCAGAGAGGAATTATCGGCACAGTGTGCATTTGATAACTTCGTTCTATTTGATGATGCGGGTGTTGTAGGCAATACCGAAAACTCCGCTTGCGCTACCCTAACCTATGATCCGGATGTACTTGGAACAGCCACAGGTATCAGTTTAGAGCTGGAGCACAGCTGGCAAGGAGATCTAAGCATTATTGTAGCAGCTTGTGGAGAGACGCTTGCCGTGATGACGCGCCCAGGAGGCGGAAATTGTTCTGACGGCTCACCTTTTGGTTCTGGAACTGATATTGGTAGCGATGGCAATTTGGTTACGCTAACTTTTAGTGATGATGGGACTGATAATCCGGATGTGGGCATTGCTTCATCAGGTGGTGACTACGGCATCGGTACAGATCCTTGTGGTGTGGGTACAGTGAGCTCTTTTGCCGATCTAGCTGCGGCTTGTCCTAGTGGACCAATTAGCATGGAAATCTGTATTACGGATCATGAGAATGGAGATGATGGTACGGTGAGTAATGTAAATCTTATTACCCCAACGGCTAATGTTTGTGGCTGCACTGATCCAGATTTTGTGACTTATGATCCTAGTGCAACTGTTGATGATAATTCTTGTGCTAATTCACTGTTTTGTGCCTTGGATATGGTTTCCATTCCAGAAGTAGCGGTTGCGGTTGGTAATACCGATAACGCAGTTTGTGAAACACTAACTTACGACCCTGCCGTACTGGGTACGGCTACCGGTATCAGTTTGGAGTTGGAACACAGCTACCAGGGTGATCTAAGTATAATTGTAGCTGCTTGTGATGAGACCCTAGCGGTGATTTCGCGCCCGGGAGGGGGCGATTGCTCTGGTGGGAGCCCGTTTGGTTCTGGAACTGATATTGGCACGGTCAATACGTTGGTTACGTTGGTTTTTAGTGATGATGGGACTGATGACCCTCATGAAGGTATAGCTACTTCTGGTGGTTTCTACGGTGTTGGAACTAATGCTTGTGGTGTTGGTACAGTGAGTTCTTTTGCTGAGCTAGCTGCTGCTTGCCCTACGGGACCCATTAGCATGGTCATTTGTATTGCTGATCATGCTAATGGTGACGATGGTGTGGTGAACAATTTATCCTTGATCACTCCCACAGATGGTATTTGTGGCTGCACTGATTCAGATGGCGAGAACTACGATCCTTCCGCCACCGTTGACAATGGCTCTTGTATTATTCCGGAACCAATTACCTGCCCAGCAAACGTGAGTGTCTCTAATGATGCGGGGGAATGTAGTGCTGTGGTGAATGATTTGACTCCAACTGTTTTAGATGGAATATTTGATGTAGAATACGAACTCACTGGCGCTACTACGGGTTCAGGAGATGAGGACGCTAGTGGTACTACCTTCAACGTCGGAGAGACGACCGTGACCTACTATGCACTAGATGAAGATGAAGAAGAAGTGAGCTGTAGCTTTACGGTGACAGTAAATGACACCGAAGCGCCAAGCATCACTTGTCCTAATAATATTGAGGTAGAGATTTGTGAAGCGATTACGACGGTAACGTGGGATGAAAGTGTTGTTATCCCAACGGATAATTGTGGCTTGGAAGATGCCATACCCGGCTATATTTATGCGGGGCGCTCTGGAGATAGTTATTTCTATTATTCTGAGGAGCGGATCGATGCCACTGAGTTAGATACGGAGCAAGCTTACCTGGCTACTTTTGGTGGTGGCGTCGCTACCATTAAGAGTGAGGCTGATAATGGTTTTGCCACTGAGTTAGCTAATGCCCTCAATGAGCGCTTGTTGATTGGTTACAATGATGTAGCGGAAGAAGATGTGTTTGTTTGGGTAAATGGTGGTGGTACGGGTTACACGAACTGGGATCTTGCCGAACCCAACGATAACCTTGGTGCAGAGGATTATACCGAATTGAAACTTGATGGCCTTTGGAATGATTTTGATAATGGAGGTAATCGGGTTTTCTTGGCAGAGCTACCTGTATCTGCTGCGGATCTGAGCATTACTGTTTCTCACGAGAGCGGATCGGCTTTTACGGTAGGAACAACGGTAGTTACTTACACGGTGACTGATGCTGCGGGCAATACCGGAAATTGTTCTTTTGAGGTAACGGTCGTTCCGGATACAGAATCACCAACCATCACCTGCCCGGATGATGTGGTAGTAAATACGGATTCTACCCTTTGTGAAGCAGTAGTGATCTGGGATGAAAGCAATGTCATACCAACGGATAACTGTGGCCTTGAGGATCTTCTTCCCGGCTACATCTTTGCCGGCCGCTCAGGAGACAGCTACTTCTACTATTCTGAGGAAGAGATAGCTGTGAATACCTTGGAAACGGAGCAAGCTTATCTGGCTACGTTCGGCGGCGGGGTCGCAACCATCAAAAGTCAGGCAGATAACATCTTTGCTGCTGAAGTAGCTAGCTCTATTGGAGAAAGTTTGTTAATCGGTTACAATGATGTAGCTGAGGAAGATACCTTTGTTTGGGTAAATGGTGGTGGTACGGGTTACACAAATTGGCGTAGTGGAGAACCTAATAACTCTGACGATGCAGAAGACTATACCGAGGTGAATACCTTCGGTGAATGGAATGATGTCAATAATGATGAATTCCTTGTTTTCTTAGCGGAACTACCGATTTCCGCCACAAATTTAAGCATTACATCTTTGCCAGCGATTGGCTCAACCTTTGCCGAGGGAACGACGGTGGTGACCTATACGGTAACGGATTTTGCCGGTAATACAGGGAATTGCACGTTCAACGTAACGGTGAATGATACAGAAGCGCCGGCTCTGACTTGCCCTGATGATATTACGGCAGTAACCTCTGATTGCAATGGAATAACGGTGGATTACACGGTACCTACCGCCACTGACAACTGCTCTGCAGCGACGGTAGTGCTTGCGGAAGGCTTGGGCACGGGTGCCACTTTTCCCATTGGTGCAACACAAGAAATATATACTGCGACGGATGTTCTAGGGAACACTAGTTCTTGTACCATCAATGTTTTTGTCAGTGATGATACGCCACCAGAGATCGTAAACTGCCCAGATGATTTTACGGTATCAACTGAACCTGGTGAATGTTTGGCAGTCGTTAGTTGGACAGAACCTACGGTGACAGACAATTGTGATATCGGTAGTACGATTACACTGTCCGATAATTTTGATCCCATAGGAACAGAAATTTGGTCTGATCTGGAAGGGGGAGAGGAAAGTACGCTTTGCGGTGCGATAACGGGTAATGCATTTCGCTTTGCTGGAACTGACGATGATGGTGGCCAACGATTCATAGAAACCAAGCCTTTTAATGCCACTGGTGGAGGTACGCTGTCATTCTACTTAATCATTGCGGGTGAAAATGACGCCGAAGGTTGTGAAGAGGCAGATTCAGAAGAGGGGGTATACCTGGAGTATTCTACCGACGGTATTACTTGGACAACAATCGAATACTATGAAACAGTAGACGATGGTGCAGGCGATGCCCCTCACTTGGATGTGTTTGATCAAAAAACAGAGACGATCCCTGGCTTAGCACGTACGCCTTTTACCAAATTTAGACTGATACAAAAAGACTTTAGCAACGAAGACAGTGATCATTGGTCGATTGATGATTTTGAAATTACCACTAGTTCTGGTACCAGTATTGGTCAGGTGTCCGGTTTAGGTAATGGTGCTCTTACTGGTCTCGGTACCAATACGATAACCTACCAGGCTGTTGATGCTGGTGGTAATGCAACCACTTGTAGTTTTACCATTACAGTGGAAGACACAGAAGGCCCCACAATTGACAATTGCCCTACTGATATTTCGGTAGATGCGCCGATTGGTTCTTGTGTAGTCGGAGTAGAATGGGAAGAACCTACTGTCATGATGGATAATTGCATAGCTTTCCCCGACTTAAGTGATGTCCTGGCTAGCTACAATAGTAATATTGATAACGTGCTGGCAGTTATTCCTAACAGATACGTACTGGGAGAGGATTTTGAAAACAATAATAGTTTTGATGACGGCGGAGGTGATACTTATGATGGCGCAAACTTTATTTCTACTGACCTGGCATCTATCATAGATTATTCAGAGAATACAGTCACTAGCTCTGATGATTTCGGAACTAATACCGCTTACTTTACTAGTTATAATGATGGTGTTTGGATGTTGGCGGCTGATCTGGCAAACGTATCTACCTACCTTATCTCTGGAAATAATGGAGCAGATGGAAATGGAAACGCTGGCGAATATGTAACTACCTATACAGCTGCTGATGGCGTGACTTACTATGCTTTCATTAAGCAAGTCTACAATGCGAATGATCCTTCGATTAACCATCTGGTTTTAGTGCCAGGAAATCCTGGTGCTACCCATTCCTGGTCGACTGATACCAATGATGACTTTCATCAGGTTGAAGGATTGACAGGTACTACTCGGATTTATCATTTTAACTTTTATGGTGATGATGAGATAGATGACGGCTATCAATACACAACTACTGAATTAGATGCAGTAATTGAAGCGTTTGTCACTAATGTTGTGGGTTTAACTGAACTTCCAACTATTGAACAGACGGCAGGCCCTGAAAACGGGGCAGACTTCTCCGTAGGAACAACAACCGTCACTTACACTGCTACTGATCCGCAGGGCGCTACGAGTACCTGTTCTTTCGATGTAACAGTAAATGATGTAGAGTCACCAACTGCCCTCTGCCAAGATGTGGAGGTAACACTAGCCAATGGAATGGCTACAGTTGATCCTTCACAAGTAGATAACGGATCTTCCGATCTATGTGGCACGATAAGCTTAAGCCTGGATATCACCGCTTTTGATTGTGACGATGTGGGGGGAGATAATCCAGTAGTACTCACGGTAGATGATGGCAATGGCAATAGCGCCACTTGCGATGCGAATGTCACGGTTACGGATGAGGAGCCTTCTTTAGCCTTTAGCACGATTGAATCTGCGTGTGTGGTGGCAGAGCCTATAGCAAGCCTAGGTGGAGCTACGCCTATTGGCGGCGTTTACTCCGGTACAGGAGTGACCGATGATGGCAATGGCGAGACCTTTACACTGGATGCTAGTGCTAGTGGCACGACCACTGTTACCTATACCTATACTACTGCCGGGGGGTGTGAGTCTAGCACAAGTACCGATATCGTTATCACAGATTGTGCATTCGAAGTAACTGACCCATGTGCTTGCTTAGATAATGCAACAATTATCGATTTGGATGCTGGTACTGGCGGTGATGACGGACAATTTTCCGAAGTAGTCTCGGTCGCCAATCCCAGTGGAGTTTTATTGGCTGGCCAAACCTGGTCAGTAACGGCAGCAACTGGTGTGCTTGATGCGTATAATGTCCCTGCGGTAGGTACGCAAAGTGCAGGAGTTCCGGTAGCCACCGATGGTAGCGTTACCTTGAGCTATAATATGACATCGGGTACTTACGAATTACCTTTTGTGCACCTTGATGCAACAGGATATTCCATTGAAGTGGAAGGGCCGTTTGCGTTAGGTAATCCGGCCAATGTTGTTGTTGTAATTGGCAATACCTGTCAATATCCTAGCCCCGTATTCGATCCAAGCCTGCCGGACTTTATTTGTGCTGCTGAGCCAGCTATCACTTTAGGTGGGAATGATACTAACGGCGGTACTGCTGATGCCGTCAGCTTTACGATAGATGGTAACGCTGCTACGGAGTTTGACCCCGGAGCGCTGGGACCAGGCATCTATACCGTCGTCATGACTTATGACGGAGCGGATGATGGAAATGGTGGCGTTTCGCCAGATGGTGGAACTACGCCAGCAATGCCAGGATGTACGCAAACGGTGCAGAAAGAAGTAGAAGTAGGTGGTTTTCCACCAATCATCACTTGTCCAGCTGATAACTTTGATCTGTCAACGGGGTGCAACCCAATAGTGCCTGCTGCTGCAACGACCTTTAATCTATTAGGCGATCCAAATCCTGATCCCGCATTACCAACGGTAGAAGAGGGTTGTGGAACGCTCACCTTGACGAGTAACGATGTAATCACTGATGTAGGATGCACCCGTACCATAACGCGTACCTATACCATTACCGATCAAAATGGCGACAGTGATGATTGCGCGCAAACCTTCACCTTCACAATGGATACGGACATGCCAATGTTCGTAGAAGCGCTTCCGGAGGATGTTACAGTAGAATGTGATGCAGTACCGGCAGCCGCTGTACTGACGGCAACCGATAACTGTACCTCAATAGAAGAAGTATTGTTTATCAACGAACTTCACTACGATAATGCCGGTACTGATGCTGGCGAGTTTGTGGAAATTGTGGGGACGGCTGGTATTGATCTATCCAACTACGAAGTATACGCTTACGAAGGGTTTGATGGTGATTTTGACGCTGTAGAACAACTATCGGGAACAATCCCTGATGAAGGTAATGGCTTTGGTGCGCTAGCGTTCACACGTACTGAACTACCAACAGGCTTCTTTGAAAATGGCCCAACGGAAGGAATCGCCCTGGTTGAGATAGCAAGTGGAACTGTAATAGATTTTATTTCTTACGAGGGAACCGTCACGGCTACGAACGGACCAGCCGACGGCCTGACAAGTACCGATTTTGGTACAGAGCCAAGTAACACAGCCGTTGGTGAATCATTACAACGCACGGGTACCGGCTGTGATGCAAGCAGCTTTAGCATTAGCGGCCCCTCTGCCGATTCTCCTGGATTGATTAACACAGGTCAGGTTTTTGATCTTACCCTTTGTCCTACGACTAACAGTGTGCTGGTCGTATTTACCGAAATGCGTACCGACGGTACATGTGCTAATGAGTACACCCTTACCAGGGTATGGACTGCAACAGATGCCTGTAATAATAGTGTTTCCCACACCCAGACGATTACCGTGGAGGACAACACTCCACCAACTTTTGTGGAGGAGTTGCCAACGGACCTTGTTCTGGAATGTGATGAAACGGTTCCTGCTGCTCCAACTTTAACCGCAATTGATAACTGTGATTTCAGCGGTATAAGCTCAGTATTATGGATCAACGAATTTCACTACGATAATACTGGCACCGACGTTGGCGAATTTGTCGAAATAGCGGGGGTAGCTGGAGTGGATTTGAGTGATTACGAAATCCTGAGTTACAATGGTGCTAATGGCTTATTAGATCAGACCGTCGCACTTAGCGGGAGTATAGATGATGAAGGCGACGGCTTTGGGGCCGTATCCTTTGCGGTATTGGGGCTGATGAATGGCTCACCTGATGGTATTGCTTTGGTGCAAACCTCTACGGGTAACGTATTGGAGTTCCTGAGCTATGAGGGTAGCTTCACGGCAGCTGATGGTGCAGCAATGGGGATGACAAGTACCGATATTGGCGTATCTGAACCTGGCACTACCGCTATTGGCCAATCGCTCCAATTGAATGGTACCGGTAATGATTCGGCTGACTTTAGCTGGAGCGGCCCGAGTGCAGAGTCACCTGGAGACTTGAATGCAACTCAAACGATTGCTGGTAATCTGACGGTGATGTTTAGTGAAGTAACTACGCCAGGAACTTGCCCACAAGAAATGGTGATTACTCGTACCTGGAATGTGATGGATGACTGCGGTAACCCTAATAGCCACACACAAACCATTACCATAGAAGACACGACTTCACCAACCTTCAATGAGGCCTTGCCAGGCGACATCACAGTCGAGTGTGACGCTGTACCTACAGAAGAAACTTTGACGGCTTCTGATAATTGTGATACGGATGTACCAGTCAGTTTTAATGAGACGCGCACGGATGGACCATGTCCACAGACTTATACGCTGACCCGCGTTTGGAGTGCAATGGACGATTGTGGCAACCCTGTTTCTCACACTCAAATTGTCAATGTAGAAGATACCACTTCACCAAGCTTCAACGAAGCTTTACCAATGGACATGACCGTCGAGTGCGATGCCGTACCAATGGCTGTGGT
The DNA here is from genome assembly GCA_039816955.1 of Bacteroidota bacterium. Taxonomy (GTDB): domain Bacteria; phylum Bacteroidota; class Bacteroidia; order Chitinophagales; family Saprospiraceae; genus Lewinella. The sequence continues at coordinate 17,731 of JBCBWU010000143.1, forward strand.
ACTGACGGCTATGGATAACTGTGATCCAGAGGTGCCAGTGAGCTTTACCGAAGTACGCACGGATACCGACTGCCCACAAGAATACTTGCTGGTCCGTACCTGGTCTGCGCAAGATGATTGTGGCAACCCTGTATCTCATACCCAGCGAATAGGTCACCCCAACAGGTGTAAACTACTTCACCATCTTCGACTAGCTCGATCATGTAAGTGTGATCACCACAACCCACTACCTGATCCGTGTCCATTCCGTCTACCATGATATTGTAGCTATCGATACAATCATCAAAGCCGGTCACTACCATGTCTGGAGTCAGCGTTGCCGCACAGTTGTCGCCGAGCGTCACATTCACATCAGCGATACAGCCGAAGTTGAATGGTACGGCTGAGTCGTCAATTTCTACAATCGCGGTACAGTTAGATACATTACCGGCACAGTCCTCAAAGGTCATCTCTACTTCAGCTCCACCAATCGCTCCGATCGCTAGATCAATATCATCACAGTTGAACATCGTTTGATCGAT
>JBCBWU010000144.1:0-18238 GCA_039816955.1 Bacteroidota bacterium
TACTCCCTCGCTCACAATTATAAACTCTAGTTCTTTTTATTTCCCAACCGATTAAAATTTAGTAGCCATGTTCCAATCATCTCTATGTACAGTATCTTTCTTGTGGGTTAATTCAGCTGCTTCCTTTGTTAACCTGGATAGCCCCGTAAATTATCTTCAGTTTGGCCTCTTTGTAATCCTCATTATGTTTGTCACAGCCAAGTGTACAAATGTTATTCAACGGTTCAAATTCCGAATGGGGGTATCAAATATGGCTATGAGCTTCCTCTCTGGTGGATCATCTGGTAAAACTGAACAACGTGCTTCTGCAATGAGAAGCAAGAGGCAACAGACCTTCACGAGAAATAGTTGGCCAGTGTATGCACTGATGATGGCAACCTGCCTCATCTGGTTTACACAAACTAGGACCAATAATAGTAAGGGCAATCAAAGCAGAACATACGAGTTAGCCGCCTTCACTGGCGGAAATACTACTAAAGAAGCAACAATCACGTTTGCTGACGAAAAGAAACCGGAGCAATACTTTAACCAGTCTCCAAAAGGTAAGCCTAAGAGTTCATCCCTTGCTTCAGCTCCTAACCAACCCCAAACCGAATCAAATGAGCAAGCAAAGCCTTTATTAACGAGTGGACCTGAATTTGTGCCGGTACTTACTGATACCAAATCAGAGACGACTACTTTACAGGAGCAGCAAACATATACAGTTCAAGTCAGTGTTGGAAGCGTGGAAAAATACGTGCTGGCTAGGGCAAAGCAGGTTGCTGGCCTTCTATCTAAACACCGCGTATACATGTACCCAGATCAAGCCACCGGAAAGATCAAGATCCTACTTGGTACTTTCACAGACAAGGCGGCCGCAGAAGAAATCTTGCTGCGTTATCAGTCGCTTAGTGGAGAACGTCGTGGCTTTGTAACTGGGTTGCCAGTGGCAGAATCAGACTTGTATATTGTACCGGGTTAAATAGAGACTTTTAGCATTAGAAGCATATAATCGTCGTTATACCAAAGGAAAAGCTCACGTTTTGTGAGCTTTTTCTGTTTTTGGAGACTCCTACTGTTGTAAATCCTTACAGAGCTTTTTAAAGGAGATGTCAAAAGCCTCATCAAATTGCTCGCAAAGTGTTTTTCGGAGATCCTTGAATTCATAAGGCTCGCAGATAATTTCAGCCAATTGCTCCTTTTTATTGCTAATTGTAGTAGAAACCGTAGTCCAATCTGCATATACTACATCGCCACTTAAAAAGAGAGGTAAGTCACATTTTTCATACATGAGTGGAATGACCTTTATGACCTTTCCATTAATGGGGACTCCGTCAAATTGCCGTTTTCGTGCAGTTTTTATTTCTTCTTTGACCCAATTAGACTCGACCGACTTGGGTGTAAGTATTGCAAGAAGATAATCCACTTTTCCAAGACCGTCGTGAATTTTTTCTAGCAAGGAATCTCCGGCTTTGATTTCATCCTCATCTAGCCAGGTTTTGAATCCAGCTTTATTTAATTCTCTTTTTAGTCGGCGTACAAAGGGTTTATCACTGCTGGTATGGGACAGAAATATGCTAACCTGTGACTCAATGAAACTTTGAAATCGTTCCATCCAGTCGTGCGCATCAAATTCTGACTTGGCAAAAGTATAGTCAGCTCCAGTTTCTTGAGCAAGCGTGAGATCTCGATGCTTTCCGTTACTGATGACAACAATTGGGAGTCCCGGGTTTTGACCCTTAACCATCCTTACTAGATCAATACCGGACTCTTTGTCACCCAAGTCTAAGTCGATGATTGCTAGTTGGAAACTTTTCTCTTTTAATAATGGCGAGGCTTCATTCAGAGAATTGGCAAAATGTAAATCGTATTTTTTTCCAAAAAAATCCTCCATCTCATTGCAAAAGCTTGGATCATCATCAACCCATAGCACAGTTGGTTTACCCATTTGCCTTTAGTTTATACTTATCATAAATGGTGGGGAAGTGCTCAAATAAGTGAGGAAACTCACTATGGTATTTATTGATGCGGTACCGCAGTTGGTCTAGGTTTTCAAAGCCGAGTTTTTCTACAACTTTAGATTTGTAGCGTAGTTCTACTAATGCGGACTCTATCGTCTGCAGTTCGGTTATCGCAGTTTGCTCTGCTAAGGAACCTGTTTGAATACCTACTGGAGGAAACGGAGCTTGAGGTGCTGCATTTGTAGGATGTGAACTGTTATCGACTTCAGTCTCCGCTACGATTGGTTTAGTGAAGAAATAATCCGGTAGAAAAGATGTGTCTACTACCTTAGCCTTCGTGATCTTTCTTTTCAGCAGTAGACGCTTAATGAGCTTAACCAATTCCCGCACATTGCCAGGCCAGTGATATTTTTGGAATTGTTGCCATACTTCACCATCAAAAGCATCGGCTTGGGCTTGTCTCTGTGCAAGATAGTGATCGGCAATAATCCTTATGTCTTCTCTTCGTTCGCGTAGTGGGGGGATGTTTATTTCAAAATCACACAAGCGGAAGTACAAATCTTCTCTGAAACGCCCCGCTGCTACTTCTTCTCTTAGGTCCTTATTAGTGGCTGTGACAATCTGGACATCCAATTGTATCTCCTTATTACTGCCGAGTGGTTTGATGACTTTAGTTTCTAAAAAGCGAAGGAGCTTTACTTGGATGTCTAGACTGATTTCACCAATTTCATCTAGGAACAGTACACCATTATTAGCTCGTTTAAAAACACCATCTTGATCCGCCTTAGCGTCGGTAAATGCACCTTTTTTATGCCCAAATAGTGTACTTTCCATCACACTTTCGGTCATTGCAGCTAGGTGCACTGTTTCAAAGGGTTTGTTTTTTCTAGCACCATGATGATGCAAGAAACGAGCGGCAACTTCTTTACCGACCCCAGTTTCACCCAAAATAAGCACTGTAATGTCTGGTTCTTCGGATAAGGCCTCAAGCTGAGTTCTAATTTCCTCAATTTGTGGGTTGTCACCGAGGAAAGGGTGTGTTTCAGTTGTTTCTCCCCTAACTCTTTCCTTGGGAGGCACTACTTTTTGTACCGTTGGGATGTCGTCGTGGCCTTGTTCCTCTTCCTCTTCTGCCAATTGAATGGCCAAAGACGCTTTTTTAAGCTCATCGTCAATGGCATCTTTCCAGATGAGTATGCTCGATGTATCTTTTGACAAGACATTTTTTGCTCCTGCTTGTATTGCGGCGACGATATTTTTGTGATGCCCGTATTGCGTCATGGCAATGACGGGTAAATCAGGATACTTAGTGATTACATCAGAAATGAAACCAATTCCATCGGCCTTATTGACATTGTTGCCAAAAACTAGATCAACTAATAGTAAAGAATAGGGACGGTCGCCTAGTCGCTCCCTAGCCTGTTCTAAAGACATACAAGGATAGACTTTGTAGACTGTATTGAGAAGATCTACTAGCTCTTTCAGGAATTCGCGATCATCATCGACTATTAGTATGTGAGTTTGGGAACTACTCATGAAATTATAGTCGGCCTTTACGTTGATCCATTAGTTTCTTTATTTCAATTTCGCGGTGAATTACTTCAAGCCAATTTTCGGCATTAAAGTCCTCTTTGTAGAGGACTATTTCCACACCATTTTGTGTTACTTCTGTAGCAGTGGGAATACTCTTATCACCCGTTACGATAATGAGCGGTATACTTGCATAATCTTTTTGCCAGGGTTCTAATAATTGAAAACCGCTGGGTACGAGCTTTCCTTCCAATTTAAATAGTAAATCTAGGATAATCAAGTCAAAAGATTGTCTAGCCAATAGATCCAAGGCCTGTTGAATAGTATTTGCTTGAATGAAATGATATTCTTTGCTTAGTTCAACATAGCGATCAAACCAGTCCTTTTCATCTTCTACGACTAGAATATTAGATTTTGCTGCCCAGTTTCGGGATTGGTTAAATATCAACACATCACCTAAAGTGTAAGTGTTACCGGCCAATAAGCCAACGAAAATATTACGCCATTTTACCGCATCAAACCTTGATTTATCAAGAAAATAATTGGCTTCCTCCTCTTGGATGGTATGGCGTGCTAAATCACGTAGTTCTTTTGTGTGCACGGTCACTACCGCGAGTGGTACTTTAGGAAACATTTCCTTTAATGGGGCAATCCAATCGAGGCCGGAATATTTTTTTTCGCCTTTTACTAATTCTAGATCTAGTAAGATCAAATCCATTTCTTCTGTACCATCAAGATCATGGAGTCTACGATAGTCCTGGATATACTCAAAAGTAAAATTGTGTAACTGTTCTTTCAGCTGTTGATAGAAAGAGGGATCATCATCAATCAGTAATATCGTTCCGGCGCTTTCGGCTGCAATGTATTTGCTATTTATTCGACGGAATAAATCAGTGATTTCCCCAATGCGATTAAAGGGATCAAGTTTTCGGTATTTTTCCTCTAATACTTCAATTTCCTCAGGGCTTAACTCTTTCTTTTGAGCGAAGATATCTGCCAGGCCTTGTATTAAATTCTCAATACGCGCATCCTTAAGAAGTGGATAGAATGGAAGACTATTAAAGTAGTCTCTGTAATAGTGCCACCGACTGTAGAAATGCTGGAAAAAGTTGCGCTTAGGGTAAAGACGTTTTTCCCAAATTATGCTAAAAGGCTCTATTTCCCGCTCTAAAGAAGGACTGCCGTATAGTGAGAGCTCCGCATTGTTGAGTACTTGTCGGACCTTGGCTACAGCATCAATAATGCTCTCGTTATTATGACCAGTGAAAAACTGTCGTAGCTTATTGATTACTTGATCATATCCATTCTGTAAATGTGTAATATCCCACTCGTCTGAAAGCTCAGGCGCTGCCTCAATAAAAGCAGCAAGGTCATAGTCATCATGAAGGTCTAAAAGATTGAGATAATTGCTATGCTGGTCACGTAGATTAAAGCCAGCTACAATTAGCTTGGTTTCAGGTTGATTTTCTAGAAGATAATTCTTCCAAATCGAGCATATAGATAAGTACTGTCCTTTAATAACGTACGGCTCAACAATTATTACAGCATCAACTTCAATAGCTCCCGTTTCTTTATCGAAATCGGTGATCGTATGCCTAGAACCAAAGTGTTGGTGTAAACGCTGCTCTACATCCTTGTTGTTACAGACCAGTTGAATGTACATAGTTTAGGGTTTCATAGGGGTAATAGCTTCTAATAATTGAGTGAATTTTTGATCCACCTCTCGCATCCATGCGTTCGTACTGTCAACCGATTGTGCTTGATCGTGAAAAAGGGTATCATGCAACAATTTGGAAACTTCGGTGTATTCATCTGTGATGTTTTGGTGCGATTGTAGATTCGCCTTCAAATCATCAAACTCATAAGCTTTAGCTGCACCTTTACCGTAATCATCCAGTTCTTTTGCTTGATCTGTGTTCAAGGTACAGCACTCATCATCAATGAAACTGATCAAGCGTAAAAACAAGATACGATTCGTATTCAAATGATCTTGCAAGACCTGTGCGCTAATCGCTTTTCTATCATCGGTCAATTGATAAAAATGACTTAAAAGATCTTCGCGTAACTCATAAATCTTAGTATAAAATTCATGCTCATAATAAGTCCACACCTTGCGGAAATAACGAGCAAAAACAATCTTCTTTCCACGCTTCGAAGTACGTATTTCTGGTATTCCCTCTTCGGGTTCGGGATTGGCCATATAGAAAAGACCGTTATCTCCCAATAACCCTTGTTTACGTTCCGGGCGATAGTAAATATAATCCCGCCCATCTCCAATCAGGAAGCATCCCTTGAGGTTGAAAGATCTACTAAGGAGTTGTACGTCATCTTGTGCGAAGCCATCTCGACGATGCAGAAATACCATGAGGTCACGATCTTCATCCTGGTAGTACTCGATTAAGCGCTTTAGATAATCCATACAGGGGCAGTCAGCCTGGCCCATTGTCCTATTGATCGAAGTCCGTACAATCTTAGCAGCAGGCTTGAGCGGCTCAGTTCGTCCGTCTGGTTGTGCCTCTTCCACTTGATATTCATCAAATAGCTTTCCCGCTACAGATTCAATATTATCAAGAATGTTTGCATACTCCGGACGAGCGAGTAAATCTGGGTCTACTACACATTTATTGCGCTTGAGGTCGTTCCATTTCCATGCGATGAGCATGACTTTTTCCTTCTCCATAGTAGGGGGATTATGAGCCGAAGAGCACTTTGACTAAGTTGTATTTCAAATTGATATCATCTTCTTTCAAGCGCGCCGTTTCTACAGCTTCGATGAGCATTTCTACGGGGCGGAAGGTGGTGAAAGCTCGATATTTACTCTGTTCTATTTTCCGCCACCATTCTTCCCGACCTCGCCCGGTAGTAACCACAAAAATACAGTCAGGGCCTAGGTTTTCTCCGATTTGTTCTTCCAGGAATTCTACAATGCGTTCCTCTCCATAACGGCGCCCGTCTTTGCCAATAAGTGCCTCGATGAATGAAAGGTGCATGATAATGAAGTGATATTGATTTAACCCACCATCACGCACTGCTGCCCATTCCTCAGGGATTTCTCCGTAGATCCCACACTTTAGCTGATCATTTAGAAATTGACGTTTGCTTTCGCTGTCAATTCGCTCCGCAATTCGCTTATCAAAAATGCAAATCTTGGTTTGAATGACTTCCAATAGCTCATAAGCTCTGGATTCCGGCAGCGTGGCTAAATCAAAGTCACGTATACTTTGCAGGTCATCAAAGAAATACTGCGCTAAAATACCGTGACTCCGGATGCTTAGTAGCGATTCATCTTGCTTAACTTCTTCACCATGAGCAAAACGAAGTTTGAAACTTCGGTACCCTGAATAGCGATTCATCACCTCTTCTTCCAGCGAGTCCATAAACTCCGCTTGTGAGTAGTAATGAATACGATTTTCGTCAAATACCAATTGTCCGATTGGGGTTACGCCTTGTACGAAAGTAACGCGACAGGGGCTTTCCTTCAACCAAGTCTGTAGCCAACGATGGTAGCCTGCTTCCCAAGTAGTGATAGTGCTATCAAAGTTCAGCACTCGCAAGACACCTTCAGACCGGACATTCTGCTTCCAATTCTCGTTGTTAACTGTTACAAGTTTAAAGCGATTGAGGTTTTCAATTTCCAAATCTTCAATCGTAGTCATATTGTAGATATGACGGCCACGCCAGATGTAGAAATACTTCTTGAAGTAGCCTTCCTCGGAGTGTTGGTCGCGGCGCTCAAAATCTAATTTGGCTTCTTTCAGGTTTTTGTTACGTACTTCGTAATCGATTTCTGTTTTCCCATCCTCGTCCAATCCTGTGCTATAGGCAATTCGTAACCAAGGGTAGTAATTTTTGTCTCGGCGCGTCGTTTCTGTTCGTTCAACACTTAAGAAAGTATTGTTGAATAACATTGCCGCACAGATCTTATCCTGAAAGTTTCCACCCAAACGCGCCCGATTTGTTTTCTCGGTGATGATGTCTTTCATCAACATTTCAAAGCGTTGGGTCGCTAAGTGTTGACCACTCAAGTATAGTTTGGTTGGCGTTCCAATCCAGATTCCAATTTTGTACAAAGGCCGTTCCTTAGGGGTAGTGGCGATGGTGTCACCAGTGGAGAGGAGGCTAGGTCGGATTCCTATAAACAGATCAAGACCATTTAGTCGCATCTCTTTCAGGACCTCCTCAGAATAGTGTTTTACGTTCCTTATTTCATTTTCAATAAGTGTAAAAAAGGCGTGTTTTCCTACCACTCCTCCCGGGAAGAATACTTCGCAATTCTTTAAGTGTTTAGCAAGGCGCTCATGCGCTTCGTGTTCCTTAGGACCATACTTCAAATAACTATGACTAAAGGATATACCCTCTTCTTCCTTTTCTTCGCTACCAACATTTATTGTAGCAAAGCGCCCACTCAAGGGCTTGTTAGTCTCCGGATCTTGGGCAATTTCATAAGTACGCTTAAAGGTGTCGGGTTTCTCAATCGTAAACTCTCGTTCTGAGTAGATCCGAATATTGATGTTTAATTTGGTGATACCTTCAGAGTATGCAATAGTGCCTAAGTAGAGCGGATTATTGATGAAATCTTCCCAGAGAATATCGTACAGATTAGTGATTTCTCCCCCAAACTGCTGGTCACGAGTGATGCCGCTCCAAAATGCTCCTTTCTCTAATAAAAAACGGAACAAAGGATGTAATTGGTCTGCAAGCGGTAAAAATTGGTCGCGGACAGGGAGGTAAGCTTCATCTGCCCGATCCGTAGTGCTGATCCAACGTGCCAAGTCATGTAAGATTCCTTGCTCAATGGCATCAGAAGAGTAAGTCCCTAACCGTTTCTCTAAGTACCCTTTTAGTGGTGTAGCCCAATTCTCATAGGATTCATCGGACTTGATCTCATCTTTGATGGTATGTAAAGAACCTCTAGTAGCTCGCTGTTGAAACCACCATTTAAGCACAGTAAGGCTGTGAGCACTGATATTATGCGCATAGGAGTCAATAAGAATGGAAATTATGGCGCGTTTGCGGTGCTCGTTTTTTAGGTATTTAGGAACTTCGTTACTGTAGCGAATCCGTTCGAGAAAATAAGGCCTTGAATCCTCGTAGTATTGTTGATAATTTAAATCTCGTAGAATCTTATTTTTATTAGTCTCCTTATAATAGGCATCACTAGTAAGATAGTTTAACTGTCGAGGTAGCTCGGACTCACGTTCAATATTATCGCCAACTAAGTCCCAATCTAGAAGCATGCCCTCGTATTCCATACTAAATAAACGGATTAGGCGCTTTTGCAACTCTTCTTCTTCTAAATATGCTCTGTCATTTTCCTGGAATACAATGTGCACAAGCCCATCAAAATCACCAAACTGGATTAATGGGAAAGAGATTACACCGTCCTTTTCTATGTTGAAGAAGCGTTTAATGATCGGGAACTCGTACTTCTGTTCGGGGCCTTTAAACTCTCCGGTGGATAGATACTTTTTGAAATAATTAGCAAGCTTTCCTGTCTTAATATTTTTTATTCCAAGCTTACCCTGTTCGTACTGAGTGAAGGCTTTTTGTGTTTCGATGGAAGTAGACGCTGTTAGTTCAAATCTTACTAAACTCCATATAGCCTTATCAATATGCTTGTCTTTCCCATCTAATTCTAGTGAAGAAAACATTGGGAGGTCTTTCAGTACCGTTATTCCCGCATACACTAACCTCTTTTCTTCAATGTATTTCTCTGTTGAACGATCAATAACATTAATAAAGGGGAGAATTTTTCCCTTTATAGGAGTATTCCAGCGCACGACTGGAAATAAACGTTTCATGAGAAGCGGGCAGAACTCCTTCTTAAACTGTTCAAGTGCGAAGCGTTTTTCTTTCTTCTGGCGTTGGGTGGGTTTCTCAGGCATTTAATTCGGCGTTTTGCCGAAAATTAGCGTTTTAATTTTGAATGGCAAAAATTAATATTTCATGCTTGAGCATATTTGCATTGTGTGTAAACCCAAATGCAATGTAGCGGACAGTGTAAAATTGAATTATCTAGAGCCATTTTGTAGAAAATTACCTCTATATTTAGCTCTTAGCTAGTCACGAGGATTATATTTCTACATCAGCGCGTATTGTCTTCGGTCAATAGCGGCAGCTGCATAAGCACCAGTGTAAGTTTTCTTTGCTAAGTGATCCTTATCTTCGGCATTAGCTTGAGCATCTGGGGTTGGAAGAAATTGAGTGCGAGATGGATGGTCTTCAGTACGATAGTCGTCTCCACGAGCGTAAGCAGCTTTAGCAGCGTCCAAGTGCACAAAGTATCTATTTCTATCTACGATAGAAGTAAGATCACGCAACAAGGCGGATGGACTCTTTATGTTATTTCTTCCCTTTATTGTGGTTATTAGGGCACGAGCTATTTTGGCAATCTTCTTTGCTATTTCTCTTGTTTCGTCCATCGCCCCACTTTCAATCAATTCTCTCATGGCTTCATTATGATGACCATTAAGTGGATGATTAGCATTGGTTATCGGCTTCTTGTCTTGTTTGTTTTCCAATGAAGGATCACAGTTTGTGATAATTGCGTGGTCTGAACTGCTAAAATGAATAGCCCAACTTTGCCTTACACTAGCTATAAAAGACTGCAATTTTTGCCAAGCATTTCTATTCGCGTTTTTTGGTCTTACTTTACTCCTATTGTGGGATTGTTGAATATCATTTTGGCCTTGACCCTCAACTGGGTTTATTTGTGATTTTATATATTTATTTACTAGACCTTTTCTACCTTTTGAACGCATCATATGTAGCATAATTGGTAGCGTAACGGTATTGTTCTTCAGGTCGGATAGCGTATCAGCAGGAGCTTTATTAGAAGTTCCACGATCATATACAAAGTCATTTACATCATTTACTACTTGCAAGAGCATACCGTAGAGCTCTGCAAATGCCATAATGTTATTGCGTTCATCTTTGCACGAGAAACTGGTAAGTTTAATGATCATATTGACAACCTCTCGCAACAATCCTGAATTCAATAGATAGATCCTGGAGAAGTAGGTTTCAAAATAGGCTGTATTTACTGAATCGTACTTAAGCTTTAGCTCCTCTATAATATTCTGCACTAGGAGTAACTCCTTCCCGGAAAATTGCTCACTAATTTGTTCTAGCCGATTGTCGTTAAAGAAGTTGATGAAGTTGTATTCACAATCTATTCTTTGTCCTTTATCTACTTCTCTTAGGGCGTTATTAAAACCCATGCTGATGATCCGCTCTTGTTCGAGCGAGAAAAGAGAAGTCTCTTGAATATAGTTGAACAGCGCATTAGCTAGCTGATTTGCATTGTTCATTTTTTGAGAAATAGCCTTTTTAGAAAAAGAGCGAATTTCGAGCTTATGGTCATAGACATGATTATAAGCATACATAACCGACATGTAGGCATCCGTTAAAAATGCCAATGTATCTAGCTGTTCAGTAGTGAGTTTACGAAAATTAAGTTTCCGTTTTTTAGCAATAGTCATTAAATAGGTATAGACCAGCTTAGTGAAAGTTGATCTTACGGAAACGGTATTCACTCTGCGTTCCAATGCCTTGAATTGTAAATCGTAGCCAAAAAGGTTTCTGCAGAATTCTAGAAAATGATCTTTATTCAATTTAGTTCGATCCTGAACCTCATCCATATACCGTTTTCGAGAAGCATCCATGTTTCATTACTTTTTGTTACCAGAAGCTAATTACTGTTTGGGTCGTCCTGCTGTGTGGTAACTTGTCAGCACAGTCGCGCGTAAGTTGGATTAATAATAGTTGCTGTGTTCTTGTTCATGAGAATATCATTCAACTTCTTTCATTTCTTCACTTTCTCACTTCAAAGAGTACAACTTTCCGACCTGCACTCCTGATATAAGTTAGTTTTTCAAATATTCTAAGGTCCATAATCGTGCCATACTCACATTTAGGAATGTAGAATACTGGATAGTTGTACTTACTACTCATAAATTCAATTGAAATCATATAAGGTTTTTCCTGATTTTCAAGGTTTTATGTCGATTAATGTCATATGCCAGTTTTTTAGAGAAAGAACTGCCGAAGAGTCTTAAGTGGTTGATAATCAGTCCTGAGCGAACGTTCGTTCGCTTTAATTGAGACTCGAATTCGAAAAAAACTCGAAACCAGTTCGAATTTTTTTTCGAACTGGTTTCGAAGTCGATTTTTGCTAGAACTTCGTGTAAATTTTACCTTAATGCACCCTCTTCCTCAATAAAATCTCTACCAAAGCATATTTCTAATCCAGTTCGAATTCAGACTCGAATTCGAAACGAATAGTTCAATGTATTATGTCTAAATGGCTGATTTTCAATGGTAGCTAAGTTGGCACACTCTATGCCTTTAGATAGTTGTAACCAAAAAATAGAATTGTGAAGAAATCAATCGAATTCCAAAATGTGCTGGCCTTATGGCCGCCAGCTTTAGTACGCGGAGATTTATTAATAACCGAATTGCAGGAGACTTCATCCCTAACCAAAAAAATCAAGAATCATGAAAACGATATTTACAAATCTCTTTCAAAATTTGATGCTTAATGTTAACAGCACTTCGCTTAGCCTTGAAACCCTACTTATTATTATTGCAGCCGTCGTTATTACCTATAAAGCGGCAATGGCTTACGAACGCTACCGGCGCTATAAATCCTTTCAGAAGCTTATGGGAGGTTTGTTGGGACGTATGTCTGGCGGGAGTAGTAACGAGAGGGCCGCCGAAGGAAAGAGTACTACAGGTTCATCTTTCCCTTTCATCCAATTCATTGTAGCCCTAATTCTGATTGTACTAATGTTCTCACAAGCCTGTGAGTCAGATCAGCCGCAAGGTTACAATGGAATTCAAGCTAGCGACCAGCTTCTACTAACCACTGTACCGCAACAAACTGATGAGCCTATGACCGATACACATCATGATAATCAGCCTCAGGAAGAGCCTACTGGCTATGAATACGAGGCCTACAGCGTCGAGAGTTGGGGCTCAGTTGATGAGTACGAGACAGAAGAAGCGAAAACTTTGGAAGTTCAAGCTACCTCTATTGAGCAAACAGAATCGTCTCTTGGGGTTCATACCCTTCAGATTGTAGCATCAAGCAGGTATGATGCAGTATTGGAAGATGCTCTTCTTTTGAGCAAGAAGTTTAACCTCCCAATTTTCATCTACAGAGGCACTAGCCTCAATCATCTGCTAGTTGGTGCCTTTCATGACGAAACTGAACGAGATCGCATGAGACTACTACTAGAACAGGAATTCAAGAAAAAGTACCTGCCTAAAACACTGCTAGATTTTGATACAAACTACTTGGAAAGAATTCAATAGTGAACAAACTAACTCTATTAAAACTTTAATGACGAGGGGGATTCGAATACATCCGAATCCCCCTCGTTATTCTTCCTATGCCGTTCCTCTTGCGTCGTTTACTTTCGTCGTTTACTTTCGTCGTTTACTTGCGTCTCCCGACGCAAGGATTCTAAAAAAAACCTACCCCCGCGCCACCTTCAACAACTCCCCCAATCTCAAAATATACTTCTGCCATTTCTCATCCTCCGCGATCTCCAAATTTTTGGTCATTACCTTCTGCCGGGCGTAGAATAAATCTTGACTACGCCAGGGGTTGATTTTAAGTTTGAGTTCTTCGAGTAGCTCGAATACTTTGACTAGCGCCTTGAGGCGGTCCCGATACTTGATTTCTGGGAGTAGTGCTTTTTGCTCCTGGTAAAGGCGGCTTTCAGCTAGTAGGCTCACTTCTGGTGCGTGCTCCACCGCCACATCCCATTTCTGGAATTCTTCCACCAGGTGCTTTAGCTGGCGGCGGTCTAGCTCTTTTTCTAAGAAGAAGGCCTCCAGGTCTTCGTTGAGGACGTATTTGATCGCTGCTTTGTAGGCATCCGGCAGTGGGATGTCACTATTCAGCATACTGGTCATCAACTGGTAGTTGCTGTTGTAGATATCACGGAAGTCCAGCTCGATGGCTTGTAGACTGCGATCAGTGATTTCGCGTAGCACTTTTCGCTTCTCATCGCGGAAGAGGTGCCAGATGCTGAATTTCTCAGAACCTAGATAATCCTGCATGATAGCGATCACCTTACCTAAGTCCGGCGTGCGGAAGGCCTCGGTGGCGGCTGCTAGCATTTCGTCAAAGCGCTTGCGCGACATCTGGGTGCTCAGATTGCCAATGATGTTCTGCTGCCCCAGGTGCATAGCTGCGTAGCTGAAGTGCTTGCGTGAACGGGTAATCCGAGATCGAATCGTCACCCGGCCAACCACCAGGCGTTGCTCTCCGGCCACCATCTTTTCAATCACCTCACTTTCGGTGGTGTAATTGAAGAGCGTCATCTTCTCCGGAAACTGCTCGAAGATGGAAGCGGTGGCGAAGTGCATACCCACACGCTCCAGGTTAACCCGTGCGGGTTCTACAAATTTCTGGTAGCTGATCGCACCATTTTTATAGACATTACTGGGGGCTTCGGCTAGGCGTTGTACAAACTCATCGTGGAGGTCTATGTCTCCTACTTGCTTGGCATAGTAAATAGCGCGATTGGCATACTGCAGAATCTGATTGGTTTCCAGACCACTGATTTCGTCAAAGAACCATCCGCAGCTGGTGTACATCAATATGGCCTGCCGCTGCATCTCTAGTAAGCGACGCAGCGTCGTCTCATCATCATCATTGAGGTCGCGCGCCTGATGTTCCGCTAGGAAGCGCTTCCAGACCTTACTCGAACGATCCAAAATGATCTCTATATAGGCATCACGAGCTTCCCAAGGCTCTTTTAAGTATTTGGCAGCTTCCCGCTCATAAATCGGGATCAATTGATCGCGCAACCAATCTAAGGTTTCCCGCAAGGGTGCGCGCCATGCCTGTGTCCAACCTGGACGACCGCCACTATTACAACCGCAGTTGCTCCGCCAACGCTCTACACCGTGCACACAACTCCAGGATGAGTTGTTGTAGATTTCCGCTTCCCAGTGCGGTGGATCTGTCGCCAAAAATGCGGCATAATTAGTTAAAGTGACCTCTTTATGATTCTCCAGATAACGCAAACAGTCGGCCAGCGCCATTTCGCCTTTTTTATGGTGGTGGCCGTAGCTCTCACCATCGGTGGCAATGTGGGCGAGCTGGAGTTCATCGTTGTCATCTAGCGTCTGAATAATGCGTTCTGCAAAGCGCGGACCATTATTTAAGAGACCTTCAAAAGCCACCCCTTGGGATACGTGCCCGTCGTAGAAGAAAACGCTAATGCTTCTACCGCTATCTAGTTCGATCTTATAAGGCCGCCTAGGATCTACAGCGGCATGGTCCAGTGTAGTCCAATCATCAGTGGCCTTAGCGCGCACCGCTTTGGCCTGCCTAGGGGCCAGAATGGTGAATTTTATACCATAATCAACCAATACCTCCAGCGTATCCTTATCTACGGCCGTTTCCGCAAGCCAAATACCCTCTGGCTTACGCCCGAATCGATATTCGAAATCACGAACGCCCCAGGCGACTTGGGTACGTTTGTCACGCTCATTGGCCAAGGGCATGATCAGGTGACTGTACACTTGCGCAATTGCCGAGCCATGTCCATTGAAATACTCGATGGACTGGCGGTCGGCCGCAATGATGGCCTGGTAGGTTTCGGGATCGGCAGCTTCCATCCAAGAGAGTAGGGTAGGGCCGAAGTTGAAACTGATCCGGGCGTAGTTGTTGAATATTTTGTGGATATATCCTTTCGTGTTTAGGATGCGAGCACGGGCGTTGGGTGCATAACACTCAAAGTTGATGCGTTCATTCCAGTCGTGAAACGGGGCCGCACTATCTTGCGTCTCTAAAACCTCTAACCAGGCGTTCTCACGCGGTGGTTGGTAGAAGTGCCCGTGTATACAAGCAAACTTTTTCGTCTTATTCATCTAGTAGTTGCGTTTGTCATTAGCGCAAGAGATGTTGCCTGCGCTCGTCGCTCCGGTTCCAGCTATCCATTTGGTTAGAGCCGCCAAAATAAGCCGCTGCTCTGGTTTTCATCCATGATTAAGTGATTTTCATAGAAAAATTTACCCCCACTTTTCCGGCTTGTAGTATGTTTAACAGCGTTTTTGTAGCAACAGTATATAATAACTCGGAATACCATTATTTATCGCCGAGTACCGGTAGTTGGTGCTTTTCAACAACTGTCGGTAGCTATAAAAAAACTTGTCTTATGACCCGACTACTTCTCCTATGCTGTATGATCAGCGTGCTTTCCATTAGTTATGGCCAGGATTCCTGGAGCCTACAATCTTGCATCAAGTATGCCTGGGACAACAACCTCACTGTTCAGCAAGCAGAACTGAATACCCGGAACTTTGAGCTTACCGAACGCCAGAGTAAGTTCCAACGGCTACCTACCGTAAATGGTTCAACTAGCGCTGGTTACCAGTTCGGACGTACCATTGACCCCACTACCAATACCTTTAATAACACCCGTATTGGTTTCAATAGCTTTGGGATCAATGGTTCAGTACTCGTTTTTGATGGGAACCGAATCAATAGCCAGGTACAGCAGTCGAAATACGACCTGCAAGCTGCAAAGCTGGATGCTGAAAATACCCGGCAAACGGTTGCTTTGAGTGTTGCTACTGCTTATTTGAACATTCTCTTGGGAGAAGAACAATTAGTAAATGCCCAAACCCAGCGTCGCCTATCAGAGCAGCAGCTCGAGCGTACGGAACGCCTGGTTGAAGTAGGGCAGTTGGCACCAAATGCTCGTCTGGATCTGGAGGCGCAGGTGGCACGGAATGATCAGCAGATTATCGAAGCACAAAACGCAGTTGATCTTGCTTACCTGAACCTGAAGCAACTTTTACAGTTTGATCCAAGTCAGGATTTAGTACTTGAACGCCCCGAGATTGATTTGGAGGATCAGGCTTTGGTAAGAGAATTTACTGTCGCTGAAGTCTACCAAGCAGCATTGCAATCACAGGCCACTGTAGGGGCCGCGGAAGCCCGTTTAGAAAGCAGTAAAGTTGCTGAGAAAGTAGCAGCCTCTGGTAATCTTCCAACACTGAGTGTTTTTGGTAACTTAAACACCAACTATTCTAGCGTCGCTCCTGATTTTGATAATCCAAATACCGATAATGCAGTAACCGTAGCGCGTGATCCAATTCCAGTAGAAATCGGAGGGCAAGAGCTTGATATCGTTCTTTTTGATACCGAAGGAGTAACCTTCCCAACGGTTAGTTATGGTGATCAAATCAATGAGAACTTCGGACAAAGTGCCGGGATAAACTTGAGTGTGCCGATCTATAACAATCACCGCAACTCTATCGCTAAGGAGCGCGCCCGTTTGAACACGATTAGTGCAGAAGTTAGTGCTCGCCAGGTTACGGATCAATTGAAGACGGATGTACAAACGGCCATCACTGGTTTCCGTGCCTCCCGTAATGCTTATCAAGCCGCTGAACGTTCTTTTAATGCTGCCAATGCGGCGTTTAATGATGCTCAGCGCCGCTTTGATGTAGGCGCTATCAATACCTTCGAATACAACAATGCTGTAGATAATCTGGATGTAGCACGTCGGGAAATGACACGTGCTAAATACCAGCTCCTATTCAATCTGAAAGTGGTAGAGTTTTATCTAGGGCAACCACTTTAAACAAAATACTGAACTTGTCTAAAGTCTTGGAGTGGAACAAAAGTAAAGCGCTTAGTACTTGAGCACATTCTACTAAATTCTCGGAAGAGCCTTTAGACAATTTCAACAAATCACTCGCTAAATGAGCACCCCGAAGAAAAGCCGTCGTTGGCTTTACATTACCGCACTTGTAGTAGCTGTACTAGCTATTGCTGCGGCTATTTTCTCTAATCGCGAACCAGAAGGCACTAAGGTGTTTACCGAAGATGCGCTGCAGCGTAGCATTCAGGAAACGGTATCTGCCAGCGGTAAGATTTTTCCTCAAACTGAGGTAAAGATCAGTTCCGATGTATCTGGTGAAATAGTAGAATTGTACGTAGAGGAAGGAGACTCGGTCACTGCTGGGCAGTTGCTAGCTAAGATCGACCCTGATACCTACCAATCACAGGTTCAACGTGGAGTGGCTACTGTAAACAGTGCTAAGGCCAGCCAGGCTAATTCTCGTTCGCAAATAGAGTCGGCACGTGCTCAGGTAGCTCAAATTGAGGCCCAGCTACAAAACGCCCAGGAGATCCACGAGCGCAATGAAGGCCTGTACAAAGAAGGGGTAGTCTCAGAAGCAGATTATCAAGCATCACTGTCCAATTTGCGGGCACTGGAAGCCAACCTCGTTTCTTCCAAAGCTAATCAAGAGTCTGCCGCTCAGGCGGCTCAGGCGGCAGCTTTTAATGTGAAGAGTTCTGAGGCAACTTTGGCAGAATTACGCACCAGTTTGCGTCGTACAACGATTTATGCTCCTGTTGATGGTGTGGTGTCGATGCTTAACGTAGAACAGGGCGAACGCGTGGTAGGTACCATCCAAATGACGGGTACCGAAATGATGCGGATCGCGAACCTCGATGCAATGGAGGTCCGTGTAGAAGTGAGTGAGAACGATATTCCTCGCGTTAGTGTAGGTAACTCCGTAGATGTTGAGGTAGATGCCTATACCGACCGTAAATTCCGTGGTACGGTGTATCAAGTGGCTAGCTCTTCTACTACTGCCGCTATGGCGGAAACCAACCTGACGAGTGATCAAGTCACTAATTTTGAGGTGCGCATTCGTATTGAACCATCTTCTTATGCTGATTTGATCTCGGCTAACAAGCCCTATCCATTCCGTCCGGGTATGTCTGCTTC
>JBCBWU010000145.1:0-18002 GCA_039816955.1 Bacteroidota bacterium
GTATTGAGTAAAGAAGCAAAAGTTCCGCCAAAATCGGAGCGGCCCCAACTGCTATTGAATTGGCCATGGTTGGCACGGTGAATGTATACGCCAGCCTTGAAGTAGTTGGTGCTATAGTCAAACCGCAGGCGATGATATGGGCGCAGGCCCCAAAAGCTGGTCTCATCGGCATCATAGCTACCTTGTAAAGAGAGATAGTTGACATCCTTAAGATCCATCTGCCGGTGATAGCGGTAGTCGGTTGGAGCAATACTGACTACGCCACGGATGGCAAAACCAAAGTCAAATTTTTCACGAGCATCATCCGGGAAATAAGGAAGTTGGTTAAAGGCAGCAGCAATAGAAACGGCCTCGCCTCCGCGGGAATGCCCCATGAGCATAATCTGCTCCATATTGGCCTTACCGTATAGCGCATGACTCGCATCGTTGGTCCATTGCTTCCATTGCTCCAGGTGCTTGAGCAGTAACCAGGCGCGGGTAGGCATTTCTTTCCCCATAAAATCACCGGACCAGTGCCCATTAATAAAGTTCTCATCTACCGAAACCACAATCATTCCACGACTGGCCAATAGTTCTCCCAGATAAGCATATCCTCCGTCCGAATAATCGAGCATACTGTGATTGCCATGCACGATAAGGATGAGTGGGAATGGCCCCTCCCCTACCGGAAGATAAACTCGGCCATTGAGCGGAAACGCTTCTACCCCAAAACCCCAATAACGCTCGCGCCATTTCTTTTTCTTGCCTTTCCATTCCGGCAGGAGACGACGAGCATCAACAGTGGGTGTTTGATACAATATATTGGCGGCATACTCTTCTCGCTGCTGATCATTGCCACTGCCATAAGTGAAGTGCTTCACCACGTATCGTCCGTGTTTATTGGGCTTAGTCACTCCGTCTTTAAGGAAGAGCGCGGTCTGAGTTTTCGCGCTAGCATTCTGCTCTAAATCAGGAAAAGGATCGTTCCCCTCAGCAAGTGCCCAATTCAAGCCCCAGGCCAAAGCGATCAAGGGCAGCAAAACCGCTACACCACGTCCTAATTTATTACCCTGTGCGCTTACACCCCACAATAGGAGGGTAAACAATAAAGTCGTAACTATTGCCACTGGATAGTAGAGATAATCTGGCCAGCTGAGACCTAGCATTTTGACAGTGACTAAACTACCACCCAAAGCAAGCAGAGCAAGTCTAAAACGCTCCGGCACCCACTGCCAGGCTTTGCCCAACCACGGCCACAATAGTGTCAACAGGCCATAGGTCAATATTCCTCCAACTACTCCCAATAACGCATTTATCCAACTAGGCCAACCAGTACCAAAATGGTACAGCCAGTAGCCGAAAGCAAAAGCAGATAGGCCCGCAAAAACGAAGTGAAGGCGGCGGTAGAATTGATTTTTCATAGCAAGGCGATTGGTCCTCCAAGATAGATAAGCAAGAGCAGTCACTCAAAAAAAATCACTCGGGTGTAATGATTTAGTAGTCCAAGCCACTAAGCGAGTAAATGGTAGGCCGAAAGGGCCGTTGAGAGCATATACATTGTACAGCGACGATCAGAGGAGGCAGAGAATAGTCCACCCAACTTACCTTTAGTCTACGCAACAAAATTCACGTTTTGAGTTCTGATTTCTATACCAGCCAAATTCTGCCTTACGCGGAAATCATCATTAAAATCTGCCGAGCGTACACGGATACGCAGGAGGATTTTGAGGATTACTACCAAGAAGTATGCCTGCAGGTTTGGCGAACAAAAAAGAACTTTCGGGGTCAATCAGAATGGTCCACCTGGATTTATCGGATCTCGCTCAATGTTTGCCTGACGCTACTTAAGAAACGTAAAAATAATCCACAACATAGTAGTCGAGATAGAACAGATGCAGCTTTGCTCAATGAACAAACCGCGACAAACAATATGAATGAGCGCCAAGAATCAGTAGCCCAACTTTATCGAGCAATTCGGAAACTCTCAGAAATAGACCGCGCAGTAATTCTCCCGCACTTGGAAGAAAAACCCTACCAGGAGATCGCCGATATCATGGGTACGAATGCCAATAACATTGGCGTGCGTATCAAACGAATTAAGGAACGTTTAAAGAAACTCCTTCTCTGACAATTTTTGTGGGCCGGAGAAAAACAGGGGCATCAGCGATTGATAATGAGTGATGGTCCTGGTTTTGTCCGGCTACAATCCACAAAAGTTATCAGAGAATAAAAAACAATAATCATGGAAAAGTCAATTGAAAACATCTGGAAAGAAGGCTTCATCAACGAGCAGGCGCTGGTGGTACCCAGGATCAATAATCTGTATAACAAAAAATCGACGCACCTCATAGATCGGCTTTTGAGAACGGGGTCCCGCAATGTCATAGGGATTGCCATCGGTGCTGTATTGGTCTTCCTATTTTTCACGATTATTGGTAGCTGGCCCGCAGGTTTAGCGCTTTGCCTATTGCTCTTTGTGCTAGCTTACTATACGCGCCTGCAAGGTCAAAAACTAGCAAGTATTGACAAAGGCCAAAATAGTTACCACTTTTTACAAAGTCTACAAGGAACACTTCAGGAGATGACGCAAACCTATCAGCGGATTTACCAGTACCTGTACCCAATGATTGTGCTGTTGTTTGGACTTGGTTTCATGTACACCAATAACGCAGATAAAGTGTGGGCAAAAGTGGCGCAGGAGTTTCCGGAGATGAGCTGGTATTATGGTCTACCAAGCATGGCAATCATCGCCTTGTTGGTTTTCACGGTTCTTACAGCATTACTGGCTAGACCACTTTACCGTTTTGACATTGGTATTATCTACGGTCCCATCCTTCGCAATTTGGAAGAAATGCTGGACGATATGCAAACATTACGGCAGTAAGCATCAACTTAAGCGGAAGAGCGCGACATGCTTTTCCGCTTACCGTAAATGTTGAGTAACATACCCAATACAATGAGCGCAATCCCGATGAGCGGTAAAAGGGTAAAGGTTTCTTTAAAAAAGAAATAACCGATCAGCAAAGCGTAGATCAGTCCGGCGTACTTAAACGGGGCCAGGACACTGGCTTCCACGAGTTGGTAGGCCTTGGTCATAAACACTTGTCCGATTAAGCCAAATACACCAATCCCGAGTACGGCTGGCCACTCCTCACCTACGGGCATCCGCCAACGATTAATAAAGCATAAGCCCAAGAGCATAGAGACTACCATAAAATAATTGATAATGGTGAGATAATGCTCTCGGGTACTGAGGTAGCGAATAATGACAAATACGGTGCCCAAGAATAAGGCAGAGGTGAGGATAAGTATCAGGCTGAGGTAATCAATCCGCAAGTCAAAGCCCTTAATGACCAGGACTCCCGAAAAGGAAATCAAAAAACTGAGCCACTGCCAATTATTGATCTTCTCCTTCAGAAAATAGAAGGCCATGATCGCACCAAATACCGGCCCCAAATACCGCATGGACACCGCGGATGCGAGGGGAATGCGTTGTAAACAGATAAAGAAGGTAGCCAGAGAAACGATGCCCACTAATGCCCGTGCGACTAGCATACCTACGTTTTTTCCCACGACAGGAACCCGATGCCAAAGCATGTATGGAAAGATAAGAACAAAAGTACCGAAGGCCCGCAGAAAGACGATTTGCATGGGATGCAAGTCCGATAGCTGTTTAGCCATGGCATTCATGATAGCGAAGGCGAGTACGGCCAATAAGATGTAGATGATGCCTTTAGAGATGGGGCTGCTTTTTTGATTGAGGGCAAAGGTACGGTTAGTTGGTTAGCTGAACCTGCGCGCTAGATAAGTACCTTGACGAAGAGACGCATTGCAATGCGTCTTTACTGCAACAGCACCTTCTTGGTCAACACCCCATCGCCAGTGCGGATTTTCAGCCAATACAGCCCTGCAGCAAAATCGGAGGTATTGATGACATGTGTAACAGTTGAATTTGGGATCAGCCTATTCAAGACCATTTGGCCCGCAGCATTGTACAGTTCGAATGAAAGGGCCTGTTCCAGATTAGCGTCTATACGGATATTCAACTGATCCGTAGCAGGATTGGGGAAGACCTGGATATTCCCCTCCACCAATTCTTGATTGCTTACGATGTCGGAAATTTCTACTGGATAGCTGCCTACCATACCAATGCCGTGCGGCACCCACACCTGATAGGTTCCGTTTTCGGTAACGGTGATAGACGGTGTGGTTTCACCCGTAGACCAAATGTACTCTTCATAACCTTCTGGCGCTCGAATCTCAACGGACTCCGCTCCTACGGTGTGCTCCAAATAGGGCCGAGGCAGAGCAAAAGGTAATTCAGCCGCTTGTAAGCGATAGGTCATGTACTCATCTTCGAAATTGAGACTAGCAAGCACTTCGCCAGCCCGATTGACCAGGCTAAAAGTAGGTTCTGGTCGATTCACATATCATCCCCTTCCCTTCTCTCCAAGTTAATATGTCTGGTCAGGTAAATGTAAACAGCAACCACTAGCGCAATAGAGACCAGTCCAACGGTGGAGTTGATAATAAACATGACAAAGAAACAGCCAATCGCTCCCAATAGCCAGAATGACGTATTGATGTTGGCAATCATGAAGATGAGTAGAAAAGGAATGAATCGCTTAGAGATCGGCGTGCACTAATCCGAAACGCACCTCATCCAATACCATATCATTCTTAAGTACAGCCGCACGCGCTACACCTTCCCGCTGAAAACCATTCTTTTCCAACACCCGCATCGAGGCTAGGTTGTGCTCGTAGACGGAGGCGTAGATGCGGCGTAGCCCCAACTCTTCAAAACCAAACTGAGCGATGAGGCGCACCGCGTCTGAAGCTAATCCTTGCCCCCAGTAGGCTTCACCAATCCAGTAGCCTAGTTCAGCGGTGCCGGTGTATACATCCTGTGCGGCGTGTAGGCCAACGAGTCCTTTTATCGTTTCGTCTTGAATGATGGCACGCACCGCTGAAGTTTCTTCCTTGATGACTTGTTCGATAAACTTTTCGGCATCAGTCAAGCCATAGGGATAGGGCATACGGTTGCGGACGTTATCCCAAATTTTTTTGTTGTTGGCGAGTTCGGCAATGGTGGGCGCATCGGCCAGGGTGGGTTCGCGGAGGGTGATGGGTGGGTGAAGCATGGGTGGTTAGTTGGTTAGATGAAGTTATCGTTATTTCTTAAACCTAAAAAGGGTAGGGACGCGATTTATCGCGTCATATCGCTAACAAACTAAAATGATTTGCATCGTAAGAATTAACCAAAATCACCCAATGACATTCCGAACGGTGTTAGAGGGGCGTTTCAGGTGTGGATAATCAGGCAATACTTGGAGGGCACCATATTCTGCTCGTAACAAGCCAAAGGTGATTTCATCCCAAACCTGATTGTTCTTCAATATTGCGGCCCTGGCCACTACTTCTTGGCGAAAGCCATTGCGTTCAAGTACGCGAGCAGAGCTACGGTTGAAACTAAAAACAGTAGCGTAAATACGACGCAACTCTGATCGAGCAAACCCCAACGCTAATACTTTCTGCACCGCCGAGCTTGCAATTCCACACCCCCAATAGGGTTCACCAATCCAATAGGCTAACTCCGCACTACCATCGTAGGGAGCCTCGCGAAAATGTAAACCTACGGTACCCACAAAACCGGCATTTGGCCATAAGATTGCCCTTACCAGTGCCCGCTCACTCTGCTGGACATTGCCAATAAAGGTAGCTGCGTCTTGTTGGGTGTAAGGAAAAGGCATACGATCTCGAACGTGGTTCCAGATCTTTTTGTTATTCGCGAGTTTAGCCAAAGCGGGTGCGTCACTTGGCTGTAGTGGTCGAAGTTGGAGCGTCATGCACGGGCTATCTATGAACTTGCCGTAAATTTCAAAATGAAGTCAAAGCAAGTTTTCTACTAATTACAACCACATATGTACAACAATCGTTCCGAAAATCCTGAATTAAATATGCCAATTTTGTTCCTACTTTAAAACGACGAAAATTGACTCAAGGAAGCCTTAAGGCATAAAAAACCAAGGCTTTTCACATCCATTGCTGCTCAAAATTCTCCCATTACAATCTATCTTCTCAGTAGCAACACCAGCAGCTTTAGCTGCACCGATTGCCCCGTTGTTTCCAACATCGTATCCAATCAGGAACACACTTGCGACTTGGAGGTACGTCAATTCTCAAAACCAGGATACTTAGCTTATCCTAAAAGTTTTGCGGGAACGAAGGACTACGCCCCCATTCCCGCTCAAAAAGCCACTGTTATCCCATTTAAGTGTACCCTTTGCTGACTAGTTTTTACGCTCGCCACGGAAGATCATGGCTAAGTCAAGGTCCTCTACTTCAGCGGTCCAGGCAAAGTTGAGTTCCCGGCTGTCCTTGTAGAAGACGCCTGCTTCTACATCACCTTCCATTGGGAAGATGTCATGTGGCCACAAGAAGAGGGTCTCGCCGTCCATTTCGGTTTCTACCCAGCTGTTGTTAAAAGAAAAGCCTTCTGGCGACTCGTAGCAGGGGCTGAAGTCGATGAACTGTTCGCCGTCTTCGTACAACTCGATACCGTTACCAGCGGCATTTTTGCGCAATTCCACCGTGCCGGTGATGGTCTCCATACCTTCTATGGATTCGTCCACACCGTTGGTGATATTGCGCCACTCAATGGTGTAAGCGTACTGCCCTACAGCCTGGTCTAAATAGTGGTCAAAAGTTTGGGGTTTGGGTTCGTTGTCCTGGTCTTTGTTACAGCTGCTGGTAAAGGCCGCCAAGCTTAGAAGAGCAACGGCAAACAGTTTTGAGAAAGAGAAAATTTTCATGGTTCTAGGTGTTTTATGGTTTTAAAGAGTAATTGGTTTTAGGTGTTTTGCCAGCGGGTAATTTCTTGCTGCACTGGTGTACTATTCTCCCGTTGACGACACAAATGTGCAGTGAAAATTGGCGCTTTGAAAAGGCCTTGCAGTGAAGCCCGAAAATGCCTGTGTAAACAATGGTTATGTTGTTGTGATACTTTTGTTACACTTCACGCCTAGTTTTGTCAGCGTCACCAGGAGGGATGCTACACGACAGACAGACAACATTTTAGCTCCATCCTTATTCACGAACCCCGCTTTCGCAACAGCTATATTAAGCGAAGCAATTAAATACAAGTATCATGGGAACTTCCTCCTTTGCCTACCTGAAGCAACTGAACGTCAATTCACTAACCGAAGCTAACTGGGATAGTATTTTTGATGTAGAGAACGCCCGCAAATTCAGAAAAGGAACCTATCTGTTCTTACCAGAAGAGCAGGCTGATAAAATCTACTTCATTGTAGAAGGCAGTGTAAAGGTGGGTACTTACGGTGCTGGTGGGAGAGAGATTACCAAGGCCATCTACCGTAGTGACGATATCCTCGGCGAAGAGGCGGTATTCGGTGAAAAGCAACGCCGCAACTTTGCTTACACCCTCGAGCCAGTGGTAATCGCATCCCTAAACATACAAGATTTTCAAAAGGCTATCCGCCGCCAACATTCTCTGCATCTGGAGCTATTGAAGGTGGTAGGACAACGCCTGCTGGAAACGGAGCAGCGCCTAGAATCTATGGTCTTCAAGAACTCTCGCAGCCGCATTATCGAGTTCTTGCACCAAATGGGCGTACGCCAGGGTCAGCGCGTAGGCTACGAAATGCTAGTCCGCAAGTTTCTGACCCACCAGGAAATTGCTAACCTAACGGCAACTTCACGCCAGACGGTAACAACGATACTTAACGAATTACGCAACGCCAATGTCATCACTTTCAACCGCAAGCGCCTGTTGATCCGCGATATGGATCGCCTGGCGGGAATGGTGGCTTAGAAAGTAATTGACAGTAATCCATACATCTGACTCAAATTATCATTTATCGTACCTTCTTTGGAAGGCAGGAAGTAGAGGGATAACGTTCCTTCTACTTCCTTTTGTTTTAGGGCTCATAAATCATCCTTTCATTACTCACAAAACCAAGCTTAAAATACACTAAACCAAGTACAATTCTGAGTATTATCCAGCGCATCCCCACGTTACTTTTCGGTAGTGTACCGTTATTAAGGTATTCACATCCAATTAAATCACAATAATATGCGCCTACAGTTATTAAGTCTGCTATTCAGCATTTGCTGTTTACAACTCTCTGCCCAAAACGCCGAAAACCTGGAAGTGGCGGTCTATTTCGAAACGGCAAGCGCCCAATTAACGCCAAGTGCCCAGACCGCTCTACAAGAACTAAGTGACCAAATTCTAGGCATGGGCGATTATCGCCTAGAATTAGCAGCCCATACCGATAGCCGCGGCACCAACCGCTACAACGATCGCCTAGCGCAAGATAGGGCCCGCAGCGTAGAACGCTTTCTGAAAGGAAAAGGTATCACTACCGATAATATGGAAACCCTGGCCCTAGGTGAAAGCCAGGCCGGTGATGATACGGACAACGAGCAATTGCAACAGAACAATCGCCGGGTCGATGTTCTAATCCAAGGCTGGTACTGGCAAGGCGTAGGCAACTTGCAAGATAGCCTGGCCAGTCCATTGATACAACAGTATACTGTTGACCCAAGTAAAGATCAATTGATCGAAGGAGAAAAAGGGGGGCAATTCTATATCAGCGCCAATAGCTTTGTTACGCTAAGTGGAGAAGCGGTAAACAGCCCGGTGGATATCGAGTTGACTGAATGCTACAGCCTGGGTGATATGATCAGTCTGGGACTTACGACAACCGCGCAAGAACGCATCCTAGAATCCGGTGGGATGCTACGCCTTACCGTCAGTAGTAATGGTCAACCTTTACAGCTGAAAAATGGACGGTCGATTGGTGCGGCGGTGCCCACGCCCGATTTCCAGCAGGATATGTCGCTATTCTACGGCCAGTCACACGGCGAAAACGAAAGTGAACTGGACTGGGTGGACACACAAGATCCCGTACAATCACAGATGCCACAACTGCGCTTAGCCCAGCGCCCTCTACGACCAGTCTGGACTTACTACGGTCAGCTTTACCTCTCAACACCCGATTACTCTAAAGATCCGCGCCGCCCCAAGGAGCCGACGGGACGTAAACCGCTGCGCCCTAGAACTCCGAATTACGATAAGCTTGTCTATCGCCCAACAGGCCTACAGAAGGTCTTCATGAGTAAAACCGAAAAAGCAGCACGTACGGCTGAATTGCGCGACGAAAAGCAATCCGACTACGAAGAAGGTATCAAGCGCTTTGAGGAGCGTACCGCCGCCTACCATGCCGCTCGCAAAAAATACGAAGAAGACCTCGCCGCCTACAAACTACTGCTGCGCGAGGAAATTGACGAGCGTGGCTTCCTAGCCAGTGGCCCTGAGTACGAGCAGAATAAGGCAAAAGCCGATACCGATTTCGAGCAGGCGATGATTCAATACCGTGTAGACAGCACACGCTACGAAAAGTACAAAGCTTACAAAATGGAGCAGTATGAACAGCAACTAGAGGCCTTTGGCAGTATTGATGCCAACGCTTTAGGTACTTACTTTTTCAACCTCAACCAAATGGGCTGGGCTAATATTGATAAGTTTTTAAAGGAAACTGAAACCACCAGAATTCTAGCGCAAGAAACGGAAGTGCAAACGGGAGAAAAAGCCATGGTATTTCTCATGATTCCCGAGCGGAATATCATTCTGCGGATGGCTCCTTCAGATAATGGCCAATTTGCGCTGAACCAGATTCCGCTGGGCGAAAAAGCTAAGGTGATTGCTTTGAAAGTAGAAAACCAGAAAGCCTACTTTGCTACTCAGGAGGCCATCATCACGGATGATCTCATACTCGCACTTGATTATAAGCCAGGGCGCCTACGTGATATCCGGGCGGAGCTAAGTGCCATATAAATTAACGTTTAGGCCTTTAAGAAAAGGAGAGGGAGACCGGCGAATGTCGGCTCCCTCTTCTCAGATATAAGCAATTGTAAACTTCCTTTTAATTGGGCGTTCTAGTTAATTGGCCTCGCTAATTATTTATACTTTGCTTTGCTTGCTACTATTTAATCAGCTGCTTACATATATAAAAGCCAGAAACACTTATTTCGTGACCTATTTTTAAGTAGATTTTTTTTATTCTTTTTTTGTCACGTTTTCATTTTTTGCCTCTTATATAGATGTAACACGGACAATTGTAAACATGAAAGATTTGATGAACGGCCCTTCACAGAAGAATTTGGAAGCCAAAAATTTTGGGCTCAGCCCGGATGACTTCCAACTGTTATTAGAGGAGCTTTGGTCTGGCCGGGATGAACTGTACCAACGGGTATTTTTATCTCACTTTGAGGATTGCCTCAGTTTTTTGAAGAAGCAATACCGAGCCAGTCATCAAGATGCCTACGACGCCAGCATGGATACCCTGCTGATATTTTGTGACCGCCTAAAACGCGGGCGCATCCAGTACGGCAACTTACGTTTCTTGTTTACCCAGATGGCCGGACAGGTGTACCTAAAAAACAACCGGCAGAACACCAAGTACACCGACTGGCCAGACCATTTAGACATGAGTACCGAGACAACTGAAAATATACCCGACGATGCTTTAAAAGCTTTCGAAAAGGCATGGCCCCAACTGGGCGAACCTTGCCGAGGCCTGCTGAAAGCATTTTTCTACGACAAGCAAAAACTAAAGGACATTGCCCAGCGACAAGCCAGAAGTGAAGTGGCTTTGCGCAAACAAAAACAACGCTGTATGGGCAAGTTGCAAGCGATTTTCAAAAAACAGTATTCACTGTAAATCCCTTACTACCATGAAACTATTCAATAAATATTATCATAACGAAGCCAACGAGGAAGAACAGTCGGCCATGACCGAATTACTCATCCAAAAGAAATACGATCAAGAGCTTCGGCAAAAAATGAGCGCGCGGCTCGCCAATGAATACGGTATCCAACGGACGCCAGCGGTAGGTGCAGCCCGAACCCGACGCTTGCAACTCATCCGCTGGGGAGGTAGCATTGCCGCAGCGGTGCTACTGGGCTTGGCCATCTGGCAAATAAGTAGTCCACAACTCGATTATCAGGCGCTCACGGTAGCGTACCTATCGGAGCAAATGCCGGAAACTTACCGTGGTAAAGGCTGGAAGGAAGTGCTGGAACAGCGTGACGCCGCCATTCAGGCTTATGTAACCGAAGACTATACAACGGCAGCTCAACTATGGGGATTAGTCACTCAAGCAGAAGAAGCGGAAGCCAAGGACTTTCTCTATCTAGGACTCAGCTACCTTTTTCAGGAAGAGCCTCAACCAGAGACCGCTATTACTGCGCTGCAGCAAGCACTCACTTACCCAGACAAAGATATTGAACAAGTATCGCGTTGGTATCTGAGCTTGGCTTATCTGCAAGCGGAGCAGCCCAAAAATGCCCGTCCATTATTGGAAGAGATTATAGCAAATGAACATTGGAATATTGCTAAAGCACAAGAACTCTTAAAGCGAATTCCTCAGCAATAAAGCCTCACTCGGCATACTTATACCAAACACTTAGCGAAAGGGCCAGGTGCCCGCTTTTAACCAATACTTTTTTTACCGGCCATCACCTTAGCATGCTGTTTACAGCTTGCCTGGAAGAAGATTGCTAACTCCAAAAAACCATTTCTATTATGCGCGCTTTACTAATCCAGCTAGTCCTCGTTTTCGGCTTACTTACATTTACACAGTCTACTTACGCACAATGTCTCCGTTGGAAAAAGGACCATCATTTTTGGGAACTACGCACTGCCGTAGGTCTTACCCCAACATTCATCAAAGACCACAGTCAAACGAGTATTCCACCCGTGAGTCTGGAAATCCGCTACCGCCCCACCCCTACATTTAGCATCGGACTATTGGCCGGAACTTCTGCCTCCACGGTTGTCCAGGAGCACTTTTCGGGAAGTGCTCAGGAATTTGAAAATGAATTTCGGATGCTAGCCTTGCGGGCAGGTGTACATACCCGGCGCTGGGAAAAATGGGAAACTTACGGAGGTATCGTCCTGGCTTACCAGAACAACAAAGTGAGTAGTACACTCACTGATAGTAAGGGTTCGGATGAGCAACTCATTCACTACACCCCTCGTAAATCAGGCTTCTTTTACAGTGCATTTTTGGGCACGGCCTACAAGCCTATTCCACAACTGAAACTCTTTGGTGAATTAAGCTACGGCTTATCCATCGCCACGGTGGGGGTAGGTTTTAGCCTGTAAAACCACAAGCGAGTTCAAAATGGGTTTAGGTGAATGTTTTTAGACCAGTCATTTTGAAAACGCGCTTTTGAACAAGCCCGGCTGTCTAGTACAGCCGGTGCTTGGTTTTTTATGGATATGCTGAAGAGGCGCATTGCCATCTCTGGCACGCCAAACACTGGGTTTCTCACTCATTAACAGCCACAATCGCCCCACACCGTACTGCGCTCAATAAGTGTTCCGCCTTTAGTAGTAACCGTGATCTCCCCACGGTAAGGGCTACCAGAATCAAGGATTCTACTCTTGTCTTCCTCCGCTTTGATGATAACGGTATATTGATCATTGGCATACTCGTAGTACACGGCGCTACCCTGCTCTCCGTTCTTCTTGAGTTCACGAGCTTTTGCGATAGCATCCGTACCCATATCACGTACCTCGCGTACCATCATGCCGGCAGTCATATTGTTTTGAATTGGTACTTGGTCCGGCAAACGATCTAGCGTAAGAAGGGCCTGGGTGAGTCTTTCCACTATCAACTCATACTCGCCGAAGGACGCCTCTTCTCCAAAAAGAGTAGAACGATCATCGTACAAAACGATCCAGGGCCGGCCATCATTCAATGAGGTATGGTTTTGCCACCAACCCGCTAAGGCTTGTCCTTTCCCGTCAATGGTCATACAGGCATTTGTTCCGTAATCAGCGGTGAGGATAGTAGTCTTGTAGTCGACCTTTACACTACGAAAACTACAGGAACAGCCCGTTTCATCCGGATCTAGCTTCCCGCAGCTGCTATAATCTACGAAACCAATACGTCCTTGGCTGGTCTGCTCACCGCCGGACAGGGCCTTCTCTGTCCAGGGCCCACTAAGCATTACAGGCTTAGCGTTTAGTTGCCTCGCTGCCTGCTTGGTCTTTTGCGAACGGCTGTATTCACGGGCGGGATCTGTGGTGTAGTCCTTAACGGTTTCCGTAATTTCCAGAACGTCATTGCTATAGTCAAAGTAACGCTCCTTTAGCAGTTGTCCGCTGGTTGTCTTGAGGGTATACACGTAACCGTAACCGTACTCACTTTCGTAATTGCGAATGGAAAGCAGCTGATCGCCCCTTCGGTAATTACTCATTTCTCCACTTACATCACTTTCGCTGTCCCCTATTTGCACGCTCTGGTAAGTCCATTCATTCAAGTCGAACTCGCCAAAGACAGGAAAGCGAAACTTCTTTTCATCGATAGGTGCATTGCCTTTTAGCTCGTCTTTGCGTTTTACCGCACCACCAAACACCCAGCCTTCTTCTCCGGCCACAGTCTTCACTTTAATCCAGGGCTCATCATACAGGACACCACGCAGGACGATAGCTTCGGTAGTAGCAGACTGCTCCACACGTTCTAAGGCATCCTTTGGTTGGACACTGGCAATGATTTTACCGGAAGTGGAGGGGTTATCACGCAAGTTCAAATTATCAACCCAGGCGTATACTGATTCATTTGGATCATCCGCTTCAGCTGCAGCTTCTTCTGTTGGATCAGTCGAGGAAGTAGCGGTTGAGTCGGCCGTATCCCCGCCGCCGCAGGCGGTAAGTAATGCCAATGGCAACAGGAAAAATAATGGAATGGATTTCATAGTCAATGCGGTTTTAAGGCTATTGGTCTTTCACTTTGTAACTGAATTATTGCAAGTTACTGGAGTATTTTTGGACCAAGAAAAAAATGTTCTGAACGGACATTCTGCCTGATAGTCTTGATTAAGTCAGGCGAATAGTCTACGTGCATGCAGCGTGATGTTCCGGTGCGCTTTAAGCTCTAAACTGAGTATTTAGGGGACTATCACTATCTTCAGCGCAGCTAATTAAACCCACCTATGGAAGAAGCACTGCACATGGGCTTTTGGAGCCTGCTGCCCCCACTCATTGCTATTATCCTGGCTATCTTGACGAAGCAGGTGTTCATCTCCCTCATTTTTGGCATCTACCTAGGGTGGACCATGCTCAATGACGGTAATCCCATCTACGGATTATTCGATACGCTACAAGCTTTAGTGGATGTCTTTAGCGACGCGGGCAATACGCGAACTATTATGTTCTGTGCCTTAGTCGGTGGACTGATCATTTTCATGCAACGCTCAGGTGGAGTGGCTGGCTTCATTGAATTGGTACAGCGCCGACTACAACGCTACGAAGGGAAGGATAATGCTCGCAGTAAAGTAGTAGTGAGCCTCCTGGCCTGGCTAACAGGAGCTTTGATCTTTGTCGAGTCTAGTATCTCGGTACTCACCGTTGGTTCGCTTTATCGCCCACTATTTGACAAGCTGGGTATTTCTCGAGAAAAACTGGCTTACATCGCCGATTCCAGTTCGGCACCTAGCAGTATTCTTATTCCTTTCAACGGTTGGGGTGCATTTATTATGACCTTATTGGCCGCACAAGGTTTTGCTGATCCTTTTGCGACCATGGTGAAAAGTATTGGGTGGAACTTCTACCCTATTCTAGCCCTCTTCCTAGTACCCATCATTATCCTATGGAAGAAGGATGTAGGGCCTATGCAAAAGGCCGAAGAACGCACCCAAAATGGCCAACTCCTCTGGGAAGATGCCCAGCCCATGGTGGCCGATGAACTAACCGAGCAGGAAGTAGCCCCGGGCGTGACGCCCAAAGCTTACAATATGGTAGTGCCGATAGTAGTGATGGTGTTACTGATGCCTATTATGCTCGCCTACACAGGTTGGGCAGGAGCGGCGGAAGCTTATCCAGATGGTTTCATGGATCACTTGCTTCTCGCTATTGGAAAGGGTTCTGGCTCCACAGCGGTACTTACTGCCGTCACCGGTGCAATTTTAGTCAGCATGGCCTTTTACAAAGCTCAAGGCATCATGGGTATCCGCGAAATGGTCGACCTGACGCTTAAGGGTATTGCCGGAATGATTCCGCTTTCGTTGCTTATGCTATTGGCCTTTGCCATTGGTACACTGTGCAAGCAACATTTAGGGACAGGGATTTACGTAGCGGAGATTACCAAAAGTTGGCTTTCCCCAGGCTTGGCGCCTTTCCTTATTTTTTTGGTGAGCTGTTTTGTGGCCTTCTCAATTGGATCTTCCTGGGGTACCTTTGGTATTATGATCCCCATTGCGGTAGGCATGGGGCAGTCGATAGGAGCTGATCCACACATCGTCATTGCTGCTGCCTTAGGCGGCGGTGTATTTGGTGACCACTGTTCCCCCATTAGCGATACGACCATTCTTTCCTCTATGGCCTCCGCTACTGATCACGTAGATCATGTGAAGACGCAGTTACCCTATGCTTTGGTAGCGGGGGGGCTTGCGGCGCTAGGGTATTTGGTGATTGGGTTGGTGAATTAGAATTAGAATTAAAGTTAGAATAAGAATTAGAATGGCCCGCCGGCGCCGAAGCTTCAGCGTAGGAACACGTCGGACAGAGAATTAGCGTGATCCAACTTCGCAAAAGCTATGTCGGACAGAAAAATTAGAATGGTCCAACTTCGGAAAAGCTACTAAGCAGAGGCACTAGCCAGTCATGGCAGGTAGGGAGCTTAGAAGCAGGGTTAGCATGAGAGTTGTATCCCAATGCTAACCCTAATTCCGATTTTGTACCGCTCCGGAAATGCTTGTTGCAAAACAAGCTATTAGTTCTCGACCACAATCATTTGACGTGTTGCGTTATACACTTGAGGCTTAATCGCCTGAGTCACTGTTTGTGGTGACGTTGGTGTGGCCTCCAGCGTGTAACTTAATACACCCTTGGCTCCTTGCAGCATACTCTTGGTAACCTCAATCGTATTATACCCAGCGGCACAGTCACTTTTAATAATCTGCAACACCCGACCACTAGCATCGCTGATCGTAATCTGAGTCTGGCTGGCCTCGGGTAAATTAAAGCTGATCTGCGTTGCCTCCCGGAAGGGATTCGGAATGTTTTGGTACAATTCAAATACCGCATCCTGCCCCAAACTTGAGTTGAAGGCAATACTCAGGTCTTGGGTTTGACCTTCCCTGTAGGCCTCAGCAGCCGTATAACGGCTGCTGATGTCCAATACCTCACTCAACATTCGGTCCTCGTCAGCCCGGATGACC
Organism: Bacteroidota bacterium; assembly: GCA_039816955.1. GTDB lineage: Bacteria > Bacteroidota > Bacteroidia > Chitinophagales > Saprospiraceae > Lewinella. Next base: position 16,232 of record JBCBWU010000145.1, read on the forward strand.
AGGCTAAACAGCACGGTATTGGTCATCGAAGCGCATTGCAATGCGTCTTCACAGTTCCAAGACATAGTGATGAAGCCTTGCTCAACAAATGGTAACCCAAAGTTACCGACCTCAGCAAGTCCGTACCCAACCTCTATCAACTCCGCACCATTGATCTGTAATGTTCCCTGAAAGCCTTTGATCTGGTTCATGTTCTCTCCCGTAATCGCTACGGTGTAGGTATTACCGGTCTGGAGCATTACGTCTTCGGCTTGCAGGTGAAAGACACCTTCCAGGTTACGGTCATCACTGGCTAGGGCATTTGCTTGTGCACTTCCGTTCACATCTCCCACTTTTACGGCTACGAAATCGACTTCCGATACATCCCCTACCAGGTTATTCACACTAGCTAACTCCGGAAATTCCGTTTGCCAAGGATTCAACGCATTCGGGAAGGAATAGTCAGCATCGACAAAACGCCAACTGGTGTTGCTCTGAAGTTCGGCATCAATATTCAGAATCAGCTTGCGGAGTTGAATCATATCAAGTGTCGTTACTGTATTCGACCGGTTTGCATCAGCAGCTAGTATGCGGTATGGACTACCCAGGGATTCGGTACCTAATACGTGCTTGCTGATCAGTATCAAATCAAACGTAGATACACCGTTCAGTGGCTCAGCATTCAGGTAAGGAGCTACAGAGTAGTCACCACCAGCTGTTAGGTCGAAGCTATAAGTTCCGTCCGTGTTGGTGATCATGCTGAATGCTCCACCGTTAACGTTTACTTCTACACCTTCTACCGTCTCGTTGTCTTCAGTAGCAATCAAACCAGCGATCGTACCAGTACCATCACCACAGTCAGTGTGCTGCTGTACAAGAACGTAAGTCTCACAAAAGTCGTAGTTACCTTCTTCGTCGAATGCGTATACGTAAACTAGTGTTTCTTCGTCGTCAGCATCAGTCAATACAAGCCCCGTGTCCTCTGGGCTTGGTACGAAGTTTGGATCAGCTTCTACTGTGCTGGCACGGTAGATAGCGTACTTAGTTACGCGTGGTAGACCCAAGAACTCTTCTGGTCCCTGACCAGTACAGTCACTGATTGGTGAACCTTCAAAGTCACTTGCCCAGATCGCCATCGCACAACCACCTTCTTCCTGTGGCATCAAGGTTACGGTCAAACCGTTGATACATACTGGAGCAGGTCCTTTACAGTCGATTACATCGAATGTGATGTACTGGCTAGTTTGGTTACCACAACCGTCTTCGAACAATACGCGGATAGCGTGGAACACGTTATCACCCATTGCGGAAGTGATGATTGGGTAAGTACCGGCAAATACGTAAGTACCGTCACCGTTGTCGGTGATGTTACCAGCTACGTTAAAGTCCGCTACGAACTCAGATGCTTGAATGTTATCGTCACCACTAGCGTCTACTGCGAAGGCATCCAATTCAGCAAGCACGATGCTTACTACTAGGTTACCGTCACCGTCGAACAACTCACAGTCGTCAGATACGGAGAATGGGATGCTTACTGGCTCTTCACAGTTGCCATCATCATCACCAAACTGACCAGCTACCAAATCAGGACAGTTGTCGGTTGGGCCACCAAAGTCACCTACTTCTACTTCAGGAGCAGTTGAGTCGTATACTTTCACAAACTGAGTGTAGATGTAACGGCCATAGTTTGGCAGTTCTGGAGACTCACAGTTATCTAGGAAGCTGTCACCGTCACGGTCGTTGTGGCGGCGGTCGATGCACAGACCGTCATCATCGTTGTAACATACGATTG
>JBCBWU010000146.1:0-17866 GCA_039816955.1 Bacteroidota bacterium
ATATTTGCTGGGATAGTACTGGTCATCTTCTTGTTAACCTTCCGTAGTGAGGAAGGAGAACTGGAAGTTTAAGGAAGATTCTATTTCCAAGGTATCAATAATTTGGAAGGGGAAGCCCGTGACAGAACAGCTTCCCCTTTCAGACCAAGCCATTTTTTACGAGGCAAATCCTGTCAATGTGGATGATATCCCTATCTTTGCCCCGCTTTTTGAAAGATAAACCTTTTACACAGCATGGCAACGACCTCAGATATTCGCAAAGGCATGTGCCTGGAGTTGAACAATGACATCTACATCATTGTAGAGTTTCAACACGTGAAGCCCGGAAAAGGAGCGGCTTTTGTGCGTACCAAGATTAAGAGCTTGACCAGTGGACGGGTGCTCGATCACACCTTCTCTGCAGGACATAAAGTGCAAGATGTACGCGTGGAGCGCCGCAAGTACCAATACTTGTACAATGATGACATGGGTTACCACTTTATGAATACGGAAACCTATGAGCAGGTTGGAATTGACAAGAAGTTTATTGACCGCGCAGATCTTTTGACCGAGGGTCTGATGGTAGATATCCTTTTCCATGCTGCAAAAGAAATGCCACTTACCTTAGAAATGCCACAGTACGTGACCATGGAAATCACTTACACTGAGCCAGGCGTAAAAGGTGATACGGCGACTAACACTCTAAAACCAGCCACTGTAGAGAGTGGAGCGGAAGTACGTGTACCCCTATTTGTAAACCAAGGAGACAAGATCAAAATTGATACGAGCAACGGCGCCTACGTGGAGCGTGTTAAGTCGTAGTCTGTATATTATTCCTTGAATTGCCCAAGGCCTAAGATGAGGCACAATTTGTCTATCTTCGGTTGTCACTTAACCAATCTTTGACGGTATGTCACCCAAAGAAATACAAGATCTTCTCAAACTCGTTAGTCGCCTGGAATTGTCGGAGTTGAAAATGAAGAATGGCGATTTTTCCCTCTCCGTGCGTACTAAGCATTTTGTACCTACTGATGGCTCTGCTGGTAGCAGCACTTCAGTAATCTCAGTACCTGCGGTGAGTCCAACTTTCGCAGCACCTGCTCCGGCAGTACCTGCCCCAGCGATACCAGCTGCGCCTGCTCCGGTGGCGGCAGCTCCGGCAAGTGCACCGGCAGCTGAAGCGAACGAAGCAGACGATTCCAACTACGTAGCGGTTAAGTCGCCAATGGTTGGTACGTTCTACCGTAGCCCATCACCAGACAAACCCGTTTATGTTAAGGTGGGTGACACCATCAATGCAGGCGATACCGTATGCATTATCGAGGCGATGAAATTATTCAATGAGGTAGAAGCTGAGGTCAGTGGCACCATTGTGAAAGTAGTGGTGGAAGACGCCTCGCCCGTTGAATATGATCAAGTACTGTTCCTCGTTGACCCAAAAGGGTAAGCCCAACCTGATCATTCTGCTTCATTTTGAGGGTTTGGCTATACTGCCTACCCTGCTCCAATTCCCAGCCTATGTTTAAGAAAGTACTCATAGCTAACCGGGGAGAGATTGCCCTGCGTATTATTCGTACTTGCCGCGAAATGAATATCAAGACTGTCGCGGTTTATTCTACTGCTGATCGTGAGAGCCTGCACGTTCGCTTCGCTGACGAAGCCGTTTGTATTGGCCCACCATCTTCTACAGAATCCTATCTCAGTATTCCTAAAATCATGGCTGCGGTGGAAATCACCAATGCCGATGCTATCCACCCGGGCTACGGATTCCTGGCGGAGAACGCGGATTTTGCTGAAGTCTGTAAAGAATACGGTATTAAATTTATTGGCCCTACCCCCGAGCAGATTCGTAAAATGGGTGACAAGGTAACGGCCAAAGAAACAATGATTGCCGCCGACGTTCCAGTTGTACCTGGTTCTGATGGCTTGGTAAAGAACATGGAAGAGGGTCAGAAAATTGCCGGCGAAATTGGCTACCCGGTCATGATCAAGGCTACTGCCGGTGGTGGTGGTAAGGGTATGCGTATTGTACCGGCGGCCGATGAGTTTGAAAAGAACTGGAACTCGGCACGCCAGGAAGCAAAAGCATCCTTTGGCAACGATGGTATCTACATCGAGAAGTTTGTGGAAGAACCTCGCCATATCGAGTTTCAGATTGTCGGTGATCAATTCGGTAAGGTGATTCACCTTTCTGAGCGGGATTGCTCTATCCAGCGCCGTCACCAAAAGTTGGTAGAGGAATGTCCTTCACCCTTTATGACGGACGATTTGCGCGAGCGAATGGGGAAAGCTGCCGTACGTGCCGGAGAATGCATTAATTACGAAGGTGTAGGGACCGTAGAATTCCTGGTAGATAAATACCGCAACTTCTACTTCATGGAAATGAATACCCGTATCCAGGTAGAACACCCCGTTACGGAAGAAGTAATCGATCATGATCTGATCAAAGAGCAGATCAAGATTGCCGCTGGTGAGCCAATTGTAGGCGATGATTACTATCCTACCGGCCATGCCATCGAATGCCGGATCAATGCGGAGGATCCATTCAATGATTTCCGCCCCAGTCCGGGTAAGATTCTGTCTTTCCACAGTTCCAAAGGGCACGGTGTGCGCGTAGATACGGCGGTATACGCAGGCTACAGCATTCCTCCTTACTACGACTCCATGATTGCTAAGCTAATCTGTCGTGCGCGTACGCGTGAGGAGTGTATCACCAAGATGGAGCGTGCTTTGGATGAGTTCATCATCGAAGGGATCAAGACTACAGTACCCTTCCACCAACGCTTGATGAAGGACGAGAACTTCCGTAATGGCAACTTCAATACGGGCTTCTTGAACGATTTCGATATGGAAGAGTAGGGACACTTCCCTTACTCAATAAGCTGCTGCGTATCGTTTTGATACTAGCCAGAAGAAAAGAAAGATCCCGAGCTTTGAACAAACGTTCAGGCTCGGGATTCTAACTAACATCCATTAACTCCCTAATGCACTTTCTGATTTTGACTGCAAGTCAGAACAGTTGTGCGAACCAAGGAGTCTCTTCAATGGTAAATTTCTTGGAAACGGCAAAAAAGATATTGCCGGGGCAGTGAATCATGATTACTGCTTCATCAGTAGCTTCGTTTGGGAGTGGGATCTTAGTTTGGCTCCCATTGGGTATATCAGTAGCAACGGAGCTGAAGGTTTTTCCGCCGTCCAACGAAAGGCTAATTGTTAAGGAGCCACAATTTATAGGTGGGGCTCTTGTACTTCCTTTTCTCCAGACAACGTCAATACTTTTTCCTCCTTCGTAAGGTTTATTACCCGTAGGTTTAATTATGGAAAAGGGAGCTCCATCTGGGACGTGCACAACAACTTTTTGAGCCGTAAGTCCACCGGAGCGCCTTCGATTATCTCTTACAATGACATTGAAATTCATATCCCTAGGTGGGGGAGCTTTCTTTTCCCAGCGTGGCCATCTTTGCGTAATAGCTGAATCCATATTGGGGATGTAGCGGAGAGCGGTAGTGCTTGGTTTAAGCGAGCGAACTAGCGGTTTACCCAGATCAAATTGTTCCCAGCTATAAGTAAGTTGATCACTTGGATCATTATCTGATCCTTCAGCCGTCAAGAAGTAAGGGGTGGCAGGTGGTATCCAATATTCTGACTGTTCCAATTTTACCCTGGGATATTGATTATCGGTTTCCTCAGTTTTACCACGCCCCATCCGAAATATTCGATCTAGGTGGCGGTTAATTTCGATTAAACTAATGGAATGGAAATAGCCATCTGAATCGTTTTGTAGATTGTGATTCTTGCACAACTTAGCGTACCCCATAATGGTAGAGCCGCTACCCGGTTCGTAGGCCGTTTTGCGCCACCTTGCCCCTCCACATGAGCCAGCCGTGCCATTAAAGGAGTGGTTTGCGCCCAGTTGATGCCCTAGCTCGTGCGCAAAGTAGTCGATGTAAAACGTTTTCCCAACCGGATTAGCTAATCCGGTAGCCCCCATTCCTTTGGTAGCGTCCATACCAGCAGAACTCAATTCGCCAAACCCACCACGGCCGGTGCCGAATACATGGCCAATGTCATAGTTGCCTGAGCCAATCAATTCGTCTAGTACCGCTTGGTTGATCCGCGCCATTTTCTTAGGGTCATTATTATCGTAGTTATCCTTTTTTAGGAAAATGAGTTTATCGTTATTTTTTACCAATCGGAAACTTAGGGCGAAGTCGCGCTCGTAGATAAAATTGACCTGTTGAACGGCGGTGACGATATTTTTCATTGCTGCCTCCTTGGAGCCAAAGTAGTTGGTGTGCTCTACGGTAGAAGCAATGGCAATGCGTAGGGTCCTTAAGGTAACTAGACCTTGATTTTGCAGTTCCCGAATATCGGGATCTAACAACTTGTTCAGCTGCGTAGTATCAACATCAAAAATTTCCTGGAAGGTTTCAGTTTCTCGTTGGATACTCCGCTTGTCGTAGGAAACGTACTGGCCTGCCCCGTTTGGCAAGGCCGAAAAGTAAGAGGTTTCCTCCTTGGAACTAATCAGGCCACTCAAACCATCGGAGGAGAGCGTAAAGCGTGTTGTAGTGCTCTTGTTGTCCACACCCTGCCCACTGAATGTGCGTATCTCAGAGTACTTTTCCTGCAGTTCTGGTTCCATGACAGATGACTCCCACACCTCAAACACCTGAACCGTACCGTCTGGAAGTGGTAAAGTAATCCGTTGCGACTGACTTTCTACCTCCTGGTCTGTTACGGCGCGGATTTCCTTCAAGCTAGCGAACATCGCCTCATAATTCAGTTCGAAGTAAACGGTTTCCGTGGCGGACAAGTACGCTGGTAAAGCTGTTCTGAGTTGGGATTTCTCAATTCGAGTCCAATAATTGGGTGTCCAATTTAGAAAGTATGCTGTTAAGAAGTAGGCAGCAATAGCCATAGTTGCTATTGCCGCCACCCAATACCATTTGCGCCTCATAAACCTGTGCCTTGTGTACCCGATAAGCTATCCTTTTTGATTTGCTGTTCGAGTAACATATTTTCGAGCTCCAGCTGCTTAATCTGTTTTTCTATTTCCTCAAATTCGTTCTCGTCTGGTTTTTGGAAGAGTGCAGGAACTTCTGTGGCTGACTCCTGGAATGCTTTGACCGCCTCCAGATTTACGCCTTCACTGTTGGCATCATACTTGAGTAAGGCACCGGTAGTGGGGTCTAGTGTGTATTTGATATCGTTTTTAGTCATTCCCACCCGATCTGGCAGAAAGCTGATGACTCCTAGTTGTGGGACTACGTGTTGACCTCTATAGTGGGTTTCAGATTCGTTCTTGATTTCCACAAGAGCTGTAGCTGGTATGCGATAGTGCAGCCCCTTTTTATGTGTGACAGCACTGGTTTGCTTATCTATAAAATCATTTAGAGTATCATTAGCATAGCTAGTGACCTTCATTTGATAAACTTGGCCACTTCCAAAGCCATCACTTTTATGAAGACGGAAGACAATTTGATCAGCATTACTGGGATCTGCGGGGAAGACCTTTCGAGCGGTTTTAGTCTTCTTTTTGCCGACAAATAGCTTGGCAATTTCGAGTTGTTCTTCTTCGATTTTTTTGACTACGAAACTAATATCCACTTCCATGGTAGCACTTAGCAAATCTGCTCTTCCTTGGTAAAGTTCCCACTTGTAGTCTTCTAGTTCTCGGTAGCGTTTCAGTAATTGATATAACGGGTTCAATCTGGTGTTTTCCAGGATATTTTCAGGTATGGTATCCTTCTGCTCTTCGGCTCCACGTTCTTCTTGATTATTACCTACTTTATTCATAGGGTTGGTAATTCCCGCCACTACTCTTGCTGCGGTTACCGCAGTGTTTAGAACAAAGTCTACAGTGTAGTCTTCACTACTGGCGTTGGCCTGAGAAAGATATCCTTCTTTTTTTAGTTCGAATAAGAAGGTCTTTTTTAGAAAAGGGTGGTTACGCCGGTAGGTTTGCGCGTAGTAAAATGCTTCCGGATCTGGTACCACTCTTGTCTCTACCTTGATACTTTTGATTTTGTAGGATGTAACCTTCTCATTCTGCTTGGTAAATGGAAGGCGTAAGCGAAAGTGCTTTAAGGCTTCTTCCATTTCGGTGTCAGTGATGCTATTGTCTTCTAGGAATTTACTGCCGCTGGTGGATACTTTCTCATAATCCACCACAACGTCAAATTCATGTTTGGGTAAGGCATAAATGACTCCCGCTTTAGAAGGGACCGTAGAAGATAAGATAGGGATCACATCAATTGTAGAGCAACCCGCCAAGAAAAGTAGGGTCAGAAATAATAATGCCGCTTTTCTCATAATTTTAAATTTAGGTAAGTTAATGGATGAAATAAGTTGTCACTTGATTTGCTTAACACAAGTGAAGCCAAGTATTTTAATTTTTAAATTTCAATTTTTCTAACCTGGCAAAGGTTTTAGGTGCTTCCTCTTTGGATGGCGAAAAAAGTTTGGGGCTATTGTGAATTAAACCTTGGGGCACTTGGCAGTTACCCCTTCACCTCTCGCTCTTCCTCGCGGAAGTTATCGTTGTATAAAGTGGTAGATTGATTGGGTAAGAAAGTAAGGGTGAAATGTACATTGTGCCTCCAGGTAATAAAGGTGCTGGTACCCTGGAGATCAGCTTTTACATTCGTATTTGTATAGGCACGGTAGTAGCCTATGTTGTAGATAGTGTTGTCGTTGGGTATGCTGATGCTTTCTGTTGCCTGTCCAGCCAGGCCTTCATTAATCCGGAAGTTATTCAATGCTGCACTACCGTTATTCCGCATTCTCAGGAAGAAATAATCCAGGCTAACGTTCAAGTTTACCTCTGAATTTCCACTGCTGGGGAAAATGTGATTTAGGTTCCATTCGATAACGGTACCGAGTGGAGTGCCGGAGCTGGTGCGTCCTGATGTAGAGGCTTCTCCTTGGGCTGTAGCACCAGCAGCACCAGAAAAGATGGCGGTACCACCCGGAGCAATCACTCTGGAGTCGCCGTTGATGGTGATGGACATGTCCGTAAAGCTGCGATTGAGATAGCTTATGGTAGGTGTCGCGGCAGCACACGAGCTTTGACAACTAGAAAGGGTTAAATATTGACTGTTGACCTCGGTGTAGACACAGTTGCCATTCATGCAATTGTATCCTGATGTATTGGTTTCACAGGCAGCCTGGCACTCACCCAATGAGGCATAGGCGCCCCACGAGTAGGCATGAAAGCATTTTCCATCAACACAATCATAAGTCGTTAGGGAAATCTCGCAGTGTTCACCTTCCCACTCTGGTGGGCAAAAGCAATTGCCGTCAACGCAGTCGCCACCATTCAGGCAATATTGTTCTTCGCAAGGATCGGACTTGCAAGAAGAGAATTGAGAAGAGGCAAATGCTAAGGTGCAGATGAAGAAAAGTATTTTGGGTCTCATTGTGGATGTGTTGTAAATATGAAATTAGATCGGTGGAAGGGTCCCTCTATTGAGTATCCGGCAGGAAAATCTCTGGGTTAGAGATGTTCTTGCGGTAAGCGTCGATCTTCTTTTGGATCCGCTCCTTTTCTTCCTGATCGGTGGTTTTTGATAACTTCTTTTCCGCTTTGTCGAGTGCTTTGAGATATTTGAAGTCATTGTATACCTCAAGCATTTTGCGGACATCACTGAGGTTGGAATCGGGGGATTCTCCTGCGAATCTGCGTAGTAGATCTGCACTGGCCAGCGTGGCTTTAAAACCTTCGTAGCGGTCTACTGAACTGCCATCCAGGCTAATAATGATATAGGGCGCACTCCCCTTATAAGCCTGCCCATTTTTTGCCAAATAAAACTGATTGGACAAGCCCGGTGCTCGGGTAACTTCGTAACCCTTTAATTCCTCCCGATGAAATGGGTTAATGCCAATTCTAAAACCAGATACGGTGTTCTCCAGACCGGCAATATCCTGACTGACATCGAAGGTGTACTGAAGTAGTGGAACTCGCTCGAGAATTCGATTCAAGATGCTCCCCGCGGATTTCAATAACTGCCCTCCGGCAATCAGGTAGGGCATGGCCGGTAGGAAGATCGGGAGGCCACCCGCCAAGGTGAGGGTGTTGCCAATATCATCTATTACGCGTTCGTCGAAGGAGTCCGCGAGTAATTTGAGATCTACCAGTAGCCTATTCTCATCCAAGGCCTTGCTGTAATAGATTAATTCTGTTCCTTCATTACTGGCTGCGGGGTGAAGCAGCTCATATCTTCTGCGTTTGTCAAAGACTTGATGAACAGCCAATGAAGCAGCCGCGAAAGTGGTGTCATTCTTGATGGCACTAGCTACCAGGATATCTTGCTTGCTTGCCCAGATGCTACTCAGTTCACCCGTGTACGCTCCGTGAAGACGGATGACCAAAGGTTTACCTATTCCGATCGGTTGAAATGGATTTGTTGGAGATCTACTAGTGGCTTTAAATAGATCTGCTGCGATATTAATTTGTAGCTCTTCTAACTTGAAAATTGTTTGCATGATTTGAAAGCTTGAAAATGGTTTTAAACTGTTTTCAAAGCTTTTATGCAGGCAATCCGCATTTGCAACCAGGCATTAGGTAAAAAATTTTAATTTTGGTTAGAACGGTTGCATCCTGGCCGTTTCCGTATCAAAGAACATACACGACCTATGACCGACGCTGAGGCATTAGCGGCTATTCATATTGGTAACCCTGAAGGATTGCAAGTCTTGTACCTGCGCTACCGTGAAAAATGTATCAATTACATTCGTCGTCATCTACACGATGATAAGTTGCCTGAAGATGCGGCCGACCTGTATCAGGATGCCATACTGATCTTGCACAACAATGTAAAAAATGGTCGCCTAGAGCGACTATGGGCACAAACCGATACTTACCTGATTGCTATTATTCGCCGCCAATGGCAGCGAAAACAAAAGCGAACGTCCCGCCCGTTATTGGTGCCGCCAGAAGCGGTGGAAGAGGAGGAGCACCCGGATCTTCTCCGGCAGCGGCTGAGAAGGGCCTTGGGGAAAATGGAAGATAAATGCAGGGCTATGGTCACGCTGCGTCATTTTGATCAGCTAGGCTATGATGTGATTGCTGAGTTGCTGGAATACAAGAATGGTTCGACAGTAAGAAACCTAATAGCCCGCTGCCGGGAAAAATTGCGACAGCTTTTTGAATCAGAGCCCGAACTTCCTTATCAGGTGCAGGAAGATCAGCAAATTGCCTCCCTAGATGGCATCACCGAAGAAGAATAAGCCATGAAATTGACGGAGCATGATATAGCACAAATAGAAGCCTACCACGATGGTACACTCAGTGCCCAGGACGAGGCACTGTTGCGGGAACGTATTGCCAGTGATCAAGGTTTTCGTCAGGCCATCCAAGATTGGGAACGCTTGTGGGTAAGTGGTGTCCAAGCAACCAAAACGGAAGAAGCACAGCTCACAGAAGAGAAAGCTAAACTGCAGCAACTTGAAGCGACTTTACCAGCGCTGAATAAGGAGCGGAACAAGACGAGGCGAATGGTACTTGTGTTGGGAGTGTTTGCGGGATTGCTAGGCCTGTATTGGTGGTGGACTGCTGAGCTTGACAACAGAGAAGTAGAAGAATCTGTAGAGGAGATTGTCGAAGAAGAGCAGGATCGTCCACTCTTTCAGGCTTTTGATGCCACTTACTTTGAGCACCTCACCAGAGATGATGCCAACCTGGGTGGCAATGAAGCAGCAGCTCTGGCAGCCTACGATGCCAATTCTTATGCTGAGGCCTGGCCCTTGCTAATCCAGCAAGTAGAGGCAGGAGCGGATAGCATCTACCTTCTATATGCTGGTGTGGCCGCTTTGGCCGACCAACAAGCAGAGCAGACCGTAACGCTACTGGAACCACTATTAGATCGTCCTTCGTTCCGCTATTATCAGGAGGAAGTGCGGTGGTACCTCGCCCTGGCCTATTTAGAGCAAGGAGAAAAGGATGCAGCAGATCGTCTGCTAAATGTGCTTGAAGTGGAGGGAGCCTATGTGGAAAAAGCGAAGCAACTGCGTGTGACCTTAAAATAATTGAGGGTTTGTGGTTGCATTTAAGTTGTGAAAGTATAAAGTCTGTAAACAACCCTTTCTAACATAATACCTCATATTTTATGGATAATAGTTTTGATGCTACCAAAGAGATCGTGGAAAATTTGTCGAGCTATAAGCCGCCCGTTCTTAAAGAGCTTACCCTCAAGGATACTATTGTTAATAATCGGGTAAGGCTTTACGAAATTAAGTACGAAAAGACCATCTTTAATACTACCTATACTCATCAGGAGGTAGCCTTGATTTTTGGTGAACCGCCCGCTGACCTTTCCTCAACTCCTATCTACTTTGATCTTGTAGAGATGCACTTACCTCTGTCAAGACATTTCAAGTATGTAGACTATAGTCAGGTAAATTCAGCCCCTGGGACAAGTGCTAGAGTAGGTCTATCTAATGCTTTAAGATCCTTAAATGCCAGCACCGATATTCGAGTTGCCTGCTGTGTAAACTTTAGAGAGTCGGCAGAAACAGAACCCTTGCACCCTTGTGACGAGCCCCTATCTACCATAGGGCTTGAAGGTGGTGGAAAAAGTATTTGTACTCAATCCATCAGTTATGAAATTAGTGGTCCACAAAATGCACCTGTAGCTGTGCCATTGATCTTCTTTTTGGAGAAGAAAGAATTTCTAGAGAATGATAATAATAATACGCTGACCGAAGTGGGAGAAAAATTGGCCGAACACTATAAGCTTAGTGGTGGTGCAGATTACCTATTTGGCAATAACTTTGATGGAATGTTCGTATTCCCCACCCTATGGCCCAGCGGTGGAATATTGTATTATATGTTTCCTAATAGAGAAGGAGATTTTGGTTGGCCTATGAGTATAAATGTGGGTGATACTCGAGATGTTGCAGAATGGGCTACAGTTCGCTTTAGTCGATGGGAGACCGCTATCGAAGGCACAACAAGACAGAAACCAAAGGTTCTGGGAATTGATCATCCGGAAGTGATCCTTCCCATGGAAGAATGGTCAAATATAGCTACCATCCATACGCTATTGGATCCCGCTTAACCTTCTTCTGTATCGCAAAAAAGACCTAGGTCTAAGCGATTAAGATCCCAATAAATACCTACTATTATTGCATAGTAACTCCCGCCCAGAAGCCTGGAAATGCCATCCGGGCTTTGGGTGGGCGATGAATTAATTGCCACTTCGCCATTTGCAGGGCAGCGGCGGGGTTGGAGAAGTCTGTGTTTAGATGCTCATAGAAGGTTTGGAGCAAGACCGCTGTCGCCTCTTCTGGGATTCGCCAAAGTCCAGCTACAACATGTCTGGCTCCCGCCAATTGAAACGAACGGACCAGGCTGAAGGTACCTTCCCCAAAGAATTGCGAACCAGCTGCCGATTCACAAGCGGCCAGCACCACTAGATTGGCAGAGAGTGACAGCGCCGCAATATCGTGGCCAAAGAGCGTGTCTGTGTCAGAAAAGTAGATCGCATTCTCGTGCCGGTTTCGCGTACTGGAACGAGCATGTAGAGAGCAATGAATAAGATCCATGTCTGGCGCTTGTTCAAGGAAGAACGTGGATGTTGAATCTACAAAAAGCTTGTGGGTATAAGACGGTTGTTCTAGAATCGTCTCGTGTAAGGTTCCTAATGCTTGTCCCCCCGCCAGCTGTGAAGAGGTCCAAATGGCAGCAGTAGGGGAGGACGTCGACGAAAGGCGAGTTTCGGCTCCTCTAAGACCATGCGTTTTCCACGATGCGGCGTACTGGATTTGGTGTGTCTTAATCAAGTAAGGCAGACTGTCGAATTCAGATGCTTCTTGTCCAGAAGAAGGACTGGATAAAAGAGCCTCAAAGGGAGCATCTGCTAGCGGGCCGTCGGTCACAATTATAAGCTTGCTTCTTTTACTTAGCCACTCGTAAACGGGTTGAAGGAAGAGCTGGAATAAGCTTTCGGCGCTACGTTGATATTTAGCTACCTGTTGGGGCGAGAGCCTGCTGATACTGCTTAAGCTTTCTTTATAGTCTTGGGTGAGTTGCTGTAACTTACTGGCGTCTTCTATTCTCCAGAGGGCCTTTTCATCAGCATCAATGTAGTGCACGTAATACTCTCCCTCCAGATAAGTCAAATGGAGCAAGGCCTCTTCTTCGGTTAATTTACTTCGAATGTCGTTTAGTGAAAAACGAGTCTGCCGATGAGCGTTGATGAATGCCGTGCTATCAGACCGCCAGCTGATGAGCATTTTCTCAAGCGAATCTTGGGCCAAGACCCATTGATTTCGTTCAACTTCTGTTAAACTTCGATAGGATCGAATTCGATTGAGTCGATTGACGGTGGCTTGTGTAGTTCTGATATTGCTACGATCGTGCCACTGCGCAAATTGGTTGCGATAGCTCAGGAATGATTTCATACGCTCAGCAAAATGGAAGCTTTCTACCCAGGTATCATCTCGTGCTGACTCCTGCCATAATTTATACATCACTGATAGGGCGTTGGGATACACTTCTTTCCCAACTTCTGTGAAATAAGTCAGTAGCGCATCTTCGTCACTGCGGAGTATACTTCCTAACCAATATTTATCTAAAGTATCCAGATAGCCCGCAGCTAGTTGGAGGTTGGCAGTTGATTGAACTACCTTGTTTTTTTCCAAAAGAATATTGATCAATTCAACCAAGCCATTAAGACACGGCGTTGACCACCTAGCTGCATTCTTTGCTACAGCGTAGTCGAGGTAAGAGTCCTCCGGAGAGCAACATCCAAATAGTGCTTCTCCTTTTAGTAAGTTGGTTATGGCTCGATCAAAATCTCCCTGTTCTGTGTAGCCCATGCGCAGCCGATAGTATGCTTCGTCCTGGAGTTGCCATGATGTATTGGGGCGCTTTAGGTGATTGACTAAGAACTTTTCGTAGTAGAAAATCATACTATCTCTATCCTTGCCAACGAAATCATAGGCCATTAGCCGATTGGGAAAGATATAGAAATCATTGGCAGATTGAAACTCATTACTATGCAGTTGTAGCCTTTGGCGTAGTAGCTGTGGTTGGGCAGGAGCAAACCGTTTAGCCATAATTACCCAATCCCTGAACGATTCTTGCCAAAAGCTTGAATTTACCTGCCGGAGTTCCTGCATTCCTTGTGCAATAAGAGAATCCGCGAGCTTATATGCCAAATGGTAAGCCAAGGTGTCTGTGGGCGTATTTATTTGGGTTAGATCACCATTTTTTTTGTGCATGTTGCCCAGCAGGGTTTTCGTCCTTGCTGCTAATATTGCCTGCGGTTCCTGTAAACTTTTGAGTCTTTCCAATGCAAATTGAGCATAAGCCTCACCTCTATTGTGAGCACGATCGTAGAGACTGGCGGCACTCTTAGCAAAGTAGCATTCAACCTGATGCTGAGCGAGTAGGGTATCCTCGGTAAATTGATCGAAGGCGAGGTCTGAATAATAGGCTAAAGAATCAGCGGTTGGATGGAATTCATATTGAAGTATAGCAATAGTAGTCAAGACCTGGCCTACTCTCAATTTGTTTGGATGGGGAATAGATCGATAGAGCTTTAGGGCCCGGTGTAGGAATCCGAGCGACTGCAAATGTCGATGATGTAAAAACAAGCGACGGCCCTGATTAAAAGCGATATCAGCTTGTACCTGCGTAGATGTTGAGGATATGCGCGCCTGTAATTGGTGCATTAATGGTGCCCAAGCGTCAGCTGTGCTTACGTCATAAAGTTGTAAGTGTGCATAAACGATCTGATTAACCAAGTATAAGCTATCTAAGCTTGAAAGTTCGGTTGAATGAAGGCACATTTGATAGGCCTTACTAGCTGCAATGTATGCTTGTTGAATCAGTAGCGTATCACCTGAAAGGCAGAGCGTTTCCTGGTCATACGACTGGGGAAGTAAAGTCGCATTTTTATCCATCTTTAGCTGACAGCTATTGTAAAAAGTCAAGCATAAGGCCAGGAATAGGCCAATAACCCAGGATGGAAACGAAGCACACGGTCTTAGCATAGTAGATCAGCAGAAACAGAAAAAGGTCTTGTAATATACAATAACTTGCCGTACCTTTGTAAGCCCTTTGTAATTACAATCGGTATTATGAATATTCCAATAGTACGCATAGGCAACTCACGCGGCATTCGTTTGCCCAAAAATGTATTAGATCGTTATCAGCTATCCGGCACCATCGAGCTGGAGCTGAAAGACGATTGTATTGTGCTGAAGGCTTCTCCGGTAGCACGAGAGGGTTGGGCGCAGGCATTTCAGCAGCATGCCAGTCAGGAAGATGAAGTGATCTTTGCAGATGACTTCTTCCCGGAAGATACCGCCATGCTCGATGAAATGATTGGCGACGATATCCTCCAGGTATAATTACCGCTAAAGACTTTTTCCAGTAGACCGATTATACATTTTAATTTAGCTCTCCCTACATTCTTCCAAAGTATTCTACTCAGTAGTCATTATTCAACAATTTCACTAAATTGACCTTCGAACCACTTAACAGTCTAACCTTGGCTGCTTATAGCTAGGTGCTCGTTTTTTAGGACAGCGTCATCTAGGCGAAGCAGGCCCAAACCCCACTCACTCTTGTCAAAAATCGACTATTACCAATATCAGGTAGTTGTAGTAAATCTAGAGCCCGGAATGGGCCGAGAGACCCGCAAAGTTCGTCCCTGTGTTATCATCTCTCCTAATGAAATGAACGAAAACCTTCAGACGGTAATCATTGCTCCGCTCACCACCCAAAGCAAGGGCTTTCCTACCCGTGTACCAGTGATGGTGAATAAGCAGCGCGGCTATATCATTTTGGAGCAAATTCGGACTATTGATAAACGCCGGATCAGTAAAACCAATGGTGATCGATTGAAGCGTACCGAAATCACCAATCTGCGCCGTATCCTGAAGGAAATGTTGATTGATTAGATAAAATCAGTCATTGCTTTCTTCCCGTTCTAGGCCAGCCTGATCCAGTGCTTTCTTGCGCCAGCTCGAGAGACGAAAGCTAAATGGTATAGCGAGGTTGTAGGATACCCCAGAGAGGAAGCTGAACCAGGGCCAATCGGAAAAAAGTCCTAATACGGCAAAGAAAACGGCGATCCCACCAACAACAACCATACCCTGATACTGGTAGGAAGAGTGTTGCGTTTCCAGGCGTTCTAAGTTATTCAGCCCCAATGTGTCTTGATGCCTAAGAACATAGCGGTACATGAGGGCAAATAGTGCGAATACTCCCATAAAGCCCAGGCTGTAGATCAGCATTAGCTTTGGCATGTCTACAAAGCTTACAACTTCCATTAGATAGCCCACCGTTTCCCGTAAGGGTAAGTCGTAAATTAAACTGCGTAGGCCTCCGGAAAAGAAATTAATGAGCCAATTCATAAGGAATTTCAGGGCGTAAACGTAGAATAATACCAACATCAATAGGGCGAAAGACAAACGGATCACACGTTGATCTTCGGTCAGGCCATATCGTTGGAAAAAGATGACTTGCGAGCGCCAGATCCAAAAAATGAAGACGCTACAGATGCCAAAAGGAATCAGGTCACTGAACAAGCGCCACAGTTCATCGAACGTCTCGGGGACGGAGGTAGAGAGCAAGAGCATGGCAATGGCGAGAGCGAAAACCCCATCGCTGAGCGCTTCCAGGCGACTATCGCCTTTGCCGCGTAAGGTGAAATGCTGGAGCGCGGGACCCGCTTTGATATGATTGCGGAGCATAGGTGTAGGGATTTTTAGCTGAGACCAATTTAAGGCAATGCAACTATTTAGCCTTACGCTAAGTTAATTTCTTATTCTTTTGAGTGTTCGTCGAAAATTGACATCCCTCTTTTAGTTCAGCATTTAAGAACAGATTTATACTCATTGTCAATCGTCTATATCTGTTCTTAAATGCTGAAGTCGGGACTTAATTTGTTCGACTGTTACTTACCTTTGCCGCATGAGAAGTTTTTGGCGCTTGCTTCGCTATTTGGGTAGTTATCGAGGGTTGGTGGTTGCGGCAATTGCCTGTAACATCCTGACTGCTGTCTTTACCGTGATCAGTATCCCTATGCTGATCCCCTTTTTCCAGATTCTGTTTGATCGCACTCAGATGACCGACGCTTTGCCGGAAGAAGGACTTAGTCTGACTAATACGGCAGACTTTTTCAACTATCAGTTCTCGCAGTTGATCAGTACACAGGGGCAAGAAACCGCTCTGGCCTACGTATGTGTTGCGATTGTCATAGTCTATTTGCTGCGTAACGTTTTCCGTTATTTGGCCCTGTTTTTCATGGCTCCAGTGCGAAACGGCGTCATTCGCGATCTACGCGCGGAGATGTTCGATCAGGTGCTCACCCTGCCCTTATCTTATTTTGGTGAAGAGCGCAAAGGTGATCTATTGGCCCGACTGACCAGTGATGTACAGGAGGTAGAATCCAGTATCCTCAATATGCTGGAGGTGGTCTTCCGCGAGCCTTTGATCATCACCGGAGCGCTGGCCTTTATGATCTACGTAAGCCCAGGTTTGACGGTTTTCGTTTTTCTGCTCATCATTTTCACCGGTGTGGTTATTGGTGGCTTAGGCAAGCGGCTCAAGCGTACTTCTACGGCAGTGCAGGATCGTCTTGGTCATCTATTAAGCTTGGTAGAAGAAGGCCTGGGGGGCTTGCGAATCATCAAAGGCTTTGCAGCTGAAGATTACCAACGCGATAAGTTTGCTACCGCAAATAATAACTACCGCAACCTATTGACCCAGCTATTGCGCCGACGAGATCTGGCTTCTCCATTATCTGAATTCTTAGGAATTGCTACGGTGGCGGCCTTACTTTGGTATGGTTCGCGCCAGGTGTTCAGTGGCGTATTGGAAGCAGAGACCTTTATTACCTTCATCTTTGCTTTCTACAACGTCATTGATCCAGCTAAGAATATCGCTAAAGCCACCTCCAATATCCAGCGTGGGATTGGTGCCTTTGAGCGGATTGAAAAGCTACTGGATGCCATCAATACCCTACCGGAACACCCGGAGGCGAAGCGTATCAATAAGGTGGAACGAGGCATTGAATATCGCAATGTCAGCTTCCGTTACCGGGAAGTAGAAGGGCCCGTTCTGCAGAACATTGATCTGCATATTCCAAAAGGTAGAGTGGTGGCGCTGGTTGGTGCATCAGGAGCCGGGAAGAGTACGCTAGTGGACTTGTTGCCTCGCTTCTATGATGTGACCGAAGGAAGTATCACCATTGACGGAGTCGAGCTCCGGGAACTACGCTTGCACGACTGGCGTAGTCTACTGGGCATCGTCAGCCAAGAGGCGATCCTTTTTAACGATAGTATCTACAATAATATCGTCTTTGGCATGGAGGACGTCACCCAACAGCAGGTGGAAGAAGCCGCACGCATCGCCAATGCACACGATTTTGTCATGGCTACCGAACACGGCTACGGTACCAATATCGGCGATCGTGGTAGTAAACTCTCTGGTGGTCAGCGTCAACGCTTGACGATTGCCCGGGCGATCCTTCGCAACCCACCAGTGCTCATTTTAGACGAAGCCACCTCCGCCCTAGATTCTGAAAGCGAGCGCTTGGTCCAAGATGCCCTCACTAAGTTGATGCAAGGACGTACCGCTATCGTTATCGCCCACCGCCTCAGCACCATCCAACACGCCGACGAGATTATCGTTATGCGCGAAGGCCGCATTGTAGAACGCGGTACCCACCTGGGACTGCTGGAACAAGCTGGGGAGTACCAGAAGTTGGTAGCGCTACAGGGGTTGGAGTGAGGATTAAATTAGAATTAGAATCGGAATTAGAGTTAGAATACGGAATTTCGTTCCATTTGCTGTAAGCCTCTAATGTGACCTAATGTGTCTTATGTGGTTATGCAATTAAGCCTGTTGTCAGTGGGCAGTTTGCAGTAG
>JBCBWU010000147.1:0-17834 GCA_039816955.1 Bacteroidota bacterium
GGAGCAGGCGACTAATCACCGGCAGGTCCCCTACAGGCTCTGCTTTGATCTGCATATAGTTTTATTGTAGAACGCTTCACGAACTCATTTGCGTCTTACGCGAAAAGACCGTTGGAAATAAGAAATAGAAATGTTACCATTGGGCTGTATTTCTTACTTCATACTTCTCACTCCTAATTTTTAGCGTTTCGCTAGTGATTATTCTTAACTTTGTGGGCGTAATCACTGACTCTCCATAACAATAAGAATAGCACTATAGACACGATCGCCTAAGGGTGATGGTGCCGTTGTTATTGATGGAGTTCAATGCTGAGGAAATATGTTGTTGAGACCAACAAGAAATCAAGATCCACATTTTAATACGATGGTTGACGTAAAAATCCTGACCACCACCAACTCTCGCTACCTTGCCGAAAAAATTGCTGATTATTATGGCCAACCGCTGGGAGACCTGACGGTGAAGCGCTTCAGCGATGGCGAAATGCAGCCGGTGATTAACGAATCGGTACGTGGTGGGTTCGTCTTTTTCATTACTTCCACTTGCCAGCCGCACGAAAATTTGATGGAGCTGCTATTGGCAATTGATGCTGCAAAGCGGGCTTCGGCGGGTTACATCACTGCGGTGATGCCCTACTTTGGATATGCGCGTCAGGATCGGAAGGATAAGCCCAGGGTACCCATTTCGGCTAAGTTGATTGCCAATCTACTACAAGCCGCTGGTGCCGACCGGATCATGACAATGGACTTGCACGCTGACCAGATTCAGGGTTTCTTCGATATTCCCGTGGATCACCTTAAGAGTGAGGCTATCTATCTGCCTTACCTGCAAGAAAATCTTGATTTGTCAAATGTGACTTTCGCTTCGCCGGATGTAGGTGGTGTAAAGCGAGCACGTACATTTGCCAAGCATTTCAGTCGTCCACTGGTTATTTGTGATAAGTATCGCAAGCGCGCCAACGAGATTGCAGAAATGACCGTAATTGGAGATGTAACCGATGCTGACGTAATCCTGGTGGACGACTTAGTAGATACCGCTGGTACCCTTTGCCGTGCAGCAGATATTATCATGAAGAAAGGGGCCAAGAGTGTAAGAGCACTTTGTACGCACCCAGTCCTGAGTGGAAAGGCCTACGAGAATCTGGAAAACTCAGTGCTCCAAGAACTCCTGGTTTGCGATACCATTCCGCTACAGCGGGAATCTGAGCGCATCAAAGTATTGTCAACGGCCAAGCTTTTTGCGCGAGCCATTCGAAATACGCACGAGCACCGTTCGATCTCGGCATTATTTGTTGAGCAATAGGCAATATTAGCGGTAGTTAGAGAGCGTTTTTCAAACAAGGGACGCTTTATTTTCGGTGTTGAGCTGTTTTTTGGGAAAAAATCAGTCATAAGTGCCTTGTTTTCTACTAATTACTTATCTTTGCGTGCCTTTTTAAAGCCTCCTAAGAGGTTCTAACTAAGAGTAAAGAGAATAATCATCATGGAAGCAGTAGCTGTTTCAGGAACAATAAGAACAGAAGTAGGTAAGAAAGCCACTAAAGCCGTGCGCAGCGCTGGCGAAATTCCTGCTATCTTGTACAGTAAGAACGGTAGCGTTCATTTCAGTACTACCCACAAGGCGGTAAAGAACTTGATCTTTACTCCAGCCTTCCGCGTTGCTGAGATCGATCTTGACGGTAAGTCTCACCGTGCCATCGTGAAAGATATACAGTGGCACCCAGTGACCGACGAGATTGTACACCTGGACTTCCTGGAGTTGATCGACGGGCATACCGTAAAAGTGGAGCTTCCAGTACGCTTTGAGGGTACTGCTCCGGGTATGCGTTCTGGTGGTAAATTGCTACAGCTGATGCGTCGTGTAAAGGTTAAGGCTAATCCTGAGAACCTAGTTGACGAATTGAAGCTGGATATCTCTTCTCTAGAGCTTGGACAATCTATCCGTGTTCGTGATATTGCCCCAATTGAAGGCATTGAAATCATGAGCGCAGGTGCTTCTCCAGTAGGTATCATCGAAATCCCACGTGCACTTCGTTCTGCTGCTACAGCTGAAGCTAAAGCTGCTCGGATGGGTGAAGGTGAAGAAGAAGCTGCTGAGGAGTAAATTAGCGTTTTGTCAGTCTGAAAGGACTTTACATATATTTGAAGGGTAAATTGACTACGGTCAGTTTACCCTTCTTGTATTTTAAAACCTGGGTAAGCACATGAGCGAACTAAGATTGGCATTGGTTCAAGCGGATTTAGTCTGGGAAGATGCGGGGCGTAACCGCGATAAGTTTGAGCCTTTATTGGGGGGCGTTTCACCGGGTACTGATATCGTGGTTTTGCCGGAAATGTTTAGCACCGGTTTCAGTATGGAACCGCAGCGCTTAGCTGAGCCTATGGATGGTCCTACCGTCAGCTGGATGCGAGAGCAAGCTGCCACTTTGGGAGCTGTGATAACCGGCAGTGTGATCATTGAAGAGGCTGGGAAATACTTTAATCGTCTTGTTTGGATCACCCCAGAAGGGGAGCTTAAACAGTATAATAAACGACATCTCTTCACGCTAGCCGGTGAGGAAAAAGTGTACACGGCAGGTACCGAGCAACTACTGCTGACGTACGGCGATTGGAAGATTATGCCGCTGATCTGTTATGATCTACGCTTCCCAGTATGGAGCCGTAATCAGTTTCAGTATGATCTGCTGCTTTACGTTGCTAATTTTCCAGATAAGCGTGGCTTTGCCTGGCGCACCTTGCTGCAAGCACGGGCTATTGAAAATCAAAGTTATACCATTGGCCTTAACCGTGTAGGTACAGATGGTAACGGCATCTACTACGCTGGTGATTCTATGCTGGTAAACTATGACGGAAGTATCAAAACTCATCTGCCTCCCAGGGAAATGGTGCAAGAAGTGGTAATTAGGAAAGCGCCACAAGATACTTTTCGGCAAAAACTGGCCTTCCTGCCAGACCAGGACCAATTTTCAATCAAGTAGCGGCGCTCCCGATAGCTATCGAAGAGCAATGCACCTCTACTGAGCTACCGTTCCTTATTCCTCACGGGGTTTCATCGCTAGGTGAAAACCGATATACAGACTACAGTAGGCCCACGGGAAAATCAGAAATAGGCCAAAGGAGAGGATATTGCCTAAGCCAGCGCTCGCCAGCATTACGGGCTGCAAGAGAAAACTAGCCAGCATGAACATGGAGAAAAACGTGAACAGCAACCAGAATTGTGCTCCCCACGCACGATTGATCAAGCGGCGGCTATACTCCAGGGCGTTCAATGGATTAGCTCCAACAAAAAGAATGAGCGGAAAGGCCCAACTGAAGCCCACCTGTAGATAAATTAGTGGAATAAGGTTGAGGAAAAAAGCGGTAGACTGCGCCCCGCTCATACCCGGGGGCTCGGGAGGGGCTACGGGGTTAGCTACCACTTCAGTATACCACTCCAGAAACCCAATACGCTCCAGTAAGAAGTACATTGGAGTTAAAATCAACGCACTAATGATCAAGGCCAATGTATTGTTCAGTATCAGTGGAGCTGCTTGAGGTAAGGCCTCAAAAAAGCGGCTGAAGGTCCATTCTTCGTTTTGAACTGTACTATTGGCGGCCAGGTAGAACCCAGCATTTAAAACCGGTGAGACGATCACGGTTAGGATAATCGTACCGATCCAGCTCATTCCTACAAGTGTAAATACACTACCCAGGAACGGGATAATTAACGCAAAAAGGGCAAAGTGGCGAAAACGCCGACGATAGATTTGGAAGCCCATCTGCATGCACTGCGATGAGAATAAGGGGAATCCCTTTTGAATAATTTCTTCTAAGCGAGCTTTTTGTTCTGGACTCATTCTGTCGGGCTAGTATCGTTGCATGATCTCAACAACTGCAATCTCATATCGTTGAGCGGCCGGCAAGTCCGACATGATGTCCTGATCTCCGAGTAGCTGCTGTGTGTCTTCTTCCGTTATTGGGGTGCCCTCGTAATTGTAGCCAAGGACAACTAGAAAATCGCTACCATCAAACTGGCCACCGTTCCAGTTGGTTACGGTGCCACCGTAGTCCCAATCAAAGCCGGTAAATTTAAAAGGTTTGCCATTGGCCGCTGCTAATTCTTGTAGGGTACTTCCAACCTTGATTCCCTTGGGAGTAGCCCATTTGCTGTTTTTTTGGCTAACGCGATACAGGATAACGTAGCCGTCATCATCGAGCAGCACTTCCACTTCTTCCGGAGTGTCGGAGTATAGGACTAAGCCTGGGGCAAACTCTCCTTCGCCAATGTAAAACTCACCCTCACTCACGTTTTCTTTACCAATAGCTTCCTCTAAGTCCGTGCGCACTGTTTCGCCACCTAGCGTGCCAAATCCCTCGCCAGGCTTGATTGTGAAGTCAGGTTGTGCGTCTTCAACGGTCGGTTGTTTTTCGCTATCTTCCGTTTCAGTAGCTGGAGGTGCATCGGACGTACATGCTGTAAAAAGCAAGCAAATACTGAAGAGCGCAGCAGCGTATTTCATGCTGATATTAGTTTTATTCACCACAAGGTAGGGAGGATGAAGAACAAATTAAAGGCACGATTACCTAAAATCAATTTCATCCTGGGCGGGTTGTTATTCCTGCTTAGTAGCCTAAGTTTTTTTGATAGTGGCCAAGTACCACACGCCATTATTTTCCTGGTATTAGGACTAGTAAACCTGATTTTACTCCGTTTTCAGGGGCGCAATCCAGCCTGGGTTAATTTTTTAGTACTTGGGATTAATGCATTGGGTGCAGCCATAGTGGCATTCGATTACCAAGCTAAAGACGCTAGCGCTATTCACCTTGTTTGGTGGCTGGCGGCGGGGCTTTATACCCTGTCATTGTTGATTTGTTTAAGGAAGTACACACGCACTAATCATCGTATTTCTAATTGAATTTGACATTTAATTTTCCACAGGTTTCTTACGCTAAAAAAACAGTCTATTTGCGCCGCGAACCTCTTTGAGTGAATATTGTTAATTTCACAATTTAAATTTTAGCGCATTTAGACTTTTTGCATGTACAAAACGGAGGACTACGGTATATTTCTTGGCTTAATGACAATGCCCTTTGGTGATGAGGATGCGTTTAGGGAAAACGAAATCGAAGGGCCGTTCAAACGCTACAAAGAGCGGGTTAAATCTTATTTTCTTACGGAAAATAAAGAAAACCAAATTTTTGACGATCTGCTATTTAAGCCCAAGGCGTACTGCCTTTTTGGTAATTTTGACTTAGCCATATTATCGTTGGTAGATAGCTTTGGTTTGGCTACTCGAAGTTTTCACCCCTTCAGTCATTTTATTAATGATGAACAAAACGACGAGGCGTCTTATACGCCTCACAATTATACCTTTCACGTCATTTCGGGGCTGGCGCCTCAGTTAAGTATTATTGATGATCAAGAGCCTAGTCTTCTAGAAAGAGCTAAAACAACTTTTCTGGCCGCGAAAAATAATCACCCTTTCATCGGGATTAGTTCTTTTAAATTCAATAATTCGCTTATTACTGGTGGCGGTGGGGAGTTGGTAGACATGACCTTACGGGCTATTAGGTCCCGATTATCTGGAGCACAGAAGAACAGTGAATGGTCTTTTCAATACCTTATTTTTTATTCTTTCTCTTGGCATGAGTTATCAATCGTATTTTTCTCTGATCGTTATACAACAATTGCCGACCAAGTCTTCAAAATACGTGAGCTCACTGTAGAGAATCTAAGAGAGGTCTGCCAACCTAATACCGCTTACAGTTACGATAGAGTTACTTCTTCTTCGCTGCTTCATCAACTATTAAAAGACGACCCTAGAGAAAAGGAAACCGATAAACTGCACAATGCGCACTTGTTTGTACACAGCAATACGATTTTTGGTTATGACTCAGATATTATTGTTGGAGATCAATCGGATATCACGTATCAATCAGAGGAGGGGGTGACTTTTAGGATTAAGTGGGATATTAAACCAGGTCACCTGAGTGCGTTTCTCAACGATTTAGGCACACTCGAGAATACATCAATAGCACAGCTCATAAGGGAAAAAGGGCGGGTAACTGCTGGTCGAGGAGATTATGCCTATGTAATTGAAGAGAATGCAATGAGCCGTTTTGTAGAAATCGTAAAGCTCATTATTGGATCCCCATTGAGTAAGCATGTTCGAAAGGTAAATACAACTCCAACCTTTAGTAGTAAATTTCGAAAGGACGATGGCCGAAATGTGGATTTAGATAAGCATTATTTAGTTAATGATAAATTAGCAAGCTACCGGTTTAAGTTACAAGAAATTAGTGAGCTCAGGGTTAAGCTCAGGAAGCTTCGTCTTCCCAAGATTATCCAGGAAAAGGTAAATAATATGTATACCATCTTCAATGATGGTATCAGCGATCCTATACTATACAATTATTTCGTTGAATTACGACCGTATTTAGAGGAGATTATTAACCTTATCGAACTCTTCGTGGAATTGTCAGATAAGCAGGCTGTTTTAGATATTACGGAGCTTCTAAATGCCATTACTAGGGATTTTGAGATGGCATACCAAAATCGATTTGGGCAAAGCTACATCATGAATGAGATCACTGACTTTAATCTCAAATTTAATGGTGGTATTCAGCAATTAGTCAGTCTCTTTGACGGGGCTTATAAAACCCTCACTTCCTTTTTCGAAGAAGGAGAGTACAGCCGGTCTATGGCCTATGTGGCTGGAGTATCCAACACGATGTCGGATTTGTTGAGCGTACGCTTAAATTATTTTCACCTTTATCAACCTGTTTTTTTTGCGGCAACTGCGACCCATGAGGCTGCAAATTTCATTCCTGAGCGCTACTATATTAGTGCTGACGTGGACGAAGAGGTCAAACAACTTTTTGCAGCTATTAAGAGCCAAGAAGAGGAGTTGGAACAGCAACACCTTCGTTATTTTTTAGTTGATATTGTTACATATTATACTGCTTTTGCTGAAGACTTTGAACTCTTTCAGTATTGGAGATGGAGTGTTTACATGCAAATGGGAATTGCCTACAATGTAGATGGTAGTTTGAAGCAAGACTCCTTCAATATGTTATTCAAACGTCTTTATCTTGTTGCTCATTTAACTAACAATTCTGCCTTTTTTGAAGGTGCTATTCACCCTCCGTTCAAACCGCTTAATTCCTTTTTTATCGAAGCTTGGGAAACTGCTTACCTCCACGCCAAGACAAAAGGTGCCTCTTTTCTCAAAGAACATAAACCGTTACTCAATACTGCTAAAAGCATAGCTATGAGTTATCTTCTAGTAGATTTATTTAAAGATATCAAGGATATTAATGAGGAGGAGTTACATGATAAAATTCAATCTCGTTTTAAGGCGGATCCTGAAACGTATGAAAAAATGAGAGATTATCAAGACAAGGAACCTCAGAATAACTATTTTGGAAATAACCATTACGAAAGGATAGCGTACGCGAGAAAGTACCACATTAAAGATATCTCAGAAGAAATTAGAGAACGACTTAGCCAAGGTCAGACCTACTCTTTTGTGCGCAAGCGGAAACACCCACATTTAGCGTATGCCCAAGATTCCTTTTTCTTGCAGGCACTAATGTTGACTTATCTAAAATTAATTAAAACCTTGAATGATGACATCATCGCAATACTTCCTCGCAGTAGTGATACGGGGAAAATAGAGCGTCAGAAATTAATTGAGGAGGGAGCTTCTTTCCACATATGGTTTGATCCATTGGGGGGCTTCTTTACTACTTGTGCCGCTATTCGAGCTAAACATTTTCGATTGCGTTCAGCCTTTCTGAAATCTCTTTGGGATTTCTCAGCCAAAAGAAAACTTAAGCTTTTCGAAGGAATTTTTGTGGAGGAGGATATAGAGTAGGACTGAGAAAACGCACAAAATATTCTTTTCAATAGTTATACCTATTTGGATATCTTTTTAGCTGCTCCTGTGTAAAAGCATCCTCTTTTTTTCCAAGCATTAGGATCACTAGAAACCTGATACTTTTTTCTAGATATTCGCCTCAAAATTTTTAGCCCTTTCTTAGGGCTCGGCTGATTGTTAGTTGTTGATGCATCATGATCATCCTTTGATGTATTTTCAGCGCTATTAGTTGTCATAGGACTAATTATTTTCCTATTCCCTCACAATTGAGGTAAATTAATGGTCGAAATTAAAAAAAAATAATTCGCTATCAAATATTAAATAGAATATAAGCGATAAATTCTTAAAAATCAAGCAATTGTTTAACAGAATTAATAGGTGCAATATGTATTTTACTAATCTTCTTGTTTTTATTAATCTTCTCTCTTAAGTTAATTATTGCCTTGATCAGCTCTTCTTCTGGAACATTTAACGTGTATTCGTCATCTAAGTTTCGTTGCCAGCAATTCACAGGTAAGATTTTAAGCCAAGGCAAATCCTTATCAATTAGGCTACTATAAATATCTGTAATATTGTTATCTATAAGGAATTTTCTTTCCACTTTATCATAATAACAAGGCACAAAAGCAATCTGTTCGTTTCGGAAGTAGTAAGGAAATAAAGTCTTTTGGAGGACGAAAGGTTCCAGCACTGTAAAGTCTATTTCAAATAAGTTTAAGTATTTGCTCAAGATGAACTCAAAACTAAGATCAATCCCCCAGCCGCTTTCCTCTTGTTCTAGAGGTTGGGTTTGTTCTTGTTTGCTAATTAGCAAATCTATCCGGTCTTTTATTGCTACGGCAATCTGGTTGCAGCCTTTAAGGCGCATATTTTTCTCGCCCCACCAATCTACTAAAGGCGAAAACTTACCTGACTCAGGGTGCATTGGCAACATCTGAAAACGCGTCAAGGAGTTGTAATTTTCCAGATAGGTACAAGGCTCTAGAATAATGGGAAAAATGGCTGCTTTTTTTCCCATTACACTATTATACGCCTTCAATTCCTGGTGACAAAAAGATGTGGCAGCTACAGAATGACTACTGGCTAAATACACAAAGACATCAGCTTCTTTTGCTTTAGTCAGTAGTTTTGTTTTCCAAGGTTCACTTGCATCAATAAATTTGTCCCAAAATAGTTCGATCGAAGGAATTTTACTCAAATAGCTGACCAGCAGACTAGCATATTCTTGATCTTCGTCTCTTCTCCCGTAGGAAAAGAACAATCTTAATTTCATCCTTTACTATTAGCGATAGCCAATAACCGGCCCCTTTTGAATTAATAGGGGCTGAAATTAAAAAATATTAACGGATTTAAATTAAAAACCAGATCAGATCGCTCCAGGGCTTACGCTAACAAACGCACCTCACCCTCACCAATGTGGATCGCCCGCTGACTATCAGCCCGCTGATTGATATCCGCGCTAGCGTTTTCCAGGCGAAGTACTCCACGTGGACAAACAGCTGAACAAATACCACAACCTACACAAGAGGAGCGAACGATATCCTGCCCGCGCTGGGCGTAAGAACGCACGTCAATTCCCATTTCACAATAGGTAGAGCAGTTGCCGCAAGAAATGCACTGACTACCATTGGTGGTAATGCGGAAGCGCGACTTTATACGTTGTACCAGCCCTAAGTAGCCAGCAAGTGGACAACCGAAGCGGCACCATACGCGATTACCCATAAGGGGGTAGAAACCGGTACCCACCACACCCGCAAAAATGGAGCTAATGGAGAAGCCGTAAACGGTGCGCACATCATAATGACTAAAGGTTGCGATGGTCTTGCCGCCATCGCCGAAGGCCATGAGTTGCCAGCCAGCAATAGCACCGAAGAACACCATCGCAATGGTATAGATCTTGCGTGGATTCGCTGTTGGGCGCTCCCGACGGTGCAAAAATACCAAGGTGCCAATAATGACTCCTGCTAGGCCGATAAGTAACCAGCGATTAATCTTAATAGTCGCTTTATAATTTTCGAGAACAAAGTGGTTGTAATTAGCTAGGAAAACCAAGGCAATAGCCGCTATCCACATCATCCACATGGTAGAGGACTTGAAGATATTGACCTTTCGGTTTCGTGCAAAAATGTAGCCGGGAGCAACAAGTAGTAGTCCGGAAACGAGAAAGATAAAATTAGTCTTGTGTAGCCAGCTACCATCAGCCTCCGCTGCTAAGGGTAAAAAGCTATAAACTACAATTATTGTCATCGCTACCGCAAAGACCATTACTGAGTGGATGATCCAACGCTCAATATGCCAGGCTTGCTCGGATTTATCACTCAACTGACGGTACGGGTCACCCAGGGTTTCGGCCAAGCCACCACAGCCGCATACCCAAGAACAGTACCAACGTTTGCCGTAGAAATAAGTGATAATAGGAACACCTATTGCCGCTAGGATAATTCCCCAGAATAATAGGAATAAGCCAAATCCACCGGAGCTGGTCAGGGAGTTCAGATTATAATCGAAGAAGAAAGAATAATTCAGTGGCCAGATGTTCTTCAAGTCCATACGGGGCTGGTTCAAGGCAGCCATAATCTCTGGCAAGAGAAACGCAAAGGTGGTCTGGAAAAACATCACCGAACCAGTCCTGATCATTTGGTAGCGGTTGTGCCGGTACTTGATGATCATGCGGACCCCCATTACGATAATACAAATTGTATACAAGAAACCATACAGGAACCAGTTACTGGCTGGCCCGCCATTTAAGGCCACACTGATAGGGTCTACCATGATAATCCAGTTCACCATGTGCTCTGGATAGAAGTAGAGCAAAATGTAAAACCCGATCAGGAAAAAGCCAGCTGCGATGCCCAACCAACCTCGGTTGTGCATGCTACTGTGGTAAATATGATGATTCTTAATGCCGGGAAAAAAGCGGCGCTGTGGTAGGATATACAGTAAGGCACCAATGATGCCCAGGATAATACTCAGAAAAAAGAACAGCCAGGAATTACCGGGGAGCAAGCCAGTACTAGAAGCTTTCGTAACCGGAAAGGTTAAGCCTTTTAATTGCCAGTCTTGCAGTAGGTAACTCCAATATTCTCCATCGCTAGAGGTGAGGCCTTTTACATCCGTTACATCTTGTTTGACATCGGCTTGTACCTTGGCCATGAGCTCGTCAAATGCGTCGATAAAGGCAAAGCTACTGCTGTAGGTACCTTGCATCATATCGGCATTCTGCTCCACAAAGCCGTAGTGATAATTGTTGTTTAAGCTGGTCTTGACAGCCTCCAGGTTGAGTTCGTAATGGCTCAACGTAAGTGAGCTAACGAAAACGGCTAATGCCAACGTAAAGAGTCCAATACCTACATATTGGATAGTGTTGATGTCATGCTTTTTCCCAGACATAATGATAATGGCTTGTTCGTTCGTTTTGTAGACAATTCTAAATACACTATAAAATCATCATCAGATCAAACGCAGGTCTGGATTAGATGGTGAAGTGTCCGCACGAATACGGTCTAAAAGGTGGCACCTTGCTACAATATCGAAAAACAGATTGGAATTATGCTTGTCTGAATACAAGATTTATGTACAGTTTTTATCCCTATCTAGCTGGCATTACAATCTTTCTTATGCGGCCTTAATTTTCTGACGAGTAAGGAACTATCTTCTTATCTTTGCGCCTTCTATACTGACGTTGAAAAGGTTTGGAAGCCCAAACCTTCTTCAAGTACAGTATGTACTGACCGAAGTGGTGTGGGCTTTGCCCACCCCGAAGGAGCAGCGTAGCTAAACCACTTCGCGTCATGTATATAAAGACACCTCGGCCAAAAGTAAAAGAAGATGGCTCAACAAAATGATCAATTCAAGGCGCTAGTAGCGCACTGTAAAGAGTACGGTTTTATTTATCAGTCTAGCGAAATCTACGATGGGCTTAGTGCAGTGTATGACTACGGTCCCTACGGTTCTTTGCTCAAGAACAATATCAAAGAATATTGGTGGAAAGCCATGGTGCAGATGCACGACAATATCGTAGGTATTGATGCGGCTATCTTCATGCACCCCAAGACCTGGAAAGCATCTGGCCACGTTGATGCCTTTAATGACCCTTTGATCGACAATAAGGATAGCAAAAAGCGCTATCGTGCCGATGTGTTGATCGAGGATCACATGGATAAGATCGAGGGTAAGATCAATAAGGAAGTTGCGCGCGCCAAGAAACGTTTTGACGACTTTGACGAAGCCATGTTCCGCTCTACTAATGAGCGGGTAAAAGGTTATCAGGCCCAGATTGACGAAATTGCTAAGCGTTTAGCTACTGCCATGACGAACAACGATATGGCTGAGCTGAAGCAGATTATTGAGGATCTCAATATCGCGGACCCTGAAGGCGGTTCTCGTAACTGGACGGATGTACGCCAGTTTAACCTGATGTTCTCTACGCAGTTGGGTAACATCGCCGGTGAGGAAGGTAAGCTGTATTTGCGCCCCGAAACCGCGCAGGGTATTTTTGTGAACTTCCTGAATGTTCAGAAGACCACCCGCCAGAAAATTCCTTTCGGTATTGCT
Organism: Bacteroidota bacterium; assembly: GCA_039816955.1. Taxonomy (GTDB): domain Bacteria; phylum Bacteroidota; class Bacteroidia; order Chitinophagales; family Saprospiraceae; genus Lewinella. The sequence continues at coordinate 12,411 of JBCBWU010000147.1, forward strand.
CAGATTGGTAAGGCTTTCCGTAACGAGATTGTCGCCCGCCAGTTCATTTTCCGCATGCGGGAGTTTGAGCAAATGGAAATGCAATTCTTTATTCAGCCTGGTAGCCAGAAAGAATGGTATGAGTACTGGAAGGAGACTCGCCTGAACTGGCACAAGGCCCTGGGTACACCTGCTGAAAAGCTACGTTTCCACGATCACGATAATCTGGCTCACTACGCTGATGCCGCCGTGGATATTCAGTTCCAGTTTCCATTTGGTTTCAAAGAACTGGAAGGTATTCACTCGCGCACTGATTTTGACCTGAGTAGCCACCAGGAGTTATCTGGCAAGAAGCTCATGTACTTTGATCCAGCTACCAAGGAGCGCTACGTGCCTTACGTACTGGAAACATCCATTGGTTGTGATCGCATGTTCTTGGCTGCTATGACCAATGCTCTGGTCAACGAGCAAGTACCTGGCCAAGACGACGAAAACAACCGCCGCGATGTACTTCGCTTCCACCCGGCACTGGCACCGATCAAGGCCGCTATCATGCCACTGAAGCGTACCAACCCAGAGCTGGTAGAAAAAGCCAAAGGTCTGTTCGATCAGCTCAAGCTATCTTGCCATTGCCAGTATGATGATACAGGTGCGATTGGTAAGCTCTACCGTCGTCAGGATGCCATTGGTACGCCCTTCTGTATCACCATCGATTTTGATACACTGGAAGATAATACCGTTACTGTACGTGACCGTGACACCTTGAAGCAAGAGCGCGTGCCGATCGATAAGGTACCTGCCTTGGTGCGTGAACGTACAGATATGAGCACTTTATTTGCTTAATAAATCAGAAATAGGAGGTTAGAAATATGAAATACTGCATTTCTGCTTTCTAATTTCCTACTTCTAATTTTCCCTAGTTTCCTACTTTATCCAAGGCTGGTCTAGACTGTACGGTATCGTACACAATCTGCAAGAAGTTGATTTGTCCACTATCGTTGAGTTGGACGTAGTCAATGACATCAAAGCGGACTACCTCTCCCGTAGCTAGGGTCCAGGAGTATTCGAAGAAGATACAAGCCGACTGATTACTGTTATTAATCAGTGTGTCTTTCCATTGTAGCTTAGACTGATTGGTATCAGAAAAGAGCTGCCGGTAGAAATCAGTGGCCGGTTGCCGCCCGTAGAGTGGTGATAGCACTTCGGCTGCTGGTGCAAAAAGCTGGAGTAGTGCCGCTAGATCCGCATTCGCTAAATGCTGCAAGTAGGCTTGGGAAAGCTGTTGAAAGTGTGTTTCAAAGTCCATAAGTTCTGTGGCTGTGGTTACTTGCGCAAGGTAAAGTGAATGCTCGTCCCTTCACCCAATTGGGAGTCTAGCCAGACTTCGCCTTCGTGTTGCGTGACAATACGCTTCACTAAAGCCAGGCCAATGCCAGTGCCTTCGTAGGCCTGGTTATTATGCAATTTTTTGAAAATGACAAAGACCTGCTCGTGGAACTGCGGATCGATACCAATGCCGTTATCAATAATCGTGAAATGCCAATGAGTGGGCGTTTCCTGAGCCAAAATCTCAATTTTTGGTGGCTTATCCGGCTGGTGGAACTTGATGGAGTTGGAGATGAGGTTTTGAAACAACTGTCTTAGGCGCGTAGCACTACCTTGGATCTTTGCCGGGAGTTCGCCGATGACGATTTCGGCTTGTTTTTCTTGTATGCTACTCTTCAGCTGCGTCAGTATTTCTTTTAGCAGGGATACCGGAGCAATGAACTCTCGCTCAAAGGGTTCTGAATTAACGCGTGAATACTTTAGCAAATCCTGGATTAGCTGGTTCATCCGGTCGGCGCCGGTGATGATGAAATCCAGATACATTTGACTATCCTTATCGAGTTGGTCTCCGGCCCGCTTCTTGAGAAACTGGCTAAAAGTCCGCATCGTCCTAGCTGGTTCACGCAAGTCGTGCGAAGCGATGTAGGCAAAGTTTTCGAGCTGGAGGTTAGACTTAATGTACGCTTCGAGTTCGCGGTTTTTTCGGTCCACTTCCCGGACCTGTTCAGTCAGTGCTTGTTGAGCCTGCTTGATGGCCGAAACATCACGGAGGATGAGGATGTACTCATCTTGGTTAATGGCATTGATACGAGCTTCGTAATAACGCCGGGTTTCTTCTCCAGCTAGGTTATCCGTAAACTCAAAGGTTTGCAAGATTCCATGCTCCAGAGCAGATTTTGCGTTGAAACTCAGGCCAGTTGCTACCGCAAAAGGAAACACCTTGTCTAGCTGTTGCCCCACTATCAAGTCTCGTCGTAGGTTCAGGTAAATCGATTTTCCCTTTTGCGTGGTGTAGGCAGCAAGTATTTTTCCCTGCTTGTTGACTCTCAGTTTGGTGTCAGGAATTGCTTCTACTACAGCCCGTAATAAAGCCTCCCCCTCTTGTAGAAGCAGCTCTGCTACCTTGTTTTCGTGTACATTGATCAGGCTTCCAATGAGTCGCTTGGGGCTACCATCCTCCTTTACTTCCACCTTGCGGCCATGCAGCTGAAACCAGCGCATTGTACTGGGTGAATTACCCATTTGTATTTCTACTTGATAATTCTCAGTATTATTTTCCAGATGAGAGGTCATGGCGTGGTGTAGGCGTGTCCGGTATGGTTCCGCGATTAAAGCGACAAATTCTTCTTTCGTAAAAGAAGAAACGCTTTCGTCTAAGCCAAGGATACCCAGGAAAATAGTGTTAACCTCCACCTGATCGGTCTGCCAGTCCCATTCCCAGATACCCATTTGGGCATCCTGAATGAAGGAAGAGAGTTTTGATTCTGTTTCGCGAAGCGCCTGTTCCGCTAAGCGTGTTTCGGTGATGTCGCGTTGTACTCCCCAGAGGCCAACCAGACACCCGTCTTCAAAAAGCCCCGTCGCGTGATGAGCAAAGTAGTGTAGGTTACCCTGAACATCTTCTTCCATTGTTTCGCGACCCGCGGATTTATAACCGCCTTCAGCGAAGGTAGAGAACGTTTGGCGGTTGTGCTCGTAGTGCTCGCCTTGATGGATGTCTTCAATCCGCTTACCTACCAGATCATCTACTTTTTCGAGGCCATACATACGAGCAATAGCGGTGTTGCATTCCCCAATGTAGGCGTTGGCGTAGAACATTTCCGTTTGTTCCTCGGTAGAAAGATGGGTAGGAATAGGCTCTCCACAATTCACAAAAAACATTCCTTCTGCACTATACTTGATGAAGTTTTGGTAACGGAGTTGACTCTTCTTTAGTTTGAGTAAGTTCTGTTTTTTCTCCGTAATATCCTCCAGTGCAGTTAGGTATTGACGCACTTTTCCATCGGGGAATCGTTGGAAAACACGTACTCGTTCTTGTACCCAAATCCAATGGCCATCATTATGGCGGATGCAGTACTCGCTTTCCACAATCTCGTTGTCTGTCGCTTGGCGGAAACGCTCAAAAAAATTGTCAAGACCGGTTTGACGTTGATCGGGGTGAATAATACTGGCGAAGAGCTCTAACGGGCTATTCGCGTTCATGAAATTATAGCCTGCGAAGGTATCCTGGTTGGAAAAAATAACCTTGTTGTATTCAAGGTCAACAACAAATAAACAAGCGGGGATAGTAGTTACTAGAACTTGAATAAAATCCTGTTCCGTGAGTTTTTCCCGGGCCTCGGCCAAGGGAGAGGTGTGCTTGTTTACCGGATAAAATTTATTAGAGTTAATACGGTCGGTTCGTTTCCGAATACGCGAGCGTTGGGTTTGGAAATCCTGACTCAGTAATCTTGCTAATAGCTTGGAAAAAGTGATACCATAGCGCTGTGACGAATGAGGCCATTCGTGCTTGTTAGGACTACACAAAAAAACAACTCCCCACAATTGATTCTGGTGTATGAGGGGAAACAGCATGAAAGAAGAGAAGTCCAAGCCGACTGCTTTGATCAGAGCGTGGCAGATTTTATTATCCCGGAGGGCGCTGTAAACCTCAGCTTCGCGTGATGCTGCTTGGATCAACAAAGGAAGGCCAGAGGGGGGCTCGGCATCAGTTATGCCTACCGTGCTGGTTTCCATCATCCACTTTACAAGCGGGGAGAACGAGGGGGTCTGATTTACAAGCCTGCGGGGAACATTGTGTTCCGTTTGTTCTCCTCGGGTATTTACTTCTAAAATGCGCTGATATTGAAACTTTGACTCATTTTCCGGTAACGGAAGAAGTTCTAACAGAAAGGCACGAGCCGCCCCACTCAGTTTAGCAAAACCCTGCAAACTGGTCGGGATTTTTTTTCTGAAATCTCGCGTATCCATTAAGCTTTCTAGCAGATGTAGACCATCTAGCGGTAGGCTTGTTGGAGTAGTCGTTTCTTGCATCTGTTGGCGTTTTGCAGCAGTTTAGCTGGCATGCAAAGCTCTCTATGGCCAGCTCTATGCGGACTGGCTTGAGGCATCAGGCGGCGAATGAACCTGTTATGTGGGTAACTGTCTGTTCATAGCAGGATCACACTAAGCAGGGTAGACTAAGCGTATGTTTGAAACTGAACTGCTGAAAACCATAACTTCGTAGTCTCGATTTTCAAGCCGTAAAGCGTTTGTAAAACACACACTAATACGTTATACGTTGCGGATGTGAAAAATCCTTGCTAAATCTAAGGAAAAATTAGAAGCTAACTCAAAAACGGTCTACTTCTGCGGCGAAACGTTATGCTAACGACCCAATATATCTCTGGCAGTAGTGACCTTACTACGCCAGTAAGAGCTATTGTAGATGTTCTCCATAATTACTCCACGTGAGGAGGTGCTGTGGATAACTGTTAAGTTATTCGGTTCGTTTTTCACCACTAAAGCTACATGGAAAACGGAGCCGCCTTTGCTGCGCCGGAAGAAGATCAGGTCGCCAGTCTGTGCATCGTCTACACTGATGCGCTTTCCTTCCCCTTCTTGTACGCGTGAAACGGGCGTTAGTTCCACGTTAAAGTTATCGAAGACAAAGTAGGTGAAACCGGAGCAATCAAATCCGGTTTGTGGGCTGCGGCCAGCGTACTTATAGCGAGTACCTTCTTGGTCGATGGCAAAATTGGCAATGTTTTGCCGTACCTGAGAAGCACTCGTGCTCGACCCGCGGGGAGTTGTTGTAGTTGGGCTTGATGTTCTCGTTGCTGGCGGAAAGCTACCGCACTGAAAGCTGAATATGGCAAGCAGGAGAAGAAGTCCGAAAGAAGTTGGTTGTAAAGACATTAGCTTGGGGGATTGTGTGTGGTAAAAACGTATTGGTCTACCGCTTTATGATGACCAATGCGTTAAAGAAACCTCAAAGTGAAAGTATTGTGTCCATACTTATGAAGGAAAAACAAGCTTAAAGTCACAGGGGGTAGGCTGGTTTACGGTAGTATTCCTGCTACGGTTTTGATTATATAATCTGTCCTATCTCAAGCTACAACTGGGCTACTGCTGTAGTTG
>JBCBWU010000148.1:0-17740 GCA_039816955.1 Bacteroidota bacterium
CACCTGCTCGTGCATTTCTCTGGAGCCGCCCTGGCCATTGACCTCGAGCTTGACCGCAATTTGGTAGCAATGCTCTTCGTAAGGAGCATTTAAACAAGAATACGACCGCACTTTACCACTAGGCAGGGTGACATTGATGTGCGCGCCGGCCGTAAACGGCGGTAAAGGTGGAGCGGACTGCGGCGCTGTGAGAAAAAAGGTTTTTATACCCGGCGCAGCTTCGTGAATAGTCGTGACTTGGGCCAACAATATGTCATCCGCCGCTTCCTCTTTTTCCTGTAGTACTTGGTCCTTAAAGTGAGGATCTGGCTTGGCGAATAGCTCCTTTTCTGGAATCTCTTGCCGCCGGAAAGCGCCATTGGCCAAGTCCCAAACTTTGAAATAGTTGTACCAGGGTACATGTGGCAAGAAGTGATGCATGGCGTGATGCCGCTGCCCGTACAAAGACCAGCCGAAGTGGTCGTCTACCTTGAGCTGGAAGGTAGCCTGAAAAGGATGATCATTCCACGATAAGCCCTCCGGGTGGGGGGTATGAGCAAAGGTGAGTGCCGTGTAGGCAATGGCAATCCGGTTGGGAATGAAAAACAGAATGAGGTACTCGTAGGCAAAAGGGCTCAGAAACCAAGCCACATGAAAAAACACATTGCCAAGAATCATAACCAATACGCTAAAGCGAGTTCGCACGGGGGTTCTTTTCCAAGCCTTGACCAATAACCAATAAGCCCAGAGAAAATCTGGAAACAGTAGAACCAAATAGCCAAAGGGAAAATAGAGCGTAGGAATAGCCACCATGGGCTCATCCGGATCAAGCTCTTTATCGCCCACGTAACGATGGTGAGCCAGGTGTAGATAACGATAACCGGTGGTATTGGCAAAGGGAAAAAGTAAGGTACCGGAAAGGGTACCCAGAAAATCGTTTAAGCGATTATTGGAGGATACCGCGCGGTGTGTGGCATCGTGCAAAGGCGTGAAGGCCGTGTAAAAGCAGAAGGCCATGATGGGATAAACGATCCACAGCGATACACCGGCGTACCAGTACAATACCATACCACCAAACACGCCCCCGTAGGCGAGAGCGATGAGCCCTAGCTGGTGGCCGGAAAAGAGGGGAACGGCGGCGACGCGTTTGTATTCAGGGTCATTGACGACCTGGTTGATTACTTCTCGGACTTTTAGATTGTTCGTTACACTCATGGCCTTTGGTTGTATGGATGTCTCTTACTTTAGCTGCGGAATTAGTGTGGAATGATTCAAATTACAGCATCAGTCATCCCACACATTTCTACATCTGCTAAGCTAAGGGGAAGGTGGAAAGAAAATTAGACGGGGGCGTGCAAAACGCTACTTTTTGGCTGGTTTTCCCATGGCTACGAGTAGGTGCGTGATATCAGCGAGATAGTTTTTCATCCATTCCGCGTTGAAGTTATCGGGAGTAATTTGGAGGAGAAAATTCTCGCTAACGAGGTTAAGGATTTTACGGGCCAGCAGGGGTTGATCATCCAGCTGGAGGTAGTGGGTCCATCTATTGAGGATGGCCTCTTCGTACATGCTGTAGACTTCTTCAAAGCACTTCTTGTACTGGGGTTTCTTGCGATTGATACGGAGTTGCTTGTGGAAGAAGATATCTGTTTCGTGCGCCACGAATAGGTCCAGCATATCCGGGATGATGTTCCGGCATTGATTGGCCTCACGCGCGAACTCCCTAGATAATTCCAAGTGATACACTAAGAGCGCTTCCTCAAATCCATCCCAGTCGCCAAAATAGTGGTAGAAGGAAGATTTGTTTTTGTTGATAGCGCGACCGATGGACTCTACACTCAAACTACCGAAGCCTTCGGTGGCGGCTACCTGGTAGCCCTGTTCAATCCATTCTTGTCGCTTTTTACCTTTCATAGCAAGGCATCTAGAAAATTAGTACTCATCAGATGCTGCTATTGCAGCTTTACGAACCGCAATGCGCTACCGGCCAATTTTAGTATGTAGATTCCGGCGGGTAAGTGGGGAATATTGATCATACTATTTCCAGAAGCAAGCACTCCGGAAGAAACAAGACTTCCTGCAGGTGAGTGTATTTCATAAACCTGGTTGTCTTCGAATATTGCATCGAGCCTAATCTGATCAGTAAGGGGATTGGGATAGATGAGGAGATCGCTTTCCAGAGGTACTTCTGATGTTGATGTGACAGCACAACTGATCAAACCATCTAAACTATACTGAGAAACAAAATTCCAGATCTCCACAGAAGCATCTATATCCTTGTTGCCAAAGCTACCCGGCCAGTCATGTCCACCATTGTTTACCTTCAAATGTTCTACCGCCACGCAAGCATCTCCCTCCCCCCAGATATAACGTTCTACGGTGCTGCCATCAAAGGGCTCCAGATCTGGTAATTGGGTGATTATGGGAACAGTGGCGGCATTATTATGAGTTACCCAATAATCGTGCACTTCAGCGGCGGAATGATAATATTGAATGCCTCCCCACTCTAGGCCATCGTAAGGTGAAATTGCATCATCGGTTCCCAGTATGGTTAGGACACCCGTTGGATGGCTGGGAGCGCAATTGTCAAGGGTGCCAACAAACATGGTTCGAGCTACGACACCCACGGCCGCAATTTGTTCGTTCAACCGGCAGGCTAGTTCGTAGGTAAACTCTCCACCCAAAGAGTAGCCGCAGGCATAAATTCTGGTCTGATCGATTTCATATTCGGCAGAAAGGCTCGAGATTAAAGCATCAATGAAAAACACATCATCCACCTCAGTAGGTTCTTTATGCAACCAGTTAGTAGAGCCGTCATCATTGGGGTCGGGCAATGCTTGTGGATATACGAGAATGAAATCGGCCGTATCAGCAATTGACCTCATATCAGCAATAGCGATCTGGGAAGCAATGTCGCCGCCGCCGCCATGAAAGTTAAAGAGTAATGGAAAAGCCACACTGCCGTCGTAAGAGGCAGGTAGATAGATATTGTATTCCCTGGTATTACCCTCGTAAGCAAAAGTCCTTGCTAGGAATGGTTGCGCCAGCAGGCCACTTGACAGTAGAAATAGTATGGCTATGGTCCAACGGGTTCTCTTGTCTCTCATCGTTTACTAAAGCTTGTTCTACTAGTGAGCTACAAGATACTTATTCAGCTTCGCTATTCAGTAGCCGTATGGCAATCTATAACAGATCATAGAACAAGTTGAGCTGGCTTGCTTAAGACTGCCCTAACGAACAACAGGAGCGAAGTAGCTATTCATTAGCCTCCGAGCGCTCCCGTATCAATCCACTAGCGGTAATCGCTGTCCAACCAAAAACGACCAAAAATACAAGGCGGTGGGTCATTGGCATGGACCAAAACCCCAATACATATGGCGCCGTAGTGTTTGGCACCTTGCTTATACTGCTCGATGATCTGCACATCTCGCCCGCCAGCGAACCTGAACTCAGTGACAATACGGAAACTATCGCTATGCAAATCAGTATCTCGCCAAACTTGACGCACGGTGTTCAACTCATTCGAATGAGCGGGCTGGAACAGGCGATCGAGATCGATATCTTGATTCAAATTGACATTGTCATAAGATATCCTGGCTTCACATTCACAGCGATTACAAGACCGATAAAGCACTATGGTTAGTACAATTAATCCAAGTACAAGTAAGGTATTTTTGGTATTGGTATCCAAGATTGAAGATGGTCTAATACAAGCTATTCTTAGGGCACATTCTGCTTACCCCGCCCGATTTTATTAATATAGATAACCGTTCCAATCATTAGAAATAGATATCCGACGAAACTCATGATACTTGCGACTAACTCAAACTCTCCGATCTGCTCTACACTCATCCGGTAGTCTTTATAGTAATCGGCGGCACTCATAAATAGGAGCGGGCTAGTTATCTGTAGCACTAGTGTGAGTAAATAAAGGATGACGGCGTGGACAAAGAAGCGATTAACCGTATAATTTCCACTTGTCAGCTCCTTTCTCAGTTTCTTGAATACAAATACTACGAACAGGAGTACCATAAAAACAGCCAGAGCTTCGGATAGAAAACGGCTGAGCAGACCAAATACTTCTAACTTAAAACCAATAGCCTCCAGCGCACCTTTGAGCAATTTGTAAAATCGACTGATGCATAGACCCAATAAAATACCAGCGGAGATCAATTTAAATTGTAGCTGTGGTGCTTCCAGCGCTTGGGCATCCGATCTATGATCATCTAATACTTCCTGCATGGTAAGGTGTTTACTATAAATACCGCCAAGAGAATTATTCTTACCCTACTGGGAACCTACCAGCCCAACGCTTTGCGATCTCTTCTTCGCAAATGCGTATCTGGGAAATAGTGGCACAAACAGCCAACCAGATTTCTGCGAATAGCTCGCCCTAAGTCTCTTACCATGGACCGGTCGCTGGGATAAAGGCCGCAGGAACCGCTACAGGAAGAAGGCAGCGCACGATCATCACCAGAGCAGATTTCGTAAGTATTTGACCAATCCACACTCGGAGCGGTATTCCACCAGGTGCCAGGTCTGAGCCCCGCAACGGGAATCAACTGGATTTGGGCTCTGCTCCAGGCTTCTTTATACTGCTCTACCGTTGTAATGGTAGCCGTTACGGTAGCGTAAATAGGCACCTCTTCCTTTACCTCTACCCGGACCGAGTCCTGCCAAACCTTTTTAGTTTCTGTACGGTAACCCGTAATTACTTCCGCACTGAAACATTCTGTGCTTTCGACCTCTTCATTCCTTCCTACATAGACCTCCGTAACATCAACTATTGCCTCGTAGTCAATACGTCGCTGTACCACATTACTGTAGTGAATTTCGATCCAATCGCGTTGGTGAAACAGAAAACCCGAGGGCGCAAAACTCGCTTCCAACGGAAACCAAGCCGGGTTGAAATACGATAAGCCTTGGACAAAAATCCGTACTGTACCCCAGTCGTACATTTCGGCCAAGTGATCTTGATAAGTGTTGTCTTCCGGCACGTATTTCAGTGCCCGCAACAACCAACGATAAGCCGTGCGAGCAGCTATCTTTTCATTAGCTCTGGCAGCGGGAAAGGAAGTAGCCGCCTGATCAAAACAATAAGCTCCAGCGTTGAGACGCGACTGCTCTATCAGCCGCTCCAAGGAAGACCGATCGTAGCGGAAGGTAAAATGGGGGTAAAGGTGTGTGTGTGTAGGTTTGAACTTCCGTGCGCCGTTCCAAGAGTTCGATATACAGGGGATAAATCCGGAGCCAACGACTGGGCTGCCCTTCTTGATAATAAATCGCCTCATCGCTCTGGTTCATGATCACGTTGACCAGGCTACCATCCTCATTTTGGAAGGAGGTACTGAGCAGATGACTGCGGCTGCTCACCGTGCTAATTCGCTTGGCACCCGGATGGATGAACTTCGAGAAGTGGCCAATGTAGTAGTAAGTCGGCGTGTAGATCAGCTCACCGTTCTCGGTATCACCGTGGATGGGTGCGAAGCAGAAATTACCTACGTGATTGGGGCCACCGCCCTGGTCGAGCAGAATGTTCCAATCTGTCCAACCGACAGTGCCATTGTTAAAGTCATTGATCTTCATAAAGTCGGGTGGACTCCAGGGGATGGCGTACAGCATCAAGGTGCCACCGGCCGCTTGTATTGCTTTTTTGATGAGCGGGATCTTGAACTCCTGATCATGTAGTTCTCGGATATTTCGGAAACATCCGAGAACTTGATTCAGGCTAAAATACAAAAGAAAGCCACAGATAATCACTATCATTGTAGTGTCACGGAGCAGAAACCTAAACATCCATATTCAATACCCATCCGTTCCGCATGGATATTGCGGCACCATCTAAGATAGAACAGGTTTCACTTCGCATTGCAAGCTAGTTATCAGGTACAAAGGTACAGGGTAGCCGGCCCATTTACTAAACCCAAATTCAATTGATTGTATGAGTAACGCCATTACTATTGCCGGCTCCGTTTATACCGTAAGAGGAACCGTAAAACACCAGGGCACCGACGAAGGCATTCAGGACCTGCACGTGCTATTATATGACGACGACCCGGTTCAAGATGACTTTCTGGGCATCGGAGTCACTGATGCGGAAGGTGCATTTAGCATCAGCTTTGACCGTTCTAAATTCAGTAAGTTTTTCGAGCGCGAACCCGATCTTTACTTCATTGTAAAAGATGGTGGATTAGAGCTACTGAGCACCAAGCACAACATCATCACCGATGCCGGGACGGCTACTCCGCCCATTAATCTGACGGTAGATACCACTAACGATGATCTACGTAAGCTGATCAACAAAACGCCCGTTGATGGCTGGGTGGGTGGCTTTGTAGCATCCAACCCTGCATTTGGCTATCCAGATCCGGACCTGAGTTCGCTCCCGGTACTGGACAATCTTGATAACATCCCCAAACTACAACGACAGCAGAAGGTAGTATGGCCAGAATTTAGCTGGGAAACCGAACCGGGGGAAGCTGATCCCAAGCGCTGCTACCAGATGTTTGCACCCGATATTTCTCGCTTGGGCTATACGGATGAGGGGCGCGTATTTTCCATCATTTGCCCACAGCAAGGCACCACCTCACCTCACCTGGGCAGTATGAATGTGGAGGTTACCGTTACCGGTAATCGAGGCTGGGCCAACGAAGCCAATAAAGAACTAGCCGCTGATATGTCGGTGGTGGGTAAGATTTGGTTCAGTCCCAGCTCGCACGAGCACAAATTGGTGAAGCAGCTCATCAAGATTTTCACCAAGAATAAAATGAACTTCCCCGGCAGCAAAGCGGATGCCATTGTAGTAGAAACTTTCAGGCCCGGCCACCCAGATCAACCACTCTTTCCCCTCACAAAAGGCTTAACTGATCGTTTCCCCATGCCCGATTTTGCCAAACACGAAGAGGTATCCTGGAACGTTGCCCACCTGGATGTAGAGATCGGTGGTATTCGAAAGACTGGCGATGATAAGGCCGATAAGTTCAACCAATTTGTACTAGACACCTTCAATACGGCCTCTGGCAACATGCTCAAGAAAGGAAATATCCTGAGCTGGAATGTATGGTTTACCGCACCTGAATTGGTAGATACTGAGGAGTGGGAAAACCACGCCGAACTTTGGCGACAATCCATCCAGGCCGACCACGGTAGCCCAGAAGGCCCCGGCACTGATGCGCGTTATTTTGACGGCACCCCCTTTAAACCGCTAAAGGAATGGGTACTGGAGGAATTGCCGCGTGTAATGTCGTTTATTCAGGAGCATATTTAAAGCTAGCAGGTTGTAAGCAGATTCGTACTTTTTATCCTCTATCAACACCTTAGCCTGTTCCAGGGCGGTGTTCTGAGCAAAGGCGCAAAGCAAGCTAAAATTACAAGCTAACTCCCATTTAGAGAAGAGATCTCAACTGGCCGTATAAAGAACTCCCACCACAAACTATTTTGCGATGGGAGTTCTCTCACGCTGCGGATAAATCCGTCGTTCAAAAGCAACAGTTAACTTCTTGATCCCTAATTCGAAGAACGCTCGTAGGCAAAGCCGCCCTGCCGGTTCTGCGACCAGCTGGTAAATTTGATATCAATGGCGATATTCTCTTCTACCAGTAACAATACCAGGTCCTTCCCAACAGCATTCTTAGGCTTATCAACTGTAGCACGGAAATTGCCAAAAGTCAAATTTGTAAGATCTGCAGTAGTGCCCTCCGCCCAAAGCGTTCCTGCGGGGCTGTTGTCTTTATTAGAGTTGGTTTCGCTCACTGCGTTGAAGATCTGGCCTCCTTCGGTGTTACCCCGCGTGATCCATACCAGATCCGTAATCTGATCCTGGTTCGCCGGCTGGGTCGGATCTGCTCCATTTGCTTTGGTAAAGGTGATAGTAGGCCCCGCCCAAATTGTGGTATTCTCCAAACTTGGGGTACCAGTTCCGATGGAATCCTTAGTACAAGCGGATAAGATAAAGATGCAGCAAACAACTGCTACGGAAAGCCACTGAATTTTAATGCACTTCATGTCAAGTAGAATTGTCTCAATTTTTGGGGTGACAAAATTGCCACTTAGGAAATGGAGACAAGGGCCTTTCGGTTCATAGCAGCAATGTCCGAGAACGTACGAACTAGCAATTCAGAGGATATATAAGTTTATCGTAAATCACATGGCCATTTTAGTTTGAGGTCAGCAAGCGTTGAAGTACCGCTGCCAATCCAGATTCGTTTAGCGCGTTTTCAAATGCCCAGAATAGGGCAAGGATATCAGCATACGACCTTATCCAATACATCACCTGTCCTTCGCTATGTTTAGCTGGACCGTTTCGTGCCGGTTGAATCCTACCAAAAAATGGTTTATGCACATACTGCTGCGCATAAACCAATTTCACGTAACGGGTAAGCAATAATTATTGCTCGTGGCTAATTCTTACACCGCCATTTTTATCTGCTTATTCTTGTGCATTTCCAAGATCTTGGCAGCAGTAGCCTTATCCACTCGGTAGTTGTTGAGAATGATTGTCGACTCCTCTTTGCTTTCTTCGCCGGTTTCTACGGTTACCTTTTCGAAAGTGAGGTAATTGTCTTTTTCCTCGGGCAGGTAGAATACGTGAATTCTACTAAAGTGATTGGCCGTGCCCATACCTAATTCCTCGATGGTCTTAACTGGATCCTCCTGAAGATCGTTGATTAAGCTGGTTGGAGCAGAGACCGCTGCAAACTCCTCAGAGAGGGTATACTTGGGGTACCACTTACCCATTGCTTCCGAATAAGGATAAGGATCGCTACCGAAAACGGACAGTACCGGAGCGCCAATAATGATCAGCACTTCAGCTAACCAAACCAGAGCCAGCAAGATACCGCTGAAGGTTAATCCAAAAATTGACCAAGCTCCCATCATATTGATGACGGACATTAAGTCGAAGAAACTGCCAGGATCAGTGACAATCCAGGGCAATGCGCTTAGGTATTCCGAAATGCCAGGCATGACTGCACCATTGGCAATGTAAAGCAAATAGGCTACCCACATAAAATAGGTAACGAGTACGCCCAAAACCGCTGCCAGAATCATTCGGCTTTTGGCGTTGCGATTGTGACTTAGCTTGGTGCTAACTCGCACCAGATAGCCAAGTAGTATCCCCAATCCAATGGTGATCAGAACATTGAAGTAGATCAGCGGAATAAACATCATAATGAGCACATAAACGTACCCGAGTACAACGCTTAAAAGAACAAAGGCAAGGATAGAGAGAATGAGTCCAGTTGGGTTAAACTTACCCGATTCCTGGTAAAGAAGATGTTGGTGGTCCGTGAATGGAAACGCGTTTTAGATGCGGCAGTTTTTTTAAGGTGGTTTTTCTTGTTACTGCGGCAGGGTTTACGGTATTTTCTAGCCTAACCAATGATAAACAGACTAGAACTTTTTTCAATAGACAAACAAGTTTGCTCGCCGAATTATCTCGCTAATTTATAAATCCTTACCTCATTTGCCCCCAGAAAGTTCCATTTTTTCAGCAAAGCTTTCAAATCTGGCCCTGTCTAGGTGAGCTAAATTATCCCCGGCAAAGCCTATAATACAAAAAAGGGATGCTGACTAGCAGCACCCCTTCCACTCGCATGCAAAACTTGAATCTTTGTTAGTTCTTTTTGGCGGTCGTTACTCGTAGGTAAATAGGAACTTACCTTCCAATTTAAAATAATAGGTCCGGTCTATGTCCGCCAATCGATAATTAATAGCCGCTTGGCCACGTAGATGAACCAGCTTTCCTACAGTAGGTTCTTGATGGCTACCAGTAGCTGGATATTCATAGTCTTCGACGGATAATACTTCTAATTGATTGTAACTGTCTTCCCAATTTGGTTTGGGGCTCAACAAGCTCGAGCCACCATTTGGGGCAATAATGACTATTTCCACTTCCCCAGGATCAGTTCCAAAACTATAATTTCCAGGCTGTAGCAAATCCTCTAATTCTGCAGCGGTGTAAGGTTGGTTAAATTCCTCTTTTGGATGGTCACTCACAAAGCGTACACCGATAAATGGTAGTGGATGAGTTAAAAACGGATCACGCGAATAGTGAACAGGTGTGTTCAAGAGAAAAACACTTGGTCTGTGAGCCAGAGCACTGATAACATATTTATGATTTTCGTTCGCACCAGTTGTAATGGCTGTTCCTCGTATTTCTGCTCCATGCTCATCCTGGAGCATATCCCAGTCGAAGCTGCGAACACTGCTATCATCACTGTCAAAGTATTCTCCCTGAACAAAGAACGGCTGTTCTGGAAGCTCAACCACAGGTTCAATAGTCTCAAGATCTTTTTTACAACTGCTGAAAACAAAAGCTAGGGTAGCAACAAGGGGTAGGAGATAAAACTTCATGGCTTAAAAGGTTTTGAGTGGGGTTATTTATTGATATGCGTATAGGAATTTACCTTCCAATTTCAGGTAATAGGTTCGGTTTTCACCAGATGGCGGGTACTTGATGGCCGCTTGTCCGCGCAGGTGTACCAGCTTACCGATCACGGGTTCCTCTCCGGCTTCGCCCTGGTATTCATAATCCTCTACGGACAGGATTTCGAACTGATTGTAACTATTATCCCACAGTGGTTGGGGGTTAAACATGCGCAGATCTTCATTAGGCCGCACCGCGCTGATCTCTACCTGACCGGGGGCCATACCCAAAGTATAGGTGCCAGGCTTAAGCAAGTCTTCAAGTTCTGCTTTTGTAAAGGGCTGGTCATACTCACTGGCGGGGCGATCGCTAACGAATCGAATACCAACTAATCTATAATTACGATTGGTAAAAGGATCATCTACTTCATTGGAGAACGGGGCATCTCGTGACCAGATATCGGTATTGAAAGCCATTACGCTCAGGGCATAGGTATAGTCATCGTTTGCTACGGTAGTGGCGACAATTCCGGGTAGGACATGGTCCGCTTCATCTTGTTGCATATCCATTGCAAAGGTGCGCACAATGGTATCGTAGGTGTCGTAGAATTCACCACTCACGAAAAAGGGTTGGCTTTCAGGTAGTGGCATTGTTGGTGTTAGATCAGCATCTTTCTTACAACTAGAAAATGCTAAAGCAAGTAGGGCTGTAAAGATTAATGGGTAGTATTTCATGATTTAGAATTTTTTGCGTGCAGTAATTTGTAGATCGCCGTTCAAGTGGGTTTCGGTTGATTGGTATAAATCGTCAGGGCTGAGGTCTCTCATGCCTTGGGTGTAGCGCATCTGTAGGGCCCAAGTGGGGCCTAGTCGATATTCCAATCCCAGTAGAATTCCGTAGTCGTGTTGCCAGATCAAAGGTTGGTTCACGCGTTCTGAAACCGCGTCAATTTGTCCATTTGAATTTCGGCTACGTCCAATTGCAGTGGGCTTGAGGTGGCTATAGCGGAGTCCGCCCAAAATCGTCCAAGCATTACTCGTACGATAGCGCACTACCAAGGGAACCTCCAGTGACCGATACTCCGTCAAGCGGCGCGACTCATTGTGAAAGATGGTCTGTCCACTGAGATTGACAAAGGTGTCAGCAGCTGATAGTTCCAGGCCATAATTCCCCACCAAGCGGGCCACCACTTCTAATTCCAATGCCCATTTGCGGTTCAGCTGGTGTTGCAGGGATATACCAATCATTGGTCCGTAGGCCAACCTACCCTTTCCAGCGTTCGTAGGAATCGCACTTCCTCCCAGGATAAGGCTGGGGCGCCAACGAGAATTCTTATTGGTCGTTATCGGCGGACATTCGATTGGGAGTCCACTCTCCGAAGCAGCATTTTCTAAGAACCCTACGTCCATTCCTGCTAGCGGTGCAACGGGGGCATAGTAGAGGCGCTCTTGGGCTGGTTCAAGTTGCTGTTCTGGCGTAGGTACTGGGTTGGCGGCGGACGATTGCTCCGTTGCCATTTGTTGAGCTTCTTCCTGCTCCGCTTCCGTTGGGAGAGCTAGCGGCAAGTTCTCTTTTACAGCCTCGGTAGCGGGCTCTGATAGGTTAGCTGCTGGTGCTTCCGCCAGAGTAGTCTGCTCGGTAGCATTACTCAAAGCAGTTGTTGACGAAGATGCTTCCGTTTGGTCTGTTGAGGCACTCGCCTCGGTAAATACCGTGCGGGTAGACGAAGAGCTACCACTAGCCTCTTGAGCAGGGTTTTCCGTGAGTGCACGCTGGCGCTCCAGCAGCTGCTCGTTTACTGTTTCGTTCTGATCTAAGTTCGGCACAACCGCGGTGGTCAATTGCTGTTCTTCCAGAACATTTTCATTGCTTATTGGCAACTCAGCTTCCGTTTCCTTGCTTTCAGTTGCCGAAGTATTATAGTTTAGATCGGTGGTTGCCAAAGCCCAGAACGCTATTCCTGACAAGATGAGAACACCCATCCAAAGCTGCCAGAATGCCCACCAGGGTTTTGGGGTACTAGCTGCACTAGCACCAGTGGCTGTTGTCCCTCCGGTATCGAGCATTTGCTCCATCGCCGCCCACTCCGCAGAGTTGTATTCGCTGCCTGAGTAGTCTTCTACTTTATCTCGGAAGGCTTGCCAGAATTTATCTTGGTGATTCATAGCTTTTATCTTTCAAGCGTTTGGATGAGGGATTTCAGTTTCTTGCGAGCGCTGGACAAGTACCAACGCGAGTTTTCGGTAGTTATGCCAAGTTGGTCAGCAATCTCGGCGTGGCTGTATCCTTCCAGCGTGTAAAGGGAGAAGACAGCGCGGCGTTGGTTGGGTAGGCGTTGTACTAGAGCCAGCAAATCTTCGGCCGCAAACTTATCGAGTACGCTAGCGGGTACGGCGGGTTCGGGACCTTCCTCTAGTGGCAGGTCCGCTTTGGTCCGCTGCTGCCGTACGTAGTCCAGGCAAGTATGTACGGTAATCCGCTTCGCCCAGGCCGGAAAAGCAGTAAGGTCTTCTAGTTTGGGTAGGCCGCGAAAGATTTTAGTGAAGGCTCGTAGCACTAAGTCTTTGGCAGAATCCTTATCTGGAGTGTAGCGCAGGCATACTGCCAAGAGGGCATCGTAGAAGCGTTTGAACAGGCGCTGCTGCGCCAGACGATCATCCCGCTGACAAGCCATCAGCAGCGACCGCAGTTGGGCATCTAGGGCGTCTCGGCTGGCAGGCATACGCTGATGTTTTATGTAAGCTGATAAATATGCCATTTTTCGTTGTCTTTACTGCCCTAAGGACGAAGCAGTAAGAACAAACGTGAGTAGAGGGTGAGATTTTTTTTGATTTTTTTGAAAGAGCCCTGAATTACGGGCAAAAGCGACCATGCGGCAGCGAGTATTAAGGCTGTGACATGGTGTTTAAAGGGGTATAAGAGTAGCGATAAAGTCCTAAAGAAGTCAAGAACATAAGTACGTCCCAGAGACTCGTTACACACAACTACCGCTCTTGCAAATATTGCTTGATTTCTTCCCGCACCTTTTGTGCCTGTTCCAACAGGTCTTGCTTCCAGTTATGATTAATCCACACACTGGCTTTCATTAAGCTGAGGTAGCGTGCAAAGTCTTCTACTTCCGGGCTGCTGATATCCCGTTCAAAAAAGTCAGTATTGAAGGGGCTAACTTCCTCACGCCACTGTTCCGGTATCTGAGGCTCAATGAGGGAGTTCATATCCAGGTGGGCGGCAACGCTTTGATCCTTGTATTGCAAAAACAGCTCATTATTGATGGCTTGGCTCGCTACTACGCGCTGGCTGTAGTTGTAATATTCCAAAATTCGGTTGCGCAGTGATTCCGACTCAATGAGGTCGAGATTTCCCGTGCTTTTCATATCTTCAAAAGCCGTATTCTGAGGATTGAAATAGCTAATAGTGGAGCTGTTGTGAATGGCCTTTTTCAGCGCCACCTCGTTGGTCCTAATGCTGTCTACCCGGAAGGCACGAATCAGTTGTGTACTGGCGTTTAAGTGCGTAGAATCCTTACCCAAACGCACTTGTAGTTCCTCAATATCTTCTTGCAGATTGTTTTGAATCGACACCAAATAACTGCTTTCAATCTTGCGCTCTTGCTGATTGGTATTGCGGTTATTGACCTGGATGGCAATCAGGATACCAAGGACGACCAGGATAATCTCCCCGATGGCGTAAGACAGATAGCTCCCCACCTTGTTCTCACTAAGCAGGCGTTGTTTCACCTCACGAAAAAACCGAATCATAGGACTGTGTATTCTCTAGTATGCTCTGGTAAGTTATGTACATTTTTCAAATACTTGTCTTAGCGGGAGGCCAACGAAGACTGCCTCCTATGTTCTAACTAGAGCCTTCTAATCATATTCGTACACTTTCCTAATTCGCTCTCGGCGGACCAACTCGGCTCTGCCAGTGTGATAGTTAAAGGCTTTTTCTTCGATTACGACCTCGCTTTTCCAAGCTCGTCCATCACGGTATTGTAGGTGTTCGACTTTGGTAACTGACGCTTCACCATCACCTTGGAGAAAGGAGACAATCTTCCAGGTACCAATATGCTCGCCTTGGTCATAATACCCTTCTTCGAGTACTCGCCCTTGGCGATCAGTGATTTTCCAAAGTCCATCAAACTGACCATTTTTAATCTGATAGCTGAGTAAAGCAAAGGTGTCGTTTTGTGCTGGATAGCCACCCTCCCAATAGGTGCGCGTTTGCTTGAAGTCATAGTTACCGTCGGTCATATTTGAGATCGACTCCAGAAAAGTGATGTACTTGTTGTAGCGTTTTTCATCATGAGCTTTGCTGATGCTCTTGCAACAATCCGAGCGGTAAGTATAGTAGAATCCATTACCTTGATGATCGGCAAAGATTAAACAATCCGTCTGCAGTGGAGCACTAAATCCGCAGGCATCACTACCGAGGTTAGTCCTAATTCTAATGGTATCAGCCTGCTTGCCCTTGTAAGATTTGATCAACTTAAAGACCAACTCATATTTATCCTGTGTGCCTTTCCTGTGGAGGAAGTCTAAACGTTCTTCCTGCACTCGTTTTGCCTCTAGAAAGGTGCCGGTAAAAATGAGATCGGATGGATTACCAACTCTAGCTGACTTACTCTGAGTCCATCCCATTTCTTGAATGGGTAGATCTAGTAGATAATCACTACAGCTGCAGGCTACTCCTAGCCGAAGAAGAGAAAACATCAGGAGGACTATTAGAACTTGTTTCTTCATAGTGCAGATGTAGATTATGGTTCTCTTAGGGTGATCTACTTACTTAGGTAGGTGTTCATTAGAAACGTTGCGCTTTTGCTGAAACGATATACTTGAAGAAAACCTTAGCGCTTTTCGTGGGAGTGATGGGGTTTTATTTCCTTGACTCATCGCCCACATAGTTTCGCGGAATTCATACCGCTTTAAAGTTCCACGGCGGCATGAATTCCGCGAAACCGTGTACAAAAAAAGCCCGAGACATGATCGTTCACCATGCCTCGGACTAAGTTAACACTTATGAATCTTAGTGTGTCATGTGAATTGGCCGGAATGTCAACTGATGGGCCAGCTCGAAGAAGTGCCTTCTTAAGCACAGGCTATTCAGTAAATTGTCCAGGTCTTTTTCTCTGCGTAGCAGATCGTTGAAGTTTCTAATGGCAGGGCTACCAGCAGGTCGGTTAGCTGGATCAATAACGCTGATTCCTGTCAAGAAACCTGATAGCGTCGCCTCCGTTCCAAATCCACTAGGTTCAATATGGGTAAACTGCGTTCTAGTCTCACCACCGTGGCAGGCACTACAAGTATTAAGTGAAAAGACGTGCCGCGCCTCATCATTAGTAACGAACTGCGCACCTGCACTTCCTCGGCCATTCCAAATGGCGTTTACATTATCTCCAACAAAAAGAGAATGGCCACCTCGAAAATCGTTACCCGTTGTGGAATTCACTAATGGTACTTCGTAAGTGTTAGCCAAAATTGACGGGGTATTAGCGTTAATCCAATTAGCCAACTCCTGCACATTAGCCACGGGGCTAACACCCACTGGATTGAACCCATTGAACTTCACGGCTGGCTCTTGCTTGACATCCACGATTTCCAATTGCCCGCTGGCCATTAGATTGAATTCACGCAACTCCCAAGGCACACCAATAGCCCGCTCATTGGTACGGATCTGATTCAGGGAACTTTCGTTTGGTTTGTTCGGATTGGTCCCACTTAAAGTAAACTGATCCGTGATCGCCTCCAGCGCATTATTGTAAGGAACAGAACCAAGTGTCAAGGCATTGAGATCATCCCATTCCTGCGCAAAAGCCTTTACCGCCGAACAAGACCTCTTGTTGATGCCATACTCGAAAATCACCGTAAATTCCAATGGGTTACACGCTTGATCCAGGGCGTTGAACACAAGGCGTCCTTCTCCTGCATTACTAAAACCATAGGCTGAGTTTCCCCTTAAGTCAAGACGGTTAACAATAGCGATCAGCTTAAAAGGAGCAAACTCCATTCTTAGCAGACCACCGGGGCCACTGCCACTTTTGCTTTCCCAGTCGGCAATGAGGTTAGCGACATTAGCGCGGGCGGGGACATTTTCGCCATTCACCGTATTCCCGACGGACCAAGTATTGAGCCAATTGCGTGCGAAGCTAGATACAGCAGCATCTGAGGCAATGGCACCAGGATTAGGAGACGCTAACTGTCGCATCAATTCTCCGAAGGTCCATGCACCACCCGGATTTCCGATACCTGTACAGGGGTTAAACGTTCTGGTGGGGTCCTCAACTACTGCCAAGTCAGTGATCATCAGGGTCTTTTTCTGATCAGAGAGTCCTTTCCTACCATTGACCAAATCAAGCGGCACTTTCGTCAATTTACCAGGAACTAACTTATTACTTCTGAACTCTTCTATGGAGCCTCTGGAAATCGGTTGAGCACTGCGGTTGATAAAGGTGAAGGTGCTATCGGTAGAAAGATTCAAGCGTGAACGCTCGGACAACTCGCGGTCTATTTCATCCACATCGTCTTTGATCAAAACCGAAAAAAGACCATCTCCTTTCTGATCATCAGCGCCTTTGCCATCGTCTCTCAGTACTACTTTTTCACCGTCCAAGATCAGGGCCAAATAATCATCACCAATTTTCTCTCGATCTAGTTCGGCTACAAATTTTAGGTTGTTGCCATCATTAGTGGCTTCCTCCAGTATTTCAACGGAGATACCTTGAGCAATAGGAGGAGCCATTTCAAATTCCGGGCGGACATCAATTTTTTCTAATAATTCTTGATAAGTGGGTCGCTCACAAGCCATCATAGCAGTAGCAGCAATGAGCAACAGGCAATAATGAAGTCTCATTATTTATGGGTTTTAGGTGTTTAGAATCGTATAGGTGTTTTAAAAACAGCTTCCGATCATCTCTAATGGATTACCGCAGGGAGGAAATTGTTAACAAGTGTGCTATTTTTTTGACAACCGCTTCGGCTTATTGCTGTTTGAGAAGTGTCACTAGTAAACTTATTTTTATGAAAACTTTCGCTCTTTTCCCGATCGTACTATCGCTGTTCGTGATCAGCTCAACAACCGAACCGATGCGCATTGACTTTGGTAACAAACAAGACGGACAGGATTGGCGCCCCTTGCTTGATGGTGTCATGGGTGGCTTATCACAAGGTCGCATGACGCTCAATAACAACAGTCTTTCGTTTAGTGGAAGCGTTTCCCTGGCCAACAATGGTGGTTTCAGTTCGATGCGCAGTCCCTTCAGTGCGGTAGACTTATCAGCCTACGAAACACTGGTTATTAGAGCTCGGGGTGAGGGTCAATCCTTTGCCATAGTACTCGAAAATGATCGCCGCTGGTATAACCCCTACTTTAAGAAAGCCTTCCAGCCTACGGAAGAATGGC
>JBCBWU010000149.1:0-17546 GCA_039816955.1 Bacteroidota bacterium
TACGTACGAGGAAAACGCTGAAGTCAGGTTCCATAAGGGCTTGAGGCGCAATCCATTAGAAAAGTTTAAATCAGTTCATTATCACAAAGTTGACCCCGAAGTTCACGTCAATTAAAAAAAGAATGCCCGCCTCCAAGACTGGAAGCGGGCATTTTATATTACCTGACAGCTTGCGCAGAGCAAGATCTATTCAGCGTAACTTTCAATTGGCGGGCAAGTACACACCAGATTACGGTCACCATAGCCGTTGTCTACCCGTGCAACGCTCGCCCAGAACTTAAAGCCTTCGCGCAGGTACGGAAGTGGATACGCAGCTTTCGCACGGCTGTATGGGAATTCCCACTCATCAGCAGTCATCCAATCCAACACGTGTGGTGCGTTGTGTAGCACATTGTTTTCCGCATCGGCAGTACCGGCAGCAATTTCATCAATCTCCTTGCGGATTTCGATCATTGCATCACAGAAGCGATCCAGCTCTTGCATACTTTCACTTTCTGTTGGCTCAATCATGATCGTGCCCGCCACTGGCCAACTCAAGGTTGGAGCGTGGAAGCTGTAATCGATCAAACGCTTGGCTACATCAGCAGCAGAAACGAAGTCTTTGAATGGACGTAGATCAATGATTAACTCGTGTGCGCTGTGACCATTTTCTCCGGTGAATAACACCGCGTAGTGATCCTGCAAGCGTGCCTTGATGTAGTTCGCGTTCAGAATCGCGTAGCGGCTAGCATCCGTCAGACCATCTGGGCCCAACATCTTAATGTAGGCGTAGCTGATCAGCAAAATGCTGGCGCTCCCCCAAGGTGCAGCAGAAACCGCTTTGATGCCCTGGTCACCTCCTGTTTCCACCAGTGGGTGCTTCGGCAAGAATGGAGCCAGCTTTTCGTTTACACAAATCGGCCCCATGCCAGGTCCTCCACCTCCGTGAGGAATGGCAAAGGTTTTGTGCAGATTAAGGTGACAAACATCGGCCTCGATCAAGCCCGGGCTAGTCAGTCCTACCTGAGCGTTCATGTTTGCCCCGTCCATATAGACCAGACCGCCATGCTCATGAATAATCTGGCAGATCTCACGAATTTCGGTTTCAAATACCCCGTGAGTCGAAGGATAAGTAACCATTAAGCAAGATAGCACATCAGAATGCTCCGTTGCCTTAGCTTTCAGGTCTTCAATATCAATATTGCCTTCTTCATCACAGCGTACTACTACTACTTTCATCCCCGCCATCACCGCACTGGCAGGGTTGGTGCCGTGTGCAGAGTCAGGAATAATGGCCACCTTACGATGGTCATCACCATTGGCCAAGTGGTAAGCACGGATGGTCAATAGCCCAGAGTATTCGCCCTGAGCACCAGAATTAGGCTGCAAAGAACAAGCCGCAAAACCGGTAACATCACTCAACCACTGCTCCAGTTCCTCAAACAGCTGATAGTAGCCCGCCGCTTGATCTTTGGGTACAAAAGGATGCAGATTAGCAAACTCAGGCCAACTCACCGGCATCAACTCCGAAGCTGCATTTAGCTTCATCGTACAAGAGCCGAGTGGGATCATGGAGTGCATCAAAGACAAATCACGATTCTCCAGGCGCTTGATATAGCGCATCATTTCCGTTTCCGTATGGTAAGTATTGAAAACGGGATGAGTTAGATACTCCGTCTGACGCAATAGCGCCTCAGGAACGGAGAGATTCGCCGGCTCTTCCGAAGAAACAGCTATGGTATCTTGCTCGAAGTCAACGGCTAAAATTCCCGCAAGATGCTCTACATCTTCGGTAGTCGTCGTTTCGTCCAGACTAATCTGAACCGTATTTTCCGTGTAGTGCAGGTTAATCTCCGCCGCCAGTGCTGCTCTACGAATAGCATCACGAGTGCTATGATCCGCACGGATACTAATGGTATCAAAGAAGTGGTCACTTTCCAATTCGTAGCCCAAATCTCTGGCGGCCGCGGCCAATAGCTGTGTCAAGGTATGAACACGAGTAGCCATGGAGCGGAGGCCCTCAGGACCGTGCCAAGTTGCGTACATGCCCGCCATAATGGCTAGCAATGCCTGTGCAGTACAAATATTGGAAGTGGCCTTTTCCCGACGGATATGCTGCTCACGCGTTTGCAACGCCATGCGCAAGGCAGATTTTCCACGCTTATCCACCGAAACACCGATGATCCGCCCTGGCAATGAGCGCTTGAATTGATCGCGGCAAGCAAAATAAGCGGCGTGCGGGCCACCATAGCCCATAGGTACACCAAAACGCTGGGTGTTACCTACTACGGCGTCGGCACCCCATTCACCCGGAGGTGTAAGCACAGTCAGCGCCAACAGATCGGCAGCAACGGTTACGAAAATCTTCTTCGCGTTGGCCTCAGTAGTCAACGCACGATAGTCTTCCACAGCGCCGTTTGCTGCGGGGTACTGCAACATGATGCCAAAGACCTCGTCGTTCAGTTCAAATTCACTGACGGGCTTCACCTGTACGTCAATACCGAGTGGCTCAGCACGCGACTCCAGTACAGCAATCGTTTGCGGTAGCACCTGATCAGATACCAAAAACACCTTAATTGCTTCGCCCTTGTTGCGCTTATTCTTTTGACCAAAGAATAGACTCATAGCCTCAGCGGCAGCGGTGCCTTCATCAAGCAAAGAAGCATTGGCGATATTCATCCCCGTAAGGTCGCTCACCATGGTCTGGAAATTGAGCAAGGCTTCCAAACGTCCTTGCGCAATCTCTGCCTGGTAAGGCGTGTACTGGGTATACCAACCCGGATTCTGGAAAATATTACGGGCAATAACCGAAGGGGTGATCGTTGGAAAATAGCCTAAGCCAATGTAAGTTTTGAAAACTTTGTTCTTGGCGGCTAGGGTCTGTAGATCACACAAATAAGCATGCTCGGTTTGAGCCGTAGGTACCTGAATTGGAGTCTGCCGACGAATATTAGCCGGTACCGTCTCATCAATTAATTGGTCTAAACTGGCAACGCCAATTGCTTTAATCATCTGCTCCACTTCACTAGCGGAGGGACCGATGTGCCGATTGACAAACTGGTCGTAAAAAGCCGTTTTACTCATGCTGTGTGCTGAAAGGTTAGCGATGGTTAGGAACTTGCGTAGAGCGTATTGAGAATTCAATAATCATCGTCAAAATGTTTGATTTTTACTTGAAGATCAAATTTCCAAAAACGCTCTGCAAAGGTAGAAAATCTTCACTGCTCAATAACAGCCAAGAGCCCACTTGGCTTACTTTGACGAAAAGGTGATAATTAATACGGATCAACATCAATACTAACTCGCACATTAGAATACCCCTGAGTCTGTTTGAGACGCTCCATGGCCGCGCGAATATGATGTTTAGCAAACTTGATTTTCTTGGGGCTACGCTCCAATTTCACAAGTACATCCAGCAGATAGTAGGAGCGAACCCGGCCCACATAAGGTACCGCGGGCCCCAGTACCCACTCCCCTAATTCTTGCTTCAACCAATGGGCGTAAAGCCGCATTGCATCATTGACTACCTGTGGTTTCTTGTGCTTGAGTGTGACACGGATCAGGCGAACAAAAGGCGGATAGGCAAACTCTTGGCGCTCCTTTATTTCCCGGCGGAAGAAAGGAGCATAATCTCCCTGCAGTACCTCTTGTACGACCGGATGGGCAGTATTGAAAGCTTGTATAACTACCTCCCCTTGGCGGTGTTTGCGGCCGGCTCGGCCAGCTACCTGCATCATAAGTTGAAAACCGCGTTCCGAAGCTCGGAAATCAGGGAACTGCAACAGCTGGTCCGCACTGAGAACCCCAACTACTCCTACCCGCTCAAAGTCCAAACCTTTGGTCACCATTTGGGTACCAACCAAAATATCAATCTTACCATCCTCAAACTCACCAATGATACGCGCATGAGCGTGTTTGCCTTTCACAGTATCCAAATCCATACGGCCGATCTTGGCATCGGGCAGGAATATTTTGAGTTCGTCTTCTATTTTTTCGGTACCAAAACCTTGCAAGGTCAGCTGATTACTGCCACAGGCTGGGCATTGCTCTGGCAGCTTGGTACTGTAGCTACAGTAATGGCACTTGAGCAACTCCTTAAACTTATGGTACGTCAGGCTCACATCGCAGTTGACACACTCGGAGTGCCAACCACAAGTTGGGCAGCGATAAGTAGGCGAATAACCGCGCCGATTTTGAAACAAGATCGCTTGCTCTCCTCGCTCTAGCGTAGCTTTCAGCGTTTCCAGTAGCGTACCAGTGAAGTGATTGTGCAACTGCTGCTCCCGCTCCGCGCGACGTGCATCCGCAATCACGATTTCCGGTAGGGAAATACCACCAAAGCGCTCCTTCATCTCCACCAACCCATACTTATTTGTACGCGTATTCTGGTAAGTTTCGATAGCTGGTGTAGCCGTACCCAGCAGCACCTTGGCACCAAATTGATGGGCCAGCATGATGGCCGTATCCCGCCCGTGATAACGAGGACTTGGATCACGTTGCTTATAGCTGGGGTCGTGCTCCTCGTCTACGATAATGAGGGACAAATTAGTGTAAGGCAAAAACAGCGCCGAACGAGGTCCTAACACAGCCGATTGGCCAGCCTTAATTTTTTGCCAGAGTTCCACCCGCTCATTGTGGTTCAATCGCGAGTGATAGACCACCACTTCATCTCCCAGCACGCGTTGTACCCGGCTGGTGATTTGCGTCGTCAAAGCAATTTCCGGTAGGAGATACAAGACCTGCCCACCCTGCGCAATAGTTTCCTGGATGAGTTCCAGATAGACACGGGTTTTTCCACTGCCCGTTACCCCGTGCAGCAGCACGACCGATTTCTCCTCAAAATGAGCTTTAATCTCTTCTAATGCCTTTTCCTGCTGCGGTGCCAATTGCGAAGCAGAAATGGTATCCTCCTCGTAGCTCCCCAGGCGACTCACCTCCCGCTCGTAGACCTCGACGATCTCTTTTTTCACCATGGCTTTAATCGTACCATGATCAGTTTGCGTCATCTGAATCAGCTCTGACTGGCGAATAAATTCTTGCTGTTTCGATAGTTGAACCAAGGCCAGTAGAACACGCTCTTGCTTCTCCGAACGGGTCACCAGATCAAAAGCGGCAGCCTGAGCAGAGGTATCGCTGAGGTAGGGTTCCTGGAATCTTACGCAGCGTACTACCCTCGGGCGGTACTTTTCTTTGATTTCTTCCTTTAAGTAAATCACTCGCTTGTCCAGCAGGCGCCGTATGATGGGATAAACCGTCTTTTGACCTAAAATATCTTGGAGATCTTTAATCGATAACTCCTCCTGCAAACTGAGCGCCTCCGCAATCAAATACTCCTTATCACCCAGCAATTCGGGATCTTGATGAAAGAGCGGCCCCAAAGTGATCCTGGTTTCGCTGCTCAATTTAAAGTTAGCGGGAAGTGCGGCATTCATCACTTCACCCAAAGAGCAAATGTAGTAGGCGCTCATCCAACGCCAGAGCCGAAATTGGGCTTCTCCCACAATCGGTTCTTCATCGATGACGCTTACAATGGGCTTGGGCTGGTACTGTGCTGGGGCCCGCTGGTGTAGCTCCATTACCAGCCCGGTATACAATTTGCTTTTACCAAACTGTACCTCTACCCGTTTACCAATCTGTACCTCTTCTAAAAGTTCCTCTGGCACCCAATAGGTATAAGGCTTAGCGATGGCCAATGGCAAGATAACCTCCGCGTAGTAGGAAGTGGCATTCTGGACAAGATGAAGCTCGGCTTGGTGCAAAGTGAATTGTAGTGTTCGACTATTATTTAATTAGGTATGCGCTACCGCAAACTTAGATAATCTCTTGCGACTTTACGAACGGTAAGCGGATTGTAGTTGATCTACAAAATACCCGTAGTAGGGAATATCCGCCGGACCCGCTGGTCCCCATTGGGTACGCCAACCATTTAGTAGACGCCAGTAGTCGGCCACTAAATCTGCTTGTTGTTCGGGATTAAAGTCTTCTAGTCGGGCATCTTGGCGAGCCCAGTTGACCACCGCAGGTGCCCCACCATAATTATAACCCTCCGGGCTGGCCTGTGCGCGTAAAGCACGAGGAATGTAGACACTCCCCCAGTGCTGAAACTGCCACACGTGTACCATTTCGTGAATCAACAAGGCAGGGCTCATTCCACCCCAGGCATTAATCGTGTAAAAACTCACGTAGCAAATCTTCATCTGCGGTGGACCAATAAAAGCATGCTCATCAATCCGTACGCGATCGTAGTGGATCGTATTACCAAAGATCGGTATTAACAATTCTACTTCCTCTGGATACAGGGCACGGCTATTCCATTTCACCCAATCAACCAAGGTCTCGTAAATTTCTGGTAGGCCCACCACGTCCAGTAGCAGATAGATGGCCTCTAACCACCACATGGCAGAAGTCCAACAGAATTGGCGCAAGTGCTTCCCTAGCCGCCTCAATCGTATTGGCAGCCAGCGTAGTATTTGGCCTAAGCGTTGTCCGCTTGCTCGGAGTTTGCTAATGAATTTTTGCATTGTAAACTAAAGTACACACAACATAAACGTTTTTCAGAATCAAAAGGCTTAGTGTAATCCATTACACAACTGGATTTGACCTTGAAGTACCTCTTTCTAGTCGATTAGGTATTTGGCAAAGTGCCTCAACTTGGACCGATTCTACCTTACAATAACCTAAACAGCACAAGTGTCAAATTAGCACAGCATATTGCTATTCTCGTACGAATAGCGGTGTATCTTTCGTCCCTCACTCATCAGAATCTCATACTCAAGACTATGAACACCCTAGGACGCTTCTCCTTAGCCTGTGTACTGGCTAGCGCAAGCTTTTTATTGAGGGCTCAGTGCCCTACCGGAACGATCGAATTAGAATCTCAGACAGATGTCGATAATTTCGTAGCTACTTACCCTAACTGCAGTAGCCCCGAGGGGAATATGCGCATTGGAAAATTTGGGGAACCCACTGATATCACTGATCTAAGCGGGCTTCAAATCCTGACTGATCTTGGGGGTGAATTAACCATCACTCAAAACGCCATGCTCACCTCCCTCAATGGGCTGCAAAACATAAGTTCAATTGCTGGGCGTCTTGAAATTAGCCGCAACAATCAGTTGACTAACCTAGAAGGCTTACAATCACTCAGCGCCATCGGCACCAGAATGGACATCTTCCTCAACGAAGCGCTCATCGATTTAGACGGTCTACAATCGCTCAACAGCTTAGGTGATCTGGACCTTTTCGGCAATAGTGCATTGACCAGTTTAAATGGATTACAAGGTCTAACGACCATGAGCGGGGGCATCAGGATGGATGACAACGATAATCTAACCTCTCTAAATGGTCTACAATCTATAACCACTGTGGCAGGTGATGTGATTATTATTGAACATGATGCCTTACTCAATCTAAGTGGATTGGAGAGTCTAAACATCATTAGAGGTGAACTCGACATTTCAGATAATGCTGCTTTAACCAGCTTAAACGGCTTGCCAGCGCTAAACACCCTTGAGGATGATCTGACCATCCAACGCAATAGTTCACTTACCGACTTGGGAAATTTTACTAGCCTAGATTCACTTGGCGGTAGCCTAATCATTAACGTTAATGATGCACTCGAGAACTTGAATGGGCTGCAAGAAATTACTTACATCCAGGATGTAGTCAGCATCAACGGAAATATTTCCTTGACCAGTTTATCCGGCTTAGATGGGCTAGTGGAGATTGGCGAGAACATTGCTATTGGAGCTAACCCCGTTCTACCTAATTTAAGGGGACTGGAAGCGCTAACTACAGTAGGAGGCGGTACCATTATCACCACGAACGAAAGCTTAGAGAGCCTTGACGGTTTGGAAAGCTTAAGCCGGATGAGTAACAACCTATTTATCAGCAATAATACCACCCTAACGGACTTGAGCGCCCTACAGCAATTGACCATCGTAGGTGGCAGCTTAAATATCGTGGTCAATCCTGCACTGGCCAACCTCAGCGGCCTGGAAAACATCAATCCTGATAGCCTTATTGGGCTCAGTGTTTCGAATAATGCCATCCTATCCGAATGCGCGGTACAAAGTATCTGTGCTTACCTGTCTGATCCAGATAACACGGCCAGTATCAGTGGCAATATTGACAATTGTGCCAATCGGATGACGGTGGAGACAGATTGTATAACCTCAACGGATGATGCACAGCTGGCACGACCGATTATGCTCTTTCCGAACCCTACCTATGGCCAACTCACTTTACCAGTGGAAATCAGCGCAGAGGAGGTTAAGGTTTATAATGGGCAAGGTCAGCTCGTTGCACGCCACGAAACCCACGGAAATACTGTAGATATAGGTAAACTGCAAGCCGGCATTTACTTCTTGAAGCTGCAAGATAAGAATGGGCATTACCAAGCTAGAATTGTCAAACTAGACTAGGTACGGATTAGGTAAATCCCGCCGTGGCCTAAAGGATATCCAGTACCTTATGCGTCTGCAGACTAAGTCGCCACTGGGGGTTCGCCAGACAATAGTCCAGGCACGCCTGGGTGTTCGCCTCCTGCTCGGGAGCGTCCATTGGTTGCAAGAAAAAGTGGGTAAAGTCAAGATCAACGTAACGTTCCGGCTCCGCTCCGGGTTGCGGGTGAACTAGTTTCAGTTCATCTCCGCTGGTCAGTACAATCTCTGTACCCGCCTTGGGGCTCATACAAATCCAATCGAGGCCGGCTGGTGCAGGTTTAGTACCATTGGTCTCTACTGCCACCTCGAAGCCTTGGGCGTGGAAGGCATCCACCATTGGCTCATCTAATTGTAACAGGGGCTCACCTCCTGTACAGACCACGTATGGCCGGCCACCTCCTGGCCACAAGCTGGCTACTGTACTAGCCAATTCTTCCGCACTATAGCGGCCACCGTTTAAGCCGTCCGTACCCCAAAAGTCGGTATCACAAAACTGGCAAATCGCTTTGTGTCGGTCCTCTTCTCGCCCACTCCAGAGGTTGCAACCCGTAAAGCGACAAAATACCGCTGGGCGTCCGGTGTGCGCTCCTTCTCCTTGCAAGGTGAAGTAGATCTCCTTGACTTTGTACTCTTTCATCCCGCAAAGGTAGGAGGTTTGGTAATCAAAGTGAAAATGGAAGTGACAATGATCTGTCTACGCTATCTTAATTCGTCACTGGATTCGAACATTAGCCAAAGCTTCGACGGATTATAAGTGAAAGTAGTAGGGCTATCGCAATCTTGATGTAGATCGATGTGGACCTTAGAACGCAAGAACCAATTTCCTATCTTGCTATTGAATTTGACCTTGAAATTGCTATTGCAATGATATCCACCCCTACTCTACTCCTTGATGAACAACGCTGCCGCCGTAACATTGCCGCGATGGTGCAAAATGCTGAACAGCAGCAAGTACAGCTGCGCCCACACTTCAAGACGCACCAGTCATTAGAAATTGGTCGCTGGTTTAAGGAAAATGGTGTCAACAAAATTACGGTGTCCAGTTTGGCGATGGCCCACTACTTTGCTGCCGAGTGGGATGATATTACGGTGGCCTTTCCGGTAAATATTTTGGAGGTCCAACTCATCGATGAATTGGCGGCGAAGATCTCACTTAACCTTTTGGTAGAAGACGCTTCTGCCATTGCCTTTCTGAGTCGCTATCTAAAGCATCCTGTAGGCATCTTTATCAAAATAGATGTGGGCTACGGCCGGACTGGCTTAGCGCCAACAGGCTACGAACAAATCGATGCTATACTCGAAGAGATTTCTCGTAACAACGCTATCCAATTTCACGGCTTCCTGGCCCATGCTGGTCATACTTACCAATGCCGTTCGGCAGCAGAGATCGAGGCGGTGCACGAACAAAGCAAGGCGCGTTTTCTGACTTTGCGTGAGCGCTACCAAAGGGAATTTTCTGACTTAATTCTCTCCTTGGGTGATACTCCCAGCTGTAGTATAGGCGCTGACTATAGTGGCATTGATGAAATGCGCCCCGGAAACTTTGTTTTCTATGACTTAACTCAGGCCCGAATTGGCTCAAATACCCATGACCAGATTGCCGTTGCTATGGCCTGCCCTGTCGTAGCCCTACACCCTGATCGCCGAGAGTTGGTTTTGTACGGGGGAGGCGTCCATTTTTCTAAAGATCGGCTTATTGGCGAGCCCGAGGGTACTGTCTGGGGGAGAGTTGTACAACATCAAGGGCCTGGGTGGGAAGATATCATTCCGGGCATGTATCTACGCAGTCTTTCCCAGGAACACGGCATTGTAGTGGTACCCCCAGAAGTACCTTTCGACTTTAAAGTGGGGGATGTCTTGAAGGTACTGCCCGTGCACTCTTGCATGGCTGCTAACGCTATGAAACGGTATTTGACGACGGATGGTAGGTGGATTGAGCGGCTTTGAGCGGCAGCGTCTCTGTGAACCACATAAGACACAGAAGGTCATTTAATGAGAATTAGAATTAAAGTGAGAATTAGAACCACGGATTTCAGGCCTCTTCAAACACCCCAACGATCGGATAATCTCACCAACCAAGGCCAACAAAGAAGACCTAACTAACACAATTTGAACAATCAAAATATCAATGTCAATCAAAATATCAATAGCAGTGAAAGTAAAAATCAAGTAGATAGAATCAGAGATCAGGAGTTCCGAAAGCTTTCTAACCAATTCAACTAGATTCACTAATTCAACTAATTATGGCCGACGAAGGAGACCTAACTAATTCAGACCCACTAACCCTCAAACAACCAAACCTTTTCAACCATATCAGCCATAAAAGAGCATTTAAGAGATACCACGCCAGGATTGACAATAAACTAAAATTAGTAGAATTTGATTTCCTTAGGACATCGCGCCATAAAAGCCTACCTTTGCGGCCTTAATGGGAGGCGGTACGCTGCTTCGCTTTTTTAACCGCCATTTACCCCTTATGTCCAATTTTGCAGATTTAGGCTTGTCACAACCCGTTCTGGATGCGATCCTTGAGCTCGGTTTCGAAACGCCCACGCCCATTCAGGAGGAAGCTATTCCGTTTTTGCTGCAAGGCGAACGTGACCTCGTTGGTTTAGCACAAACCGGCACTGGTAAAACAGCGGCTTTTGGTTTACCGCTGATCAACCAGTTGGACATCAACTCCAAGGTACCCGAGGCATTGATCCTGGCCCCAACACGTGAGTTATGTTTGCAGATCACCAAAGAGCTGAAGTTGTTTGCCCAATTTAGGCCTCTGCTTAACATTGTTCCAGTCTACGGTGGAGCAGATATCCGCACTCAGATGCGTGGTTTGAAGGATGGAGCGCAACTGGTAGTAGCAACTCCTGGCCGCCTACGTGATCTTATTCGCCGTAAGGCTATCCAATTGGATGAAATTAAAGTGGTCATCCTCGACGAAGCGGATGAGATGTTGAACATGGGCTTCAAGGAGGAAATTGACGAGATCCTGGAAAAGGTTCCTGAGGACCGTCGGACGTGGTTGTTCTCTGCTACTATGCCAAGAGAGGTAGCACGGCTGACTAAACACTACATGAAGGAGCCACACCGCATTAAGGTGGGCAATACCAATGAGACCAATCAGAACATTGATCACCAGTTTATCCTAGCGCGCCCGCGCGAGCGGCTGGACATTCTACGTAGGTACCTGGATAGTGATCCTGAACTGTACGCTCTGGTATTTTGCCGTACCCGTGCCGAAACCCTTTCTCTGGCGGACGAGCTGCAAAAAGATGGCTATGCAGTCGACGTACTAAATGGTGACCTCTCCCAGGCCCAGCGCGACCGCGCTATGGACCGTTTCCGCAGCCGCCGGGTCAACGTACTTATCGCTACGGATGTAGCAGCTCGTGGCCTGGATGTGGAGGGGATTACACACGTTTTCCACTTTAATATACCCGACGACTGGGCCTTCTATACACACCGTTCTGGCCGAACGGGAAGAGCGGGCCGAAAAGGGCTTTCCATTATGGTCATCCACCCCAATGATCGCCACAAGCTACGGGGTCTGGACCGCAAGCTCAACTTGAAGTTTGAGCAGACGGAACCGCCAAGTGTACTTGGTTTGGTTGAGCGCCGAATCCGCAACGCCATTCAACAGCTGGCCAGTGCTGAGCCTATGCCGGTACTCAACCCAATGCTGGAAGAAGTACAATTCGCAATTGAAGGTATCACAAAAGAGGAACTGCTTCAGCGTCTGGCAGCAATGAGTTTTGCGCAGCTACCCACGCATTATCAGCGCGAAGCAATGCAGTTGTTGTCCCCGGATAAGAAGCAGGCCAAGAAGAAGAAAAGCGAAGGTAAAGTTGGTAAGTATCAGCGGGTATTCATCAATATTGGCCGTAAGGAAGTGGCCGGCGTGGTGGAATTCATCGACTTCATTAGCTTTTTCGGAGAAGTAGATCGCAAAGTAATTGGCGAGGTCGAACTGCAGGATAAGCACACCTTCTTTGATGTCGATCACAAATTAGCGCGTACCCTGGTGAAGCGTTTTACCGGCGCTAGCTGGGAGGGCCGTTCCCTACGCATGAACTTTGATAACGGACCGGAAGACCGCGGTAAGTTTTCGAAAAAGAAGCGCAAAGGTGGGCCTAAGCGAAAAGGCAATTTTAAGAAAAAGCGACGGGCCAAGCGGTAGACGAGATCATTTCTTCTGACGATTTCATCTATTTTACAAGTTGAGTAAAATGATATTTCCTCCATGGGAATGATCCTATCTAAATTGCACTTTAAGGACGGTCTTCCATCCATGGCCGAAGTTCGTACCCAGTTTCATAAACAAACTGACCTCAACCTACAGATCGTCGCTCAATCGCCTTAATCATATGGGGTATCTGCACTTCTACAATGATCTATTTTACCCCCTAGAATTTACCGTCAAAGACAGCATAATTGAACTGCTGTACGGAATTGGCCGCTTTTATTTTCCGATTTCTTTAAATAAGGTGTTATACGACTTAGGCGGACAATTTATACGGGTAAATGAAACCGCCACCACAGTTTGGGAACCTCCTCGAAGCTGGCGCAGGTTAAGACCTTGGCATGAATATAAGTGGTATAATCGCCCTAGAAAGTAGCATCCTTTTTTTCTAGCGGTAAGGCAACTCCTCCTCCTCAAGACGCGTTCATTAGCACACTGACTACGTACCCTTCAGTGGAGCAGTGGGGATCTTGACCAGAATCATGTCGTAAAACGCCTCCACCTTAAATTTATAAGCGTTGGAAATAGTCGACCATTATTCGGTACAATTCAACAGTAAATCAGAAAAACTAGCAAGCGTTCATGAATGTAAAACAAGCGCTGTTCATCCTTCTAGCTTCTTCCCACTTATTGCTGGCCTGCGATAAATCCGAAAAGGCTCCCGAAAGTCAGAAAGTAAATGAGATTGCTCCAGTAGAAACAGCGGAAGTAAGGATAGTAGATTGGAGCAAAGAAAGTGCGGAAGAAACAGCAACAGATGCGATTCGCCACGACCTAACCATTACTGACCCTCATTCCACCATCGAGCGGATATTTTCCTCCTATATCAGTTTTCAGGAATCAACCGACTCCAATGAAAACAAGGATTCACTAAAATATGCCATCCAACAGATTGGCGATGATCCCAACTGGATTGACTCCACATCCCTCCAACTCTTACTAGATATTTGGATGTATTATGATCCAACTGACTTTCCTACTCGGAACTATGTGGAAGCGAGGTTGAAAGAAGATGTAATAGCCAGCACTGCGGCAGTAGATAAACGCATACAACAAAAGAAAGATTGGGAGAACCCGGAATATGCTCCATTTGCTGAATTACCTTATCTGAAGCGCTTGCTGATCAACTCCCGTAAGGACTAAGCTACATGCGAAGCATTATTGGCTAGGATATACGCTTACATTCTCGACCGTATTAATTCGGAAAAGGAATCAACCGCACTCAATCTGCTACCATTTTTCACGTTTGGCCCACCTACTCAATGCCTCGGGTGCCGAGTAATAAGAATTATCGCCGTGAAATGCTCCTGCTGTCATTTGAAAAGTGACCAATGAATCAGGCAATACGCCTAGTACTTGCTCTTGCATAGCCTGATAACCAGCTTTCATTTTATCGTTTTCTTCGCTTCCTAAGCTGTTATACCACAGGGCATTCTGCTTTTCTACACTCAGCATTTGCTGAGCCTCTGCAACAATCTGGTGATCGTCTCGCCAATACGCTGGGCTGAAAGAGAAGTAGGCATCGAACAGATCGGGGCGCTGCAAATAGGCATAGCCTGAAAAGAGTCCGCCACGAGAGTGCCCAACCAAAGCCTTTCTATCGCTCGTTGGATAACGCTGTTCGATATGGGGGATTAATTCCTGCTCAATAAATTGCAGAAATACATCAGCCGCACCTTTTTGTTCTTGCTCCTCTGACTGAAAGATCGTCGGTGGCGTTAAGTCGCGATTGCGGTCGGTATTGGGAAGGCCTACGATGATGGCCGCTGGCATCACATCAGCAGCAGCTAAAATCTGCGCTATTTGGGCCATCCGAATATCTTGCGAGCCGGCATCCAGTACGTAGAGCACGGGATACCGTTGATTAGAGTCTTCCCTAAAATTCCGTGGGAGGTGAATGTAAACCGGTCGTTCCTCCCCCAGAATGGTCGAATCTATAGTCAGTTCTTCATCAAATTGTATTTGCGCCATTTGCGCCTGGATTTCCAGAATTATCCCAACAATTAGCAAGGTGGATAAAATGCTGGCAACAACAGTCAATACAGTCTTTTTCATCAAGGTGATTTTTTTCACAAAGGAGCGGCAATCCCCAGACGAAAGAAAGTAAAAGTAGGCGTCAAACTTACGCCGTTCTTACGTCAAAGCCCGAAAAGATTGGGCAGGCGGAACAGTTGAGGCTGTGCTTGTTGGGATATCAACGACAGCAAAACAAAGGCTGTTCCCCAATTAATGAGTAAGGCCACCATGTACACGAGTAGGAAAAGTGGGAAGCGACCAACGTTTACCTGACCGGTCAATTGTAGAGATATGAAGGGTGCGATTCCCATGGCAAGAAACAAGAGACTCGTCCAGATAATCTGCCAACTAAGTATACGTTGGCTAAGACCTAAAGCGGCACCACTCAGCTTAAACTGCTTATGCATCACCAAAGGAAAGATCACATTAAGAGGGGGGATAATGGCAACAAGCATTGCAACCAGCTGCATCCGCCTAAGTTCTTGCCACTCTAATGCTGTAGGGGTATCGGTCAGTGTTCGCTCGCCAGTCAGCTTGGCCAGATCCAGGGTTAAGGTCTCCGCTAGTACGCGCAAGCTATGCAAGCGAGGCTGCCCTTCTCCCCGCTCCACCCGCTGAATAGTGCGCAAAGATAAACCCGACTGCTGCGAGAGTTCTTCCTGCGACCAGCCCCTTGACCGACGAGCAGTAAGGATTTGTTCAGCGATGTTCATCCCAATAAATTAACATAAACTTCGGGTTTAGCTCACCGGAAATTAATACGATAGGCTCCTCGAAGCTGACCGTACTTGGTAGGTGGTACGGAGTACTTGGATTTTACCATTACTAGGTCAGCTTCGTACCAGATACCTTTTACCAAGTACCTAACACCGTGAGATTTGCCTTCGATTCAGACCATTCTTGCAGCGCAGGACAAGGCAAAGCTCACCTTAAATTAGCGGACTACCCAACCGTTACCAAAGCCTTCGGAGGGGCTTACAAACACCAACTTGCCTTCTTCGTTTTCGGCCATGAGGACCATGCCCTGACTCAAGACGCCGCGCATTTTGCGTGGGGCCAAGTTGGCAACTAGTACGACTTGTTGGCCAATAATGGCTTCTGGCTCGTAGTGCTGCGCAATGCCCGAAAGCACGGTACGCTCCTCGAAGCCAACATCTAAGGTGAGTTGCAATAACTTATCTGCCTTCGGCACTTTGGTAGCTGCGGTAATTGTAGCGGTACGCAGATCAAGCTTAGTGAAATCGTCAAAGACAATTTCTTCTTTGACGGGCGGGCGCTCAGGGCCACGTTCGGCTGCTAAAATCTGCGCTAGTTTTTCTTTTTGGCGCTCTACAATCAGTTTACGGCTATCGTCTTTGCGGTCGATAATCTTGGGAAACAAGACGGCTGCTTGTCCAATAGCCTGACCAGCAGCTACGATGGCTTCGCCGCCGTGGAGTTTTTCTAGGGTAGTGCTCAGTTCTCCTGGCGTAGCGGCATCCTTTCCAACCAGTGCGCGTAGTTTCGGTGCAATGAACGGTAAGAACGGCTCAATGAGCTCCGCCAATAAACCTGTGATTTGCAAGCCCACGTAGAGAATATCGGCAATCCGCGGATCTTCGGGATTCTCCTTAGCAATCGACCAGGGCGCTTGATCTTGCAAGTACGTATTACCCCAACTCGCAATTTCAACCAAGTTGAAGGCGGCTTGCTTGAAGCTGAAGCCTTCAATGTCGTCGGTCAGTTGTTGGGCAAATTGCTGGATTGGTGCTAAAATCTCGTTCAGGTTCACTTGGCTTTCTGGTACCGTTCCACCAAAGTACTTATGTGTAAGCACAATAACCCGGTTGATGAAATTACCCAGTTTATCCGCCAGTTCTTTATCGTGAAAATCGACAAACTCATCCCATTTGAAATCCGCATCACGATTTTCCGGTAGGTTACGAACCAATGCCCAACGTATGGCGTCAACCGCGTTTGGAAAGTCTTTAAACTCCTCCAGGTATTCGTGTTGCTCCACGCCCCAACCACGACTCTTACTGAACTTCTCTCCCTCGAAATTCAGGAATTGATTAGCAGGTACGTTGATCGGCAGATTGTAATCACCGTGCGCCTTCAGCATTGCTGGGAAGATGATACAGTGGAAAACAATGTTGTCCTTACCAATGAAGTGGATGAGTTGTGTGTCCTCACCCTTCCAGTAGGATTCCCAATCTTTATCATTCTCCAGGGCCCACTGCCGGGTGCTGGATATATAGCCGATGGGTGCATCAAACCACACGTAAAGCACCTTCCCTTCTGCGTCTTCTATGGGGAGCTTAATCCCCCAATCCAAATCACGCGTGATGGCGCGTGGCTGTAACCCTTCCTTGAGCCAGCCCAAGCACTGCCCCAAAACGTGCTTTTTCCACTTTTGGGCATCATGATGTTGCTCGCCATCCAGTACACCATTTTCAATCCATTCCGTTAACCATTCCGAGTGCTTGTCGAGCTTGAAATACCAGTGCTTGGTCCTACGCAAGATGGGTTGTTCACCACTAAGCGTAGATTGTGGGTTGATGAGTTCGGTAGGAGAAAGATCTTTGCCGCAATTTTCACACTGATCACCATAAGCCTCCTCAAAACCACAATTAGGACAAGTGCCTTTGATGTAACGATCGGCCAGAAACTGATCGAATTTTTCATCGTAGTACTGCTCCTGTTCCCGTACTTCAAACTGGTCACCTTGCTGGTAGAGTTTCAAGAAAAACTCTTGCGA
Organism: Bacteroidota bacterium; assembly: GCA_039816955.1. Taxonomy (GTDB): domain Bacteria; phylum Bacteroidota; class Bacteroidia; order Chitinophagales; family Saprospiraceae; genus Lewinella. Next base: position 17,414 of record JBCBWU010000149.1, read on the forward strand.
AGTCTCGTGGTGCAATTGCTCACTGGTACGGTGATAATAATCGAAGGAAACACCCAATTGCTGAAAAGTACCCTTGTTCAGCTCGTGGTATTTATCGATGATCGCCCGTGGAGAAATACCTTCCTTCTTTGCA
>JBCBWU010000014.1:0-230 GCA_039816955.1 Bacteroidota bacterium
AAAAGAGTAACGTGAAATGTATTTGAATTGTGTCTTCCTTGTACAATCCACCAATCTCGTCCGTTTGCATGCTTAACAGCTGATAGTCGTGTAGAGATCGTATCAGTAAAAATGATTTGATCTTTTAATTCTACTCTACCAAGCCCATCATTTGCACTGCTATTTATCTCAGTATATCGTAACTCTGTAAATAAGAAAGTATCATTATTGATTGCTGTATGGAATAATCC
>JBCBWU010000014.1:240-57773 GCA_039816955.1 Bacteroidota bacterium
TATCGGTTTGGAGAATTAGGTTTTGGTAAGGCCAATAATCCTTGAATGGTGGGGTAAAAAAAATCACAATACTGATCGTATCGAATCCCCGCATTAATAGTATCACCATTTTCCATAATCTCGTGCTGGGAATTGATGATTTTGCAACCATTCGTATAGAAAACTAATTCGCCATTTCCATTACAGATTATAGCTGTTGGGTCTAAGTAAATATTCAAGTCAAAGTAAGTTGCTTCTGGTGCTTCATTGCTAAAATCCAGCATAGATCCACCAAATTGCAGATCTGTGGGCAACAAACGAGGAGAGCCAAAAAGCCAGATAGCATCATGCTGGTTTTGAGCGATTACTGCAATGCATATCATAAAAAAGCTAAAGGTGAGATAGAGCTGCTTCATATCAATGGGAGTTAAAAACTAAACTGTGGTGATAACCATGTAGGAAAGGCCACCACCACAGAAAATGATCATAATCTACTTATTATTCAATTATGAGTTTTTTTGAAATTGTTTGGCCCTCCTCGGTGAGGTAGTGTACAATATAAACACCCGGTAGCATAGATTGCATATCCAAATTGATATGCTGCTGCTCTTTAATCTGTTGTTCAGCAATCAATTGCCCTTGCATATTCAAGAGACGCAGCTTTCCGAAAGCTGAGTGATTAAATTGAATTTGTACATTTCCTTTGGCAGGATTAGGTACGATCTTCAGAGAACGCGCGACAGCTACATCAGGAGAAGATAGATTTTCTCCAGTGTTAGTTTGAGGTGCTCTGGATGGACCTTCTGTGGGTTGTTCACAGAGGGGGGCGTAAATCTGGGCTCCCATAGCTGCAAGGCCATGCGTAGTAGGGTCTTGGGCTGCCAGGGTAAGTACCTGCGCAAGGTCTGCGCTAGTATTAGTGCCACGTAATCGCTTTACTTTAAAAGTTTGTAGTTCACGATAAGCGTTTTCATACGTCGCATTATGGCTGGTGGCATCTGCCATTATTGGTAGTGCAGAGATGGCATCTAGTGCAAGTTCATATTGGTGCTGTAACGTCTCCTGCAACTGCCGTTCGGTAGAAAGTGCCTCTTTTATAGTCTGAATGTGAAGTAGCTTGGCAGATAAATGCGCTTCGTCAACATCCTCGATTTCCTCGGGTAGTTCGCGCTCAGCATTCAACGTCATTAGGGCCTCTAGGGCTTCCATCTGAGTTTGTCGTGCATCCTGTAGTTCTGTTTCAACGGTGGCTGTTAGCTCCGCAAGTATCCTGAATTCGTGTTCTACCACAGCAGCCTTGGTATAGCTGGCTGAGTTTTGTGCGGAGAAAAATGTACTTGGACTAATAACTTCAGCGGCAAGTGAGGGCTGTAGCCTACCTCTAAGCGACAATTGTCGACTCATATCCCAATAAGTTGCTTCTGTTGCCCCAAATTGGACGGCCGGTACATTTTGTAGAATAGCAGTCTCTTTGGGGGTGAATGGGGGAGAGTCTGAATCAAGATCAGCGCAGTAGTTTTTTTCACCGCCCGTAAACCTAAACCACTCTTCGTCTCCAGGGGATACTTGAACAGGGTAAATAGAAGGATCAGTAGATTCCACCAAGAATAATGAAGCTAAAATTTCATCATCAGTCCCAGTATGATAAGCAGCCCATTCCTCATAGTTGTATTCCGGTAGCCAGGTGTTTCCCTTCCTATCCTGAATACCAGTAATGCCTCCATAAAGTGCATTGCCGATCAGTAAACCGTACCGATGGTGACCAATCGAATTACGGCTGATATTGGCATTGTCACAATCTCCAATAATCTGGATGCCTTCCTGTGTCCAGTCTACACTGTTAGAGCACATTGTTACATTCAAGGCCTGTTCAAGTCGGATACCTGTATTGACTGGAAAATCATTTTCAACGCCAGTGATCGGGGTATTGAAGCTGATTTCATGATTAAGACCGCTAGCATTTGTCATAGCAATGCCTTTCCGGTCCTTCATGATACCAAAAATACAGTTAAACTCAATGTCATTATGTCTGACTTTAAACTGATCTGCAGGCCCTCCCATAACATTGATACAGGTTAGATGTTTATTGGTGAACATCTCGGTAACGTTAAAGTGGTTATCCTCGATTAGCATTTGGTCGAGTGCCGGGAATTCTCCGGTTGCAAAAATGCCCAGGCCTCCTAGTTCCATGGTGACATTGTTATTGGAAATAACGTTATGTGCACCATCTCCAGAGGCGATGCTGCGAATTACACCAATGCCAATAGTAAACTCTACATCGAGAAGAATATCATTGTAGGAGATGTCGATGTTCTCTGCGTAGAAATTGTCATAGGATAAAACGGCAAATGTATTCGATTCAAAGTTATTGTGTCTGACGATCAGGTTGGATCCTTCTGCTAAGATTCCTGCTTCTCCACAAGCTTCAAAGTGCGACTGCCCCCAAATAGCATCTAGTGGAGCAACATAAACCCCCTCTACACTAAGGGAACCGTCTTTTACATAGATACCTACACCACCACCATCTTCAGGGGTGTAAGGTATGTTTCGAAACGTACCACCTTTCACAGAGACTACAGACTCTTCTGCATGGATACCATACATCAGACCATCAAAAGTATTAGACCAGTTGAATGCCCCGATGTCAGCAACACAATTGTTGAGTTGAATACCGGTAAAACCTCGTGCATCACCGTTATTCAGTTCTGAGGTAGAAGTAAATGAGTTGTTGTTAAAATTGTCAATCAGGAGAGCTCCGGTGCCGGGTGCACCATTGGTGTTGCGTAGACCTACCACATTTCTATTGAAAATGTTATTTAGTAGGCTTAGCTTGGTCGCTTCTTCAGCAGAAATCGCATTTAGTGCATCTTCCACTTTGCAACTGTAGAGAATAACCTTACCGCCCTGTTGTCCGGTAATTCCTTTCCACATTCGGTTGTCACAGGCAAAGAAGTTGGCCCCTTGCCCAAAGAGATGGTTATCCCCAAGGGTAATAATCTCTGCGTTATTCCCCATTTTGAGGTCACAAAGAAAAAAGAACAAGGGCTCGTCTAATATCAGTCTGCCATGGATCTCTATTTTCTTATAGAAATAGCTATCGGTGCCAAACCAATTTACGGTGTTCGTCAGTGTAGAAACAAAAGTTACACTGCTGGCGTGCTGCCCAATTACAATGTCAGGTTCAAATTCGCCAATGTCTTCACACAAAGTAGTCCCTGCTGCTTGCGGAACAGGTGGTGAAACACAGTTTTCTAGGAATAATCGATCTTGTCCTGAAAGTTGAATGGACAGAAATAGAAGCACGGGGAAAGTGACCTTTCCCGTGAAAGAAGTAAAATTCATGAGTAGCGCGTTTAATAAAAATAAAAAAATCTAAAGCACCAAATTAAGTGATTTCAGGTAATCATGCAAGGAGATAGTACCAATAATAAAAAACCAACTCATTAGGGGGAAGGGCACAAAGAGTCGGTCCAAATGTCTATTTCCACGCTCTTTTGGCCTGATTTTCAAGTTCCTGCATCGGGTAGCGATCAACCAACTGGTGTTGGAAACTTGGAGCCTCAGGGCCGTAGGAACGTTCATAGTAAACGAGTCCTAGACCTTCTGCATAAATCTCGCGCCCTGAAAACTGTGGCTCAATATCCCCCAAAATAGAGTCTCGCTGATCTACTGATCCTAAGATGTCAAACTGTATAGCATCATAAGTTTGCCCCTTAAACTGGTAGGTAGTGTCGCCAAGGAAACGCCGATTAATCAACACACTCGTGGAGCCATGCGGTTGTGACGGCAGCTGAAAACGTACTTGGTAGATATAGTAGTCTTCACTTCCTGTGACTTTAAAAGGGAAAACATTAGGGCTCAAGATTTCCGCCCGAGTTTGTAGTTGTTGCCCGCTAGCGTCGTTTTCAAACAGAAATAGGTCTTTAAGCAGAATACCATTGTTCACCATTACTTCACGGTACAATTGTTTCTGCTCAAAATCACTTTGGTAAAAAGTTTTGGTGAAATAAAAAGCGGAATCAGTAGGCAAGGTCCGATAGTACCAGTAGTCAGCGCCGAGTGAATCAAAGTTTAAGTCGCGGAATTCGTAGACCAAACCATCGGTGAGTTCACGTAGTGGGAAGTAATAATCCCGTAGATCTCGTTGGTCATCATTACAGCTGCTCAATATAGACAAGAGTAAAATGGCACTGAGAATCTGATAGTGTAACTTCATAAGGGATCTAATTTTGTAGGCAGTTCAGGCAAAGATATAAGCGGGAGATTATTTTGTGCATGGAATTATTCACTTGTTTTGTAGTGAAATTTAATTTAAATAATTAATTTGTTTGTTAATTTGATTTTCATTATATTTGCTTTGAGCAATTTAGAAGACCGCTCAATCATAGTTCAATATTCCCGTCGCCGCAAGAGCGATACTAGTCAGTGTTTCCATTCCCAGGTTTTCTGCTCAATACTAAAGATGTTGTTGGCTCTTAGGACAAATAGCGGTCTTAAGAGGTGTGATCTTGTTGCTTCTCCTCGATTGAGGGGGAGTGATTACTGGACCAGGTGACTGGGTGGGTCCCGCCGCAGCGGGCGTATACCGAAACCCCAAATCGCAATATTAATACTTCTTACTTTCTGCCATTTTCTCACCCCCTATTCAGCAATCCCTGCACAATCGACAGCCCCTTTTTAATCCTCTCTGTCATATTGGCGTAATTCTTCGCTTGGTACAATCTCTGCAATACCTCTTTTCGTAATGAAAACCTTTCTGCAGTCAACGCTTCAGCAAGTCTATTAGTTATATCTTTGCACCATCGCTTCGCAGCGCATTTGAAATACGTATAGCTTACTCTTAGAGGAGCTGAAATGATACAGAAGACATATGTTTAAGAACATCACTTCCGGACTGAAGAATCTGTTTGGAACTAAGTATGACCGCGACGTCGCTACCTACCAACCTGTGGTAGAAGAAATCAATGAGGTGTACGGCGGTTTGGCAGCGCTTTCTAATGATGAACTTCGCAACAAAACATTACAGTTTCGTGCTCGTATAGCCGAGTATTTAAGTGAGATTGATGCCGAAATCGATCACTTGAAAAAGGAGGCCGACGAAACAGCTGATATTGCTGAGAAGGAGCAACTGTTCGTTGATATTGATAAACTCATCCAACAAAGAGATGAGGAGCTAGAGGTAGTGCTGAAAGAGATCCTGCCCGAAGCTTTTGCGGTAGTCAAAGAAACTGCCCGCCGATTCACTGAGAATGAGACACTCACAGTACAGGCGACGGATCATGATCGGATGTTAGCTGCGAAGAGTAAGAAGAATTACATTACCATCAACGGTGATCAAGCCGCCTGGAAAAATAGCTGGGTTGCTGCCGGAGGCGATATTACCTGGAACATGGTGCACTATGATGTGCAGCTTATCGGTGGTATGGTACTACATGATGGTAAGATTGCGGAAATGCAGACGGGTGAAGGTAAAACGCTCGTGGCTACCCTTCCGGCCTATCTCAATGGCCTTTCAGGTCTAGGCGTACACGTAGTGACAGTGAACGACTACCTGGCTCGTCGTGACTGCGAGTGGGTAGGTCCAATCTTCGAGTTTTTGTTCCTGACTATCGACTGTATTGATAATTATAAACCACACTCAGCAGAGCGTGTAGCTGCGTATAACTGCGATATCACCTACGGTACGAACAACGAATTTGGTTTCGATTACCTACGTGATAATATGGTGCGCAACGCCAACGAGCGTGTACAGGGCAAGCATCACTTCGCAATGGTGGATGAGGTAGACTCTGTATTGATTGATGATGCACGTACGCCTTTAATTATTTCCGGTCCGGTACCACAGGGTAGTGAAGATCAAGAATACATATCACTGAAGCCATTTGTGGAACGTTTGATTAGCGAACAACGCAAAATGGCTTCTGGCTTTCTCAACGAAGCAAAAAAAGCCTTTAAGGAAGATAATCTTGGACACGAGGAAGGACAGGCTGGTTTGGCGCTACTACGTGCCTATCGTGCGCTTCCCAAGAACCGCCCTTTGATTAAGTTTCTAAGCCAAGAGGGGATTCGGGTAAATCTGCAAAAAGCGGAGAATTTCTATATGCAGGAGCAGTCTAAGCACATGCATATTGCTGATGAGCCGCTCTTGTTTACCATTGACGAAAAGAACCGCCAGGTGGAGTTGACTGAGCGCGGGGTAGAATTCCTTTCTAAAGGCAAGGAAGACCCGAATTTCTTTATCATGCCTGACATCGCTTCGGAGATGGTTAGTATTGATGATAATGACGAGCTGGGTGATGTAGAAAAAGCGGACGCCAAGAATAAGCTGGCCCAGGACTATTCTGTGAAGTCCAAGCGTATTCATTCCATGAGCCAGTTATTAAAGGCTTACACTTTGTTTGACCGGGAGGAGGATTATGTGGTGATGGATGGCCAGGTGAAGATTGTAGATGAGCAGACAGGCCGTATGATGGAGGGCCGCCGCTATAGTGACGGTCTACACCAAGCCCTCGAAGCCAAGGAGAATGTGAAAGTGGGTGACGTAACGCAAACTTATGCGACCGTAACCTTGCAGAACTACTTCCGGATGTACCATAAGCTATCTGGTATGACGGGTACAGCGGAGACAGAGGCCAGCGAGCTTTGGGAAATCTATAAGCTGGATGTAGTCGTAATTCCTACGAACCGACCCATTCAGCGTGATGATCGCGAAGATCTGGTTTACAAGACGGAGCGAGAGAAGTTTAATGCGGTAACAGAAGAAATCGTCAAGCTTAGTAAAGCTGGTCGACCTATTTTAGTGGGTACGACTACTGTTGATGTATCTGAGAAATTGAGCCGTCTATTGAAGCTTAGAGGAATCGATCACAATGTGCTTAACGCCAAGCAGCATCAGCGAGAGGCAGAAATTGTAGCAGAAGCTGGTGAACCCGGGAAAGTGACTATTGCTACCAACATGGCCGGTCGTGGTACGGATATTAAGATTTCTGATACAGTGAAAGCTGCCGGTGGTTTGGCCATTATTGGTACGGAACGCCACGATTCTCGCCGGGTAGACCGTCAGTTGCGGGGGCGTGCCGGTCGTCAGGGTGATCCTGGTAGCTCCCAGTTCTATATCTCATTGGAAGACAAGCTGATGCGTTTGTTCCAGTCGGAACGAATCGCCAAGCTGATGGATAACATGGGACACGAAGACGGCGAAGTGATCCAGCACCGAATGGTGAGTAAGTCAATCGAGCGAGCGCAGAAAAAGGTGGAGGAAAATGCCTTTGGTATTCGTAAACGTCTGCTGGAGTATGATGATGTGATGAACATCCAACGGGAAGCGATCTACAAGAAAAGAGATAATGCCCTAGCCGGCGAGCGCCTGAGTGTGGATCTCAACAATATGTTCCATGGCTTGACGGAAGAGTTGGTATACGCCCACAAAGAAGGTGGTAGTTTTGAGACCTTCGAGCAAGCCTGTGTATCCACTATCGGTTTGGATCCAAAAATGGATGCTATCGATTTTAACGAGGGCAAAGAAGAAGATCTTGTTGGTCGGGTAGAAGAGCAGTTTAAAGAGTTCTACGAACGTAAATATCAGCAGATTGCGGATATGATTATGCCGCAAATCAAGCATGTGTACGAAACACAGAGTGATCGGTACAAGCGTATTCTGTTGCCATTTACGGATGGAAGTACCCACCCGCTCAACGTTACCGCTGATCTGGAAAGAGCCGTAAAGAGTAAAGGTGAGAGCGTGGTTCGTGATATTGAACAAGCCGTTACCCTGGCTATCATCGACGAAAAGTGGAAAAACCACTTACGTTCGATGGACGAATTGAAAGATAGCTCGCAAGCTGCCTCTTTCGAGCAAAAAGATCCATTGGTGGTCTATAAGATGGAAGCTTATAAGCTTTTTGAGAACCTCATTTTGGAGGTCAACGAAGCAGTAACCAGTTACTTAGCTAAAGGTGGCCTAGCACTCAACTCTAGCGTACAACAAGCACGCGAGGAGCGCACTAATCTGAAAGGGACACGTACCAGCCGGGCTGCCGACGAAGGCGAGCGCATGCAACGTGCCGCAGCCGAAAGCGCTGGCCGTGGGCAACGCCGCAAGCCGGAGACTTTTAAACGGAGCGAGAAGAAAGTGGGGAGGAACGACCCTTGTCCTTGCGGAAGCGGCAAAAAGTACAAGCAATGCCATGGGCGTGGGGCTTAGGCAATAAATTGTTATTTGCTTAAGTCTCTGATGGTTAATAGGTTGGGTATATCTTGCACCAGATAGGTGATAAAACAGATTAATAATATGTTTTAAAGCTCTATCTTGGCGCTTAAAGGTAGATGCTAGTAGTATGGGAAGCGCTCCAAAAGAACAATTGATTGGTAAACGAAACATACTGCTGCCTCACATGAACTAACCCCAACGTAGATGAAGATCGCCTCTTATATTGATCACACAGTCTTAAAGGCGGAGACCACGCTCGAAGATGTCAAACAGCTCTGTGCCGAAGCAGTCGAGCACCAGTTCGCAGCTGTTTGTATTCCTCCCTATTACGTTGCGCAGGCTCGTCAGGCCTTAGATAATTCCAGTGTCCGGCTCGCCACTGTTATCGGCTTCCCGATGGGGTATTCCGCTACCGTGGCAAAAGTGGAAGAGATCAAGCGTGGTATTGATGAAGGAGCGGATGAGTTTGATGTGGTCATCAATGTAGCAGCGGTCAAAAGCGGCAATTGGGCCTTCGTTCGTAATGATCTAGATGGTATGATCACCGCCTGTCACCTTCGCGCCAAGCAGATCAAAATTATCATTGAAACAGGCTTGCTGACCGAGGAAGAAATTGATACCGTTTGCAATATTTGTAACGACCTCAATCCAGACTACGTCAAGACCTCTACAGGCTTCAATGGTGCGGGTGCTCACCCTGAGATTGTACGGCAAATGCGCTCCATTCTCAAGCCTTCAATCAAGATTAAGGCTTCTGGAGGGGTTCGTACGGCCGCTGATGCCCAAGCCATGATTGAGGCTGGAGCTGATCGTATCGGTGCTTCCCGTAGTGTAGCTATCGTTTCTTGAAACTTTCCGGTTCCGAAGCTTTCTATCTTTACGTTCATCTAAACGACCCTAGTAATGATGAACAAATTCCTCTTCCTACTACCACTCCGGTCAACTGATAGTTTGCCACAGCTAGACTTGGCAAGAGCTGCGCCTCAATGCCGCACAGCCCAATTCAGTTGAAGATTATCAAGCTGTTGTTTAGATGCTAAAAGATCGGGTTGCTTTTTCTCCTCGGGTCAGAGAGCCGATCTACGGTGGTCAATCAGCACTGATCGGCGACTTCACCGCAACCGAGCTGGATAGAATTGCATTAATTCTGAATTCCAGCCAGTTGCCAATGGCTTTAACAGTAATAAGCGTCACACCACTGAAAGATTAATTCAGCATTTACCTATCTTTGTTTATGTGCAGGAGAAATCCTGTTGAGATTGAAAATACACGCAGACAATGAAGAGTATACTGCCTATCGTAATTCTCCTTGGCGCATTGATGCCCCAGCTGTCGGCCCAATCGGTCCAGGTAAAGATGGATCCGATTATTGTCGATATGTTGGATACTTATACCACCAATAATAAGGCTCAGGGAACTGTCGATGGTTGGCGCGTGCAAATTCTTGCTACCACCAACCGGCAGCGGTTAGAGAGTGTTCAACAATCTTTCCGGTACCATTATCCTAATGTACCCGTCGATTGGATGCATGATCGTCCGTATTACAAGTTGCAGGCAGGAGCCTTTCGTTCCAAGCGCGATGCCCTTCGGCTAAAGTATATTCTCAGTCGTGAATACGAGGGCTTGTACCTGGTTCGAGATGACGCTATCTCAAAAACCGAACTTCTTAATTACTATTAGCCTACAATCTACTGGCCGATCTCCTGTATTATTTAGCAAGAATTTGTGATGTCCGATAATCGGCAGACTTACCTTCTTAATATTGACTATGTCACCTTTTGTATTTACCTAGCACTGGTAGGTATTGGTGGCTTATTCATTTTTTCGGTTGATCTTCAACAGTCGGGGCCACCCAGTAGCTTCAAGGATTTTCTGTTTTATACCCTAGCGGGAAAGCAAGTGTTGTGGATTGTTATCTGCCTCTTGGTTTTTTCCTTTATCGTGTTCTTCATCGACTACAAGTTTTGGCAGATCTTTGCCTACCTTATGTATGGTCTGGGGATACTGGGGCTCGTACTTGTACTAATCTTTGGTACTAAGATCAAGGGGGCTACCTCCTGGTTCATCTTTGGTGGTGCCTCCTTTCAGCCATCTGAAATTGCCAAATTTGGTACCTGCCTAGGGGTGGCCGCCTTGCTGGGGCATTGGAGTACCGATTTACGTTCCATACGTCACATTCTTCGCGTCATAGCTTTGTTTATGGTTCCGGTTGCTTTGATCCTTATGCAACCTGATGCAGGTTCGGCTTTGGTATTTATGTCGTTCTTTATTGTCATGTTTCGAGAAGGACTTAATCCCTTGTTGTATATCATCGGTTTTGCGGGTGCCGCAACGTTTATTCTGAGTATCCTCTTGCCTCCGGAGCTTTTGATCATTGTGCTAGCTTGGATCGGCATGCTCGCCTACATTACCTACGAAAAGCAGCAGACCCTACGCTGGTATTCTGCGCTACTTGGGTTGGGTATAGCACTGGCTTATCTCTATTCGGCGGGCTATGGTACTTGGGCTTTAGGAGGAGCTGTTGTCGGACTTCTAGGACTCAGCTATTGGCAGTACCTTCGTTTCCGACCAAAAGTTATTCCAGTGGTCTTGTTGAGCTTTGCGCTCACTAGTGGTCTTTCTATTGCTAGTAACTATGTTTTCAACGATGTTTTGCAATCACATCAGCAACAGCGGATTGATGTTTGGCTGCGCCCTTCGGAAGCGAAAAAGCGAAACAAGGATAGTGTGATGAACCTGGAAAACTCGATGTTAGCCATCGGTGCTGGCCAAATCACTGGTCGGGGACTTTTCTCCGGTCGGATGACACAAGGTCGCTGGGTACCTGAGCAGGACACAGATTTCATCTTCTGCACCATCGGAGAGGAGCAAGGCTTGGTTGGTTCTATTGCGGTAGTTGTGCTCTATCTGCTGCTCATCTTACGTATTACAATGATTGCCGAACGGCAAAAAGTGGCGTTTAATCGCGTCTATGCCTACGGAGTAGCAGGTATTCTCTTTGTCCACTTCTTTGTCAATATTGGTATGACGATGGGGCTGGTACCCATTATTGGGATACCCTTGCCATTTCTGAGCAAAGGAGGCTCTAGCCTGTTAGGGTTTACCATTATGTTGGCCGTATTGCTGAAGCTGGATAAGCACCGGGGGCGTATCAAGAAGAATACTATCGTCAATTTCTAAGTATTATGGCTAAGCGTAAAGCGATTGTACTTACCAATGGTATGTTGGATATCACCAATGCCAAAACTTGTCATGGACTACTGCGTGGAACCGAGCGTTTTGATGTTCTAGCGGTAATTGACCACGCTCATGCTGGTAAGGACGCGGGAGAAGTACTAGATGGTAAGCACCGAAATATTCCGGTAGTGGCTACGGTTGCTGATTACTTTGCGCAGCCAAATCCGATTTCGCCCGAAGCCTGTGTGGTGGGGGTGGCGCTTCCCGGAGGACAGCTGCCCGAGGAGTTTCGTACAGAGCTTGTCGCTGCTGCTCATCATGGCTGCGACCTGATCAATGGTTTACACACCTTTCTGAGTGATGATCCTGAGTTTCAACGTTTAGCTAGCGAAAACGATATACAGCTGATTGATGTGCGCAAGCCGCGCCCACGTCATGAATTACAGTTCTGGACCGGTGACATCTACCGGGTACAGCAGCCGATTATTGCCATTTTGGGAACGGACTGTGCCCTGGGAAAACGCACCACTACCCGGTGGATAATGGAGGCCTTGCGCCAAAAAGGTCAAACTGCTGAAATGATCTATACCGGGCAAACAGGTTGGATGCAAGGTTCGCCTTACGGATTTGTGTTTGATAGTACCATCAACGATTTTATCGGAGGGGAGTTGGAAAAGGCAGTGCTGCAGTGTGCCCGCGAGGCCAATCCAGATTTTATTCTTCTGGAAGGGCAGTCCTCCCTACGCAATCCCAGCGGTCCCTGTGGTAGTGAATATTTGTGTTCTGTCAACGCTAAGGGGGTCATCCTACAGCACGCGCCTGGCCGGCATTTCTTTGAAGGAAGTCAGGTACCTATTGGGTCTATCCAACAAGATCTGGACTTGATTCGGATTTATGGATCAGAAGTATTGGCCATTAGCCTAAATGGGGAAGAGCTGAGTGCGGAAGAACTCGTCGAAGCGCAAGAGACCTTACGCCAGGAAACGGGATTACCAGTAGTACGCCCCATGGAAGAAGGAGTAGGGGAGATCGTCGAGGCAATACTGCAGTGGTCGTCTAGACGCAAGTAAAAAGGGCTACGCTTCAGCGCAGCCCTCTAGGTTGCAGTGCAGCGCTGCCTAGCGCTGATCAAGCCATAATACTGGCTTTCTTGGACAAACTAAATTCATTCCTGTTTACTGTGTCAGAAGCAAAGCTTATTCTGCTTCTTCTGCGGATACCTCTGATGGTACTTGCTGCAAGCTAATTGGACTACCTTCGGCGGTAAGCCAAACAACTAGTTTTTGGTTGCCTTCACGGAGACGGATGCGGAATCCGGACCAGCCTTGCTGTAGGGAGGTGATCTCTGCGGCACCCGTTAGGATATGGTCGGGGTAATCCGTTGCAAGCGTAGTTTGAATAGGAGTAGGTAGTGCTTCCGGGCGGTAGGTAGCGTAAGAAGAGATGCTGCGTCCGTCAGCTTGATAGCGGGCCCTGGTATTTTGTCCATTTTGTGTAAAAACTGCCAGGTACTGCACGCTGTTTAAACGCTTGTTGCTGTATTCCTGTTTTTTCCATTGACGAACAGCAATACCCGGAAAATTTGCCTCCTGAGATTGCGCAATACCGGTTGGTACAGCACTGGCTTCTACGACTGTTACCGTAAATTGCCCCTTGTATTCCTGAGCGCTCAAGCTAACGAGTGTGAAGGCAAGGATAGCGGCTGATAGAATGAAATGTTTCATGAAATTTGGTTTTGGAGTTTAAAGTTGCTGTGGCATCTTTTTGTCATCCACAGCTTAATTACAGGAGCAAATGTATTCCCGCCTCAGTAGGGATAGCGAATTATTCAACCGAGGGAATTTATCTTTCAACGAAGCGCATTTTTTCGAAGAATGTTGGAAAAATGCTTGGTGAATAACAATTTGTTGTTTATATTTGCAAGTATAATTAACAAATATTTGAAACTCTAAGTCTAAAACAGCAGCATATGGCCAGTGATAAGGACTCCAAAATGAAAGCGTTAAAGGCGACAATGGATCGTCTGGATAAAACATACGGTAAGGGTACCATCATGTTTATGGGGGACTCTACTGTTCAGGATATTGAAGCCATTCCAACCGGCTCACTTGGGTTGGATATCGCCTTAGGTATAGGCGGTTTTCCACGTGGACGTGTGGTAGAAATCTACGGTCCTGAATCTTCTGGTAAAACCACTTTGGCTATCCACGCCATTGCTGAATGTCAGAAATTAGGTGGTATCGCAGCCTTTATCGATGCGGAGCATGCTTTTGATCGCTATTACGCAAAGAGCTTGGGAGTAGATACAGAAAATCTGTTAATTTCTCAACCTGATAATGGTGAGCAGGCACTGGAGATTGCGGAGAACTTAATCCGCTCTGGTGCGATCGATATCATTGTGATTGACTCCGTGGCTGCACTTGTACCACGCTCCGAGATTGAGGGTGAAATGGGAGATAGCAAAATGGGTTTGCAGGCGCGCTTGATGTCACAAGCGATGCGTAAGCTCACCGGATCAATTGGCCGTACCGGATCTTGCTGCATCTTTATCAACCAGCTGCGTGAGAAGATCGGAGTTATGTTTGGTAACCCAGAAACAACTACTGGTGGTAACGCCTTAAAGTTCTACGCTTCCATGCGTTTGGATATTCGCCGTTCTGGTGCTGGTATCAAGAACAAAGACAACACTGTAATGGGTAACCACGTCAAAGTGAAAGTGGTTAAGAACAAATTGGCTCCCCCGTTCCGGATAGCCGAATTTGATATCATGTTTGGTGAAGGTATCTCCAAGGTGGGCGAGATCGTCGATCTGGGCGTAGATCAGGATATCATTCAAAAGAGCGGTGCCTGGTATGCTTACAACGAAGCTAAAATTGCCCAAGGGCGGGAAGCTGCCAAACAATTCTTACGCGATAACCCCGAAGTTGCGCTAGAGATCGAGCAGAAGATCAAGCGTGCCATTATGGGGGATCCAGAAGAAGAAGTAGCGGAACAAGCTGCTGCGGAAGCCGCTGAAAAATAACTATAGTCCTCCAAGGCAAGATTTCGCTTCGCGGCTTCTGCGAGGAGGTGAGAAAAATGGCAAGTCAAAATTCATGATTTCTGCCTTGCAGGAATATAAAACACTGGGCTTTGCCCAACAGCTGGCTTGCCTTCTATTTTAAATAAATTGGTTCTCGGATATCACGAATATATCCGAGAACTTGTTTTTTAGGGTATTACTCAGATTGTGGAATCAACTGCTCTAACTTACTTCCATTCAAAAGTTTCAATCAGGTGTAGGATATCCGTTCTGACAAAGTCAATGACGGGAGCCAGCGAATCAGCACGAGTCTTGGTGTTGAAGTACAATGATCCTCGCACGTAGTGTTGCGTGCTATCTGTGAGGAAAAACTGGAACGGACTGGCTGCGGGGCCGTCAATGTCAAAAGCAATACCGCTCACGCCATTATCTGTGTTAATGAGCAACTCGTCTATATAGTTGGCTCGTTTATTATGCCAGTCAGCCATACCAAAGGCTTCCTGTGTTAAGTCCTCCAGTGTTTTATTACTACCGGGAATGGAGACGTAGGTAAAGTGTATCCGCCCGTCAAAATTGGGGTAGAAAACATCAAACCAGCAATCGTCTGGTGGACGCTCCTTGAAAAAGACGGTGTCTTGCTGAATTTCCGTGTAAGCGGGGTATTGAAAAGAGAAGTTGCAATAGTCTTCCGTAAATGCCTGGTAGGTCTTCTGTGGAAAATCGACCTTGGGAAAGGACCTTGGCTTTGGTGTGTATACAGGGTCACTGCACCCGATCCAGGTCAGTAGAACACCAAATACGAAAGCCGCAAACAGTCTTGTACTCATGCCAAAATTTTGTGGAGCAAAGATGCACTTTTCTCAGGGGCTTTTGTCTTTCAGTCAATAAGAGTTCAGCCGCTGTAGCCGTGCAGAGACCAGATTATAACGGTGACCGGAGGAGACTTGATATAATGTTTCCTCATTTTCGATCTCTGCTTAGGGCAAGGGGAAACATGTATTGCGGATAAAGCTAAGGTGTGTTTCATGATGAGAAAATACTAGAAATGTCGATAAGACATGGTGCATTGTCCTTTTGCTAAGTATAGGTGTAAAGTGAAGATTATTTTAAAAAATAAAAGATGAGTCTACCTTCTGATATGAGTTTTAAAAAAATTCTGTTATCGCTTTCGATATTCATATTACTCGCATTCGCGGTTGTTGTGATACTAAATCGCGATAAAATTGTATACACCGGCAAAGTAGAGTTTATCGATGTAGATTGTTCAAAAAAGGCCAGTATATTAGAAAGGGTTTATTTGAATGACCAAAGAATAAGAAAGCAGGATGTTCCATTTAGAGAGTTTGCAAAAGTAGATCATGAGAATCAAGAATTAGTAGTGAGTATTCTAGAGAAATGCAGTATGCCAGCATTAGGTGAAGTAGGTCAGAAGCAAATGGATGCTATTTGGTTAATTTTACAACACACAGAAAAAGATACCAGGAAAAAGTATTTTCCTGGTTATCTGAATCTATTATTTTCACCGATCTAAAGTGAAGCGTATGACCATTCAATTACAACATCTGGCCGTTCATGAATTGAGCAAACAAGCTGATAGTCACGAAGTCAGCATGCACCTCAGTGAGCAGCTCACGCCTAGTGATGAACGAGCGAGCGAACTGGTGGCCAAGCTGCATCGTACTTTTATCCAGAAGAACGATGTATTGAATGGACGTTTATCCTCCCCCGAGGATGCGCTCTTTCCTGGTTATTACGAACTTCTAAGAGCAGAGAACTACAGTGCTGAAGCCTTTTTACAGTTTTCGCGCGATAGTACCCAAGCCTTGCAGCTGAGCTTACAAGGGGTGACAGGAGCTAAAGGTGGCTATTTGGTGTACGCTTACTATCAGGCCGGAGAGGAGGAGTACGCCAGGTACCAACTGGGAATTTTTCTGGTCCGAGATGCGAATGGATTGTTATTCCAATCAGGAGGTACCGGTGCCTATGAACTACATCCTGCTACTTATCTGGATATTGATCGGATGGCCTTGGCCTGCCGCATCAAAAAAAATAGTTCCGAACAGCAACCCGAGGTAGAGGTCATCAAACATGCGCGTACGCAAAAGGAAATTTCTGATTATTTCCTGAGTTGGCTAGCCGTGGATGCTTCTGTATCTAATCGAGATCTAACACAACACTTCCTAGAGGCTGTGGCGGCCGTACCAGTACCCCTAGACGAAGAAACTGGCGCTCCTGTAGATGCCGGCATGTTCCGCGAGCAGGTGGCCAATTTTGCGATGAAAAGCCCTGGGAAAACGATCAGTATTCCCGCCTTTGAAGAGCGATTCTATGGGGAAGAACAACCTCTACAGCAATATTTTTCCGAGCAGCAAGTCGATATGCAAAACGAATTTCGCTTTGATCGACAATCTGTTCGCGACTACCATTTTCACAAATTTAAGGGCAAAGGATACTACTTTGGATGTAAGCATGCCTTCCTTCTTTCTGGGGAGGTGAGTGTGGAAGGAGACCGCGTAACCATTGATAATCCTGATTTGGCCGAACAAATTTTGGAAATTTTAAGAGATACCGGATTATGATTCCTTTTTGTAAAGAGTTTATGTTTTTTACTTATATATAATATCATTGGTCACCTATTTTCTGTATATTTAACAAAGATATATAGCACTTATCCATCTTAGTGCAACAATTGGACCCGTCTCCCGTAAACTTAGTTATTCACTCATTCCTGTGGTACCCTTAGCAAACTTGAAACGCAATACTGTGTCTACTTGTCAAATGAATTGAAGATCGGCATGGGTTACTTTAATCGGTTTCCTGCGTCGAATGAGTTGAACACTAATTGAGTAACACAATGCCTCTTGAAAGACTATCCGGTCATACTGGAAAGTTCTTTCTGCTAAACGATTTTGCGTTTAAGGATGAGTCCGATGTCCAGTCTGATACTGAACCTCGTCGTCCGCTAACCGTATCTAACGCAGTAAGCTTTCCGCCGCCAAATCACACGTCGCCTAAAGCCAATGGTCCATCTATGGACCTGAGTGCCGAAATAGGCTATGACTACGGGAACGTTCAGTTACCAGCAGAAGCCAAACAAGCTTCGGCCAAAACTCCACCGCGGATTTGGCACGTACCGCGGGTACTGGTAGCAGATGATAATCTCCTAGTCCGCACTTCCCTTCTTCACTTACTGGAAAAATGGCAATTTAATTACGAGCTAGCTAGTTGCGGGCTTACCGCGTGGGACTGTTTACGGGAATCTACTTTTGATCTCCTACTGTTGGACCTCCAAATGCCCGGTATGGACGGGCACGAGTTGATTAACCGTCTCCGTGCTGCTACTTCCAATCCCAATAATGCGATTCCCGTAATTGCTATGGCTGGAGCCAGCGCGGAAGGCGTGCGCGAACAGATGTTTTCCGCTGGGGCTTGTGCCTATCTGGAGAAGCCGCTCCACCCCGAGTGCCTATTTGATGCTGTGACACAGCACATCAATCTGCCGGAGCACCAGCAAGTACGCCTATTTACAGATATCATTGACCAGAATTTACTAGACGAACTATATCAAGGAGATTTACACCACCTGAGCATCATGCTCGACCTGTTTTTGCAGAATATGCCACAAATGCTACAGCAGCTACAGCGCGCTTTATTGTTGCGCGATGGAGATATGTTCGGCAAGGCACTACACAGTGTTAAACCCACCTTTGCCATGGTAGGTCTACCACAATTAACGGATATGGCTGGTGAACTGGAAGCTTATCTCGAAGAGCATGATAAACAGCTCGACGGTAGATTTGGCGCTGCCTTCGTGCAGTTTTACCGTTTTGTCCAAAGGGCGTTGGAATTAATTGATGAACGGCAGCAAGCGCTGCAGGAACACTTAAAGTGACAGTCCTATGCGTTGTGTAATTGTAGATGATGAGGGAATGGCTAGAATCCACTTAGCACGTTTGTGCCAGCGGATCAAAGGCTTGGAGATTGTGGATACTTTTGCCGATGCCATGTCTGCTTATCAGTTTTTAGAAAACAATCCGATCGATCTGGTATTCCTGGATATCGAAATGCCTGATTTTTCTGGTATTGAGTTGGTACAACAACTGCGCCAACCACCAGCTATTATCTTCACTACTAGTAAGGAAAATTACGCCGTAGAGGCCTTTGAACTCATCGAGAGTGTCGTAGACTATTTGGTTAAGCCTCTTACGCTGGCAAGGCTGCTACTGGCAGTGGAGCGCTACCGCAAACGCGCCGCAGCAATACCCGTGAGTACGATTACCCTACCTGATACGCGACCAGCCGTAAGAGAGCCCAGCTTGAGTGAGAAGCACATCTTTGTTAAGACCGAGCGTAAGTATGTACGGATCGATCTGGAGGATTTGTTGTACGTAGAGACGGTGGGCGATTATTCCATCTTTAAAACCGCTCAGCAACAGTACACTGTCCATGCTACCTTGAAGAGTATCAAGGAACGGCTTTGCTTACCCAACTTCATCAAAGTGCACCGTTCTTTTATTGTTAACCTCGACAAGATTAAGGATATCGAAGACAGCAACTTACTCATTGCGGATCGTGTAATACCTGTCAGTCGTAATCACCGGGCGGAATTGATGGAGCGCATCATGCCCCTTTAAAGAGGAATAACTTTTCTTTTTGAGCGTTGTTACTCTAAGGTCAGATTTACTGCGGTAAGCCTTTGACTTTAGGCCCCCGTGCGTAAGCCTGATTGAACGTTAGTGCAGCTCCTGCTGCTGGCTGGCGTCATTTAGCGAAACTATTCCTCCCCATGAACAAGGTAACGAGTAAACTAGCTATACTACTCTTCTTTCTGTCTTTCTATACTGCTGGCGTTGCCCAGATACAGGCGCCGACCTTCCAGTGTGTAGTTAATGATACCCTCTTTTGGCAACCTGCTACTAACGGTTGTGGACCTTTTGAGAGTTACGAAATCTTCTTCAGTGCCAACGAAGATGGGCCTTACCAACTCTTGGCAACGGTTATGGATCAGACGCAAAATTTCTTCTATCACTCCGATGCCAACAACCAGACCTGGTTTTACTACCTGGCCAGTGCACACGATTGTCTAGGCCAGCAACAATTATTTTCTGATACCCTTGACAATCTTATCCCGCTGGCTGGCCCGTTGGAGTTTGTCAGTGTAGATGGCAATAATGTGGAGATCAGCTGGTCGGCTAGCCCCTCGCCGGAAACGATTGGCTATGTGGTAAGTCGAAATACGACGCAGGGAACGACTATTCTCGATACCATTTTTGATACAACCTTTTTTCTAGATACTACTGCGGACCCCAGCCAACAGTCGGAAGTGTACTTTGTGGTGGCTTTGGATGCCTGCGGGAATAAATCCCTGGTCATCCCTCCGCATCAAACGATTTTGCTAGATTTTGTAGCACCAGATGCGTGTAATCCAGGACTACAGATGAACTGGAATGCTTACCAAAATTGGGTCAACGGTGTGGGCCGTTATGATATCTTCGTGGGTGCCAATGGCGCTACGCCTGAGCTCGTTGGCTCAGCCGACGGTGCTGAGACCAGTTTTACCTATTTCGGAGGCAATGATGGAGATGAGCTCTGCTTCTACGTAGAGGCAGTAGAGAACGTTACCAGCTTCCGGTCTACTTCCAATCTCCGCTGTGTAGATATTAGTATCCTGCAGCCCATTCGAGATATTGAATTGTTGGGCGCATCCGTAGCTCCAGATGGTACCGTAGAACTGGAATGGTACTGGGACCCCACAGCCCTGTTGGTGACTAGTGAACAAGGACGGCAAGTAGCGGGCGATGATGTGGTCACCGTTATTGAACTAGGGCTTAGCTCTCCGCTAACGGCCGAAAATTTTCGAGCAGATGCTAATGCTGATGCGCAAAATCGGGCCTACGTTTACACCATTTTCGGAACGGATGAGTGCGGCAATATGGTTGCCTCCAACGAAAGTAGAACGCCCTTTTTGCGTGGTGTAATAACGGATGAGGGTAATGTGCTGGACTGGGATCTTTATACCCATGCTTTTGGTGAGGCCCTGAATTATACACTCGTGCGTGTAGACGGTGCCGGAGAGACGGTGGTGTTTAGCGGTATCAGCAATGATCTAAGCTTCTTGGATGCCCTCACACCGGCGCTGGAGGGTGGAGAGGTCTGCTATTACTTGGAAGTTGAAGTAGATTTCACTTTAGCCAGTGGCGAAGTGGTGAATCGTATCCTCCGCTCCAATACGGTTTGCCTGGTTCCTACCCCTAAGGTATTCGTCCCTAATGTCTTCGCCCCAAATGGTTTGAATAACACCTTCCGTCCGCAACTGTCTTTCGGCACGCTTGCCGATTATGAATTGAATATCTACGATCGTTGGGGAGGGCAAGTATTCCAAAGCTCTAGCTTAGATATGGGCTGGGATGGCCGCCGACAAGGAGAACTAATGCCGCAAGGTGTGTATCTCTATTTTATCCGATTGCAGCCCGAAGGTGGAGAAGCGATTGATTTGCAGGGAGATGTAATGTTGCTCCGATAATCTGCCGGAAAAAGATCGGGATTCAAGGCAGCGAATTCGCCAGTTGTAAGGAACTTTTTTGCCAAAAAAGCGTATTAGTATTCTGAAAGCTTTATATTTGCGTTCCCTTCGAAAGTGATGCGTAAAGCAAGCTTTCAAAGTAGATCAGGTTGCGTGGCCGAGCGGTTAGGCAAAGGTCTGCAAAACCTTGTACAGCGGTTCGAATCCGCTCGCAACCTCAACAGAAAAGAGCCTTCGTGAATACTTCGCGAAGGTTCTTCCATTTTTAGGAAATGCTTATCTTAAGTGGCTTACGGGCAAGTTGCGGTCATCTTATTCAAGTTGAGAAAGGAGCCTGATCAGATGAGCGTAATTTTTTTGTGTGGCTTCTTCTTCCGTTATGGTTATTCCATTTCCCAGGTCTCCTGAGACAGTGCCTCCTAATACTAAATCGATAATTTCTTTTTTGGTATCAATAACATAACTGGTAGGGTAGCCCAGTTGGTGTGAAATGTTTCCGTAGGTCATGCTTGTTTCCGCTCCATTGGCTTCTATGGACGGTACCAATACTACTCCTGCCGCGTATTCAGCACTTATTTCCTTCACTTTCTCATAGGTGTCCCAATAGATAACGACAATCTTTAGGTTGTGATGTTGATCTCCGGCTAACCTATTTATGGCAGGAATATTCGCAATACAGGGAGCGCACCAACTTGCACTAAAGATCAAGAGAATATTTTCTCGAATAGAATCTGTGTGGAGCAAGTTTTCATTAACCGTTTTCAGTATGGTGTTTTGAATAGTGCGGCCGACTAAACACACTTTTACGGAATCATACATGTAAGCAAGATAGGCTTCATCTCCTCTATTAAAGGCCTCATTACTTAATGCGGTGTAATGGCTTATACAACTGGTATCACTTGTTAAGTATTCTTGTGCACACAGCAAATTGGAGAAAAGGACGGTCAGAGTAATTAAATACGCGTTTTTCATTTCGAGCAGTTTAAGTTAAAATTTGTACTGGACTTTGCTTCGCAGCTAATGCCTTTGGGGCCACACTCCATTGCGTGTTCAATCTTTATATAAAATAAACCCTTGTGATTATAGTCAAAGTTCTGATGTAGTAGCTTTGCTACGTAAATCTTAATTTAATACTAATCTAAGTCGCTCTTAAATAAACCATATGAACCTTCAAAAATCAGTCTCACGCTGATCGCCGTCTTCTACCTGAGTACGCTTTTCTCGCAATGCGAATATTTAACAAAAATGCCGGGTTTTAGGAGAGTATCAGGAGTGGTTTGAAGCGGCTAAATATCCTCGCGTATTCAAGTACAAGCGCGATCGACCGAAAAACTGGATTAGCCGTACCAATCAGCAGCGCCAAGTCGTGGCCGAGCGCAATATTACCTACTATTAGGCTTAAGAGACAAGTTTAACAACGATTGCAGATCGCTTATGTGCTCGTCCTCAAAAACTTCCCGTTATCTTTAGGCGGCAGCAAGAGCTGTACACGCCTTCTATTTCATTTGTACAAATTGCTACATGGCTACCTTCACTTCCTTTTTGATCGATATCACAGACCACATTGCAACCGTCAGCTTTAACCGCCCGGAAAAGGCCAACTCTTTACACGAACAGGCCTGGGAGGAAATGCCCCAGGTATTCCAGCAGCTACACGAAGATCCTGAAGTACGGGTAATCATCTTGCAGGGTGAGGGCAAGCACTTCTGCGCGGGTATCGACCTCTCCACTTTGATGAACCTACAGCGCTTTAACAGCATCCCTTGTGAAGGGCGTAAGCGGGAAGCACTCCGTAAGTTTATCTTCAAGCTACAGCATTCGATTAGCTCTATTGAGGAATGCCGTAAGCCAGTACTAGCGGCTATCCACGGCGCTTGTGTTGGTGGTGCAGTTGATATTATTGCGGCTTGTGATATGCGGTACTGTAGCCAGGACGCCTACTTTGCTATCAAGGAAATTGATTTAGGGCTAGTAGCTGATATTGGCACCCTACAGCGCCTTCCTAAAATTCTCCAACCTGGCATGGTGTCGGAGTTGGCTTATACCGGCCGTAGAGTAGAAGGCGCCGAGGCTGCCTCGATTGGGCTTTGCAATCGTGTGTACGAAGATAAGGAACAGCTCTACGCCGGTGTCCGTGAATTGGCAGCTACCATTGCTGCTAAATCACCGCTCTGCATTCGGGGTACCAAAGAAATGTTACTCTACGCTCGTGATCATACGGTAGCCGAATCACTCAACTACATGACGGCCTGGAATGCGTCTATGCTATTTTCCAATGACCTGATGGAAGCCTTTGCCGCTAATATGGAAAAGCGAGCTCCTAACTTCGAGGGCTAAACTTAAGCAGGAAACCTCATGAGGTCCGGTTCAGCGTAGGTTGCTTTAGCCTCGTCAGCAAATAAGATTTGCGGGCTGTAGTGAGTCAACAGCAAGCTCTTAAAGTCATTGTGTAGCCGCGGGAATTCTTCTAGCAGCGAATTGAAGCTAATCGCTTCGCCTTTCTGTGCAAAATGGTATATCACTTGTACGGCTGCCTCCGTCAATGTTCTATGGTATTTGGTGCCGTCACCATGAGTGCGGTCAAAATTTTGAATTTGCTCACACATCAGTTGGCGAGTGACTTCGATGCTATTTTGCTGTAGCAGTATCCACGCCAGGCGTAAATGTGCGGTGTGGGAAAACCACTGGGGAGGCAGCGTGCAGTTGGCAAATTGCTGGGCAAACTCCTGATCGCTTAGTTGCTGATGTGCTTCCATGTTACAAATTTGTAGTATTTATTCCGATTTACGTAAATTAGGAAAAAACACCTAACATGTTTACACCTAGAACAATTCCCGTACTACTGCTCTTGGTTTTGGGCTTTGCTACCAATGATCTATTTGCCCAAAGGGTAGATCGTGAAGCTGGTGAACTGTGGCGCTATAAAGCTCGGTTCTATTCTGGTGATCAACAGATTCCACGCAGTTTCTATGAGGCGCGCCTTGAAGAACATCCCGAAACGGGACCACTCTATCGGTCTGGAAAGGGAGCAAAAACAGGAGGAATCGTTATGTCAGTAGTTGGTGGTACTACTATGGTAGTTGGCGTGGGCGTGTTTCTTATTGGAGAAATTTTTGATGATCCAAGCAGGGGAAATGAGGTATCGCGCAGCGGAGGAATCATTGCGCTAGCAAGAATTGTGATAACGATCAGAGGTAGCTCATTCATCACTTCTGGTAAGAAAAAAATGCAACGAGCAACTGATATTTACAATAAAGATGTAGTGGGAATAGATCGCTTAGGCATACAATTGGGGCCCGATGGGATTTGGCCTACGCCTAACGATTGAGCGCTAAACTACTGTAAAGAGTGGCAACTAAAACGGACTGCTACTTGTCATTCCTTTGTAGACCCGTCAAGACAATCGCTCCTTAGGTTATATGGCGGCGGCAGGCGGATTTACGGTTCTCCTTACCGGCATCTTCCTGACCCACTCCGGGCGGAGAAATATGCAAAAGGCTATTGATACCTACAACCGCGTAGAGATAGATGAGAAATCCATACAGTTTACACTACAACCCAACCAGCTTGGATTACGCCTCACTTTTGGGCGTTAGCTTCCTGCGTATAGCGGACCCTTTCGTACAGATTGTGTAGATATAAGAAAACGATACCGATGACCACCGCCGTAATTGATAGCAATACGCTGATTAGACTATCTACCGTAAAGGATAAGCGCAACAATATCGTGGATAGAATAAAGCCCGAATTCCGCATAATGGTGTAAAAGCGGTTAGTGTACAGGAAGGAGGCCAATAGGAGCAAAATGTCTACTAGAATGAGGACCGTGAAAAACTCATCGAAAAAGACGGAGTTAACGTCCTTAAGCCCTTCGACCACGGCGCTAATTTCGAATACGTGATCCCGCAGCCAACCGTAAAAACTATAGACTGCCATGATGAGAAAGGTAGGTGCGAGAAATAGGGCGATTACGGTTTTGGTACGAACAAAGCGCAAGGAACGTTGGCTGGGTACTTTACCTACAGGGCGATATTCCAGACGCTTATCGTTGAGACGATTGAAGACGAATATGAGAAAAAACAAGAGGGCTGCTGCCGCGAGATCATAAGTAAACTCCAGGTCGCTCTTGATCTTAAACCAATCCGCTGAGAGCTCCACATTGGCCAGATCTTTGAATAATCGCCGGATGACAATTAGGGTGATAATCTCGTACTGTTTATTGATGTAGTCGGTCGTGGACTTGGGTAGGTAGAAGATTAAAAGATAAACCTCGTACAGGAGGATAATGGAAAAAGGCGTATAGACAGCCGACAGCGGACTAGTGAGTAGCTTTGAGGGATCGGACAAATCCAGCATTCCTTGCTGATTAAGAAGTATCAGCAGCAGGTGGAATAAAAAGCCGACAATAGCGAAGTAAATAACCCAACGCTCTCCACGATGGTGAGAGCGTTCGGATAAGAAAAAGGTTTCTAGCCCTCTTAACCACTTGGGAAGTAGCGAATTACTCATAGTAATTGATCAGTACAACAGTCGAACAGTAGCTTTCTACGACATGTTCATTTTCGCAGTAATTCTGGTACTGTACCCGAATAATCATACGTGCCCGCCGGTTGGTACTCCAGACGAAGGCCGTGTCTAATGTTGCCCCACCAAAGCGGCCACTAGAACAAAATTCTGATTTTACGCGACAACTGCTGCAGCTACCCGCGAGGAGGAAAATGGAAAAAGAGGCTTTTCATCAACGCCTTATTGACGCCCAAATACTCGGTAGCAAGAAGTGGTTTTTGCAGCAAATAAGCTAATCTTACGAAGGCCTATCGCCTTACTCCTGTACCAATTCGATCACCTTCTCTACCACGTCTTCCACGCTCGGCTTGCTGATGTAATTACCATCGTCGCCGTAAGGTGGGCGGTGAGCAGTGGCGGTAAGCGTAGAAGGAGTAGCATCCAGCTGGAAATAACCGGCTTGATCTTCCAGAATGTGCTGCATAATATAAGCTGCAGCGCCACCGGGTACATCTTCATCCACCACCAGCAGGCGATTGGTCTTTTGCAGACTAGAGCTAATTCGGTGCTCCAGATCAAAAGGCCACAGGGTTTGCACGTCTACGATCTCAATTTGGATACCTGTTTGAGCGAGTAGATCTGCAGCTTCGGCCACGATTCGCACGCAAGAGCCGTAAGTAACCACGGTGAGATCAGCGCCTTCGCGGACCACCTCAGGTACACCCAATGGTACAGTGAACTCATCCAGGTTTTGCGGTAGCTGCTCCTTCAAGCGGTAGCCGTTGAGGCATTCGATGACTAGACCTGGATCATCACTCTGCAGGAGTGTGTTGTACATGCCAATCGCTTGTATCATGTTGCGGGGGACACAGATATGCATACCACGCAGGCCACCTAGTAGCACGCTCATCGGAGAACCCGAGTGCCAGATACCTTCCAGGCGGTGTCCGCGCGTACGAATAATGACTGGTGCTTGTTGCAATCCATTGGAGCGCCAACGTACCGTTGCTAAATCATCTGATAATGGTGAGAAAGCATAGATGAGATAGTCCAGGTACTGGATCTCAGCAACGGGACGCAAGCCACGCATGGCCATCCCGATGGCCTGACCAACGATGGTCCACTCCCGGATACCCGTGTCAAAGACGCGGTGCTCGCCGTATTTTTCTTGTAGCCCAGCCATTCCCTGGTTAACCCCACCAATCTTTCCTACATCCTCTCCGAAGACGTAAAGTTCTGGGATACGCTCCAGGGCGCGATCAAAAAAGCGGTTGATGACCTCGTAGCCGTTGAGCTCTTCCACGGAATCACCAAAGTTGGCGGCTACTGCCGGTACGCGCAATGCGGCCTTGGGGCTTTCGCTGAGGTGATGCTTACCGTAAGATTGCTGCAGGGCATTCTTTTCGGCATCAATGTATTCTTTGAGGGGAGCAGCTGTAGCATCCAGGCGATAGAGCAAGTGTACCCGACGGGCGATGGTAAGTAGTTCAGAGCGGCTTGGCGTCCGGCTGTTCTGAAGTTCACGTTGATACGCTTCCAGACCTTCTTTTGCTGGCAATGCCGCAAGAATTTGCTGGAGCTGGCTACGCTTTTCGGTGATTGGGGCACGGAAGTTTTTCCAAGCCTCCTCGCGGGCTTCCGCTATTTCCTTCTTTGCTCGCTCTTCGATCTCACGCAATTCCTCTTCCTCTGCAGTATCAGTAGCAAGCATCCACAGGCGAAACTGGTGGTTGCAGTCAAATTCTTTTTCCCACTCCAGGCGTTCTTTGCTTTTGTAACGTTCGTGCGAACCGGAAGTAGAGTGGCCTTGTGGTTGTGTAAGTTCCGCTACGTGGAATAGGGCTGGCTCGTGCGTCCTACGCATTTGGCTAATGCCGTAGCGATAAGCCTCACATAAGGAAGGATAGTCCCAACCCTTAAGCTTATAGATCGCAAGGCCTTCTTTATCCTCATTAGATTCAAAGCCAGCCAAAGCAGTGCTAATGTTTCCCTTGATAGTTTGGTACTCGATAGGAACGGAAATGCCGTAACCATCGTCCACTACGGTCACCGCCATCGGGATCTGTAGTACACCAGCGGCGTTCATACTTTCCCAGAAGGCACCTTCGCTGGTACTGGCATCGCCAATGCAACAAAAGCAAATCTCTTGGCCATCATCGGTGAAGTTAGGACGCTCCAGGTGAGCAGCGTCGCGGTAGATCTTACTGGCAAAAGCAAGACCGGTAGCGCGGGCCATTTGTCCTCCAGTAGTTGAGATATCCGAGGATAAATTGACGTTTTCCATTTGGTTGAGCCAATTCCCATTCTCGTCGGTATTCGGCGTCATATGGTGACCCACCATTTGGCGGCCGCCACTAAATGGATCATTGTCAGGATCAGCATAAAGCTGGGCCAAAATATCTTTTGGTGTGGCTAAGTCGAGTGCCAGGAGTAGGGTGTGTCCTCGGTAATAATCGGCACGCCAGTCACCAGGGCGGTAGGATTTAGCCATGGCAATCTGAAACACTTCCTTACCATCATCTGAAACGCCGAATTTGGCGCGTCCAGTGAGTACGTCCCGGCGAATCACCAGGCTCAATTCTCGACTCAAACAGCAGATGTAGTAGTCTTGCAGGACCTCTTGGCGGGTCGCCATGGATGCAGACACGGTAGCGGATAGTTTGTTCAGACTCACAGTATCGATTTAGATTTTTCTCAATAAAAAATATCGAGAGAAGACTCTTTAGCCTGGTACAAAGATACGTAAACCACAAGTTAAATGGAACCGTGGAGTCGGTTCCAAAAAGAGCTAAACGACTGTAAAACTTATTGTTAGATGATGTTGTAGTGTCATGTGTTGGTCATAGTGTGGTTAGTGTTTCGGCATTCCTCATTTCCTTAATATACTAAATATCATACAGAAAAACTAGAAATTGAATTACACGCCAAAGCTCCTTCGTAATATTGTCTTTCTGGCCGCATATCTTTGGGCGTCGTAAAACACCAACAATTTTTAGAAAACGTATATAAGAAGTGGCCGATAGGTTCTGGAGGGATAAGAAGATAAATGGTGAAAAAAATGAAAAAAAGTTTTTGTGGAAGGCTGTTTTGGGGACTATTCTTGCTGTTTGGGCATAGTCTAGCGGTACTCTCAGCACAATCAGAAAAGACGCCAAGGTCTTTTCAGTTGCCACCAGAACTGTACGAGGTTTCGGGACTATCAGTGGCAAATACTGATAGCCTTTGGTGGCATAATGATGGTGGAAATGCAGCAGAGCTATTTCTAACGGACCGAGCTGGTGAAATCCGGGCGCAAATTCCACTCCCTACGCGAAACACCGATTGGGAAGACCTCGCGCACGATGATGAGGGCAATCTGTACCTCGGCGATTTTGGCGATAATCGGCGTCGTCGCGAATCGCTTCAGATTTATAAGTACAACCCCAAGACCGCAGTGGTAGATAGTTTTTCATTCTATTACGAAGATCATCTCAGGCACGATACGGAAGCCTTTTTCTGGCATCGGGATACTTTTCATCTATTTACCAAGAGTCGTATTCGCCGTGCTGATCTGATGACCTATCATTATGTCTTACCAGCAGATCATTCCGGGCAAACTGCGCTGCTACGCGATAGTCTGCCCATTAGGAAGCGGGCAGTGACGGCCGCCGCAATTCATCCGGAAACGGGTACGGTAGCTTTGTTGGCTTACTACTATAAAAAGCGCTTAGGCTTCATTCCCTACTCGGCGGCCAATGTGTATTTTTTCAATGATTATTCGGATGGCTATTTCCTGCGTGGGAAGATGCGTTCCCGGAGAATCTCTTTTGTGGTAGCTACCCAATACGAATCACTTGATTTTTTGAACGCCGAAGAACTTTTGGTGGCTTCGGAACGCACCTTATTTATCAAACCCAAAGCAAAGCGCATCAAAAGGCGTTGACTTAAGCATTTCTGATTATGAAGTACCACCCTTTACCAGCAAGCCTTTTTGCGTACAACCGTCAGCGCTTGGCCGAGCAATTACCGCCGGGTAGCTTAGCCATTTTTCATTCGAATGATCTTATGCCACGTTCGGGAGATACTTTTTTTCCCTTTCGGCAAAATAGCGACCTCTATTACCTGAGCGGAATTGATCAGCCGGAAACCATTCTGCTCCTGTTTCCAGCTTGCCCCAAAAAAGGATTTGATGAAATCCTATTCGTTAGACCGACCAGCGAGCGACTAGCGCGTTATGAAGGAGAGCAGCTTACACCAGCGAAGGCACGTCGTTTGAGCGGAGTGGAGAAGGTGCTATCTACTGAAAAATATGAACCCATACTGCGGGAGCTTTTGCTATTGAGTGAGCAGCTGTATCTCAATCAGGAGGAGCACGATCGATTTAGGAGTCCGGTGCTGACGCGTAATCAACGCATGGCACAAGCCGTGCGCCAAGCGTATCCTGCACAAACGATAAAGCGAAGTGGACCACTGCTAAAAGCGCTACGGATGATAAAATCTGTAGCCGAGATTGACGCCATTCAGCAGTCGGTCAATATTACCGGGCAAGCTTTTAGAGAGGTAATGCAAATGTTAGAGCCGGGCGTGAAAGAGAATGAAGTGGAAGCTTGTATGACCGCAAGTTTTCTGCGACAGGGAGCTACAGGGCACGCTTACGACCCCATTGTGGCTAGTGGAGGCAATACTTGTGTGCTTCACTACACGAGGAATAATGCGGTCTGCCGCGACGGTGATCTTTTGCTCATGGATTTCGGTGCCGAATACGCCAATTACGCCGCCGACCTCACGAGGACCATTCCCGTGAACGGTAGATTTGCGGAGCGTCAACGAGCCGTTTATGAGGCGGTACTTCAGGTGCAGAAGTCATCCATACAGCTATTAGTACCCGGCACCGATCTGGAGGAGTACCACCGGGAGGTGGGTCGTTTGGTGGAAGCTGAGTTACTGCAGTTGGGGCTGTTAGATCAGCAAGCAATTCGGCAGCAAGATCCAAAGTCACCGGCTTACAAGCGTTATTTTATGCACGGTACCAGCCATCACCTGGGCCTGGATGTGCACGACCCGGGTTTGCGTTATGAGCCAGTGCAGGCAGGTATGGTCTTTACCTGTGAGCCGGCCATTTATATAGCAGAGGAGAAAATTGGAATCAGGTTGGAAAATAACATACTGGTGAGTGACAAGGGACCGATTGATTTAACCAGAAATATCCCCATTGAGGTGGAAGAACTCGAAGATTGGATGAACAAAGCTTAAGTCATGAAAATCAAAAAGGTAGAAATCCTACGAGAAAATTTGGAACTGACCCGTCCGTATACTATTGCTTACAAGACGGTTTCAAGTGTAGAAAATGTCTTTCTCTTACTGCATCTAGCAAATGGCCAAATAGGCATCGGCTGCGCCGCTCCTTCCGAAGGAGTGACTGGAGAATCGGTGCCTGCCAGTATGCAAGCCTTACAAACGCAAGTGGAACCATTGCTCCACGGCGCCAACTTGATTCAATTTCCCAGCCTCCTAAAACAGGCTAGACAATTGCTGAGCAATAAGCCGGCAGCGATGACCGCAATAGATCTTGCCCTGCACGATGCTTTTTGCCAGTGGCAAGGAATCCGCTTAGTTGATTGGTGGGGACTTGAACACGAGCGTCTACCCACTTCTATCACCATTGGGATCGCCGATGTCGAGGAGACACTAGCCCAAGCAGCAGAGCACATGGCCGCAGGTTTTAAGGTCATTAAGTTGAAAACAGGACGCGGAGTGGAAGAAGATGTAGCCGTATTCCGTAAACTAAGGGAGGCAGTAGGGCCTACCATCAAAATTCGGGTAGATGCCAATCAAGGCTATCAACCAGATGATCTCCAGGCGTTCGCTAAGGCTACGGCTCAACTAGATGTTGAATTTTACGAACAGCCTTTCCCTGCCGGACACTCCAGAGGAAAGGTGCAAGAAGATCAACTTTTGCGCGGTGCAGATGCACAACTAGCTATACCCGCTACCCTCCGAAAACTATGCGCCGCGGACGAAGATTTGCACCACGCTACCGATGCACTCCGCCTCGCCGTAGAGCCACAGCCCTTTGGGGTTTTCAATATCAAGCTCATGAAGTGTGGCGGGGGAGCAGAAGCGCGCCGGATTGCCTTTATCGCTGAGCGTAGTGGTATTGAACTCATGTGGGGCTGCAATGACGAAAGCTGTGTGTCGATTACCGGGGCGCTGCACGCTGCCCTGGCAAGTCCAGCCACCCGCTATTTAGATTTAGATGGGAGCCTAGACCTGGCGCGTGATTTAGTGACCGGCGGCTTCGTGCTGGAGGATGGGTATTTGCGAGTGGGGGAGGGGAGTGGATTGGGAGTTAGGTTGTTGTAGGTGGAGGATATACCGCCTGCAGCGGGCCCTGACAATTCCACTAACTAAGGTGGAATATCAGGATTCTGACATCGAATTCTATTCGATCGTCAGAGCCCACCCACACCTGGTCCGAGACATGACCATTTTCCAATCCTGGAAAACAGCATGAGATTACTACGCTGCGCTTCGTGTACTGCGTGCTCACACTTCCGACAATGACACCTCACTGTCGGGACCAACATAATCCTATTTAAACTGGATCTATAGTATAGATCTCTTCCGTCCGCAGAGAGGAAGCTTTTGCTTACTGTATCCATTTAATCGATGTGTACTATTTAAACTCCATGAATCGACTTTTTACACACAAATACGAAGGTGTACAAATCAATAGTAACAGCCAGGGACGTACAGACGCCTTGCAATGCGTCTCTTCAGCGGGATATTTGCACATGACTATTTTTTACAGAGGAACTAGCTAAGAGCAAACACGGCTTTTGTGTAATCCAATTAAGAATGAATTTGCGAAAAGTTCACTTAATAAAAAATAACAAACATAAAATAGTTATTGAGCTTGTCCTTGCTAAAACTCCTTCTACCACCTACCTTTACGCGCTTCTTACCACTCATTATTTGTAAGCATGGTTTACGAGACGGTAATCGGACTAGAAATACACGTGCAGTTGAGCACCAAGAGTAAGGCCTTTTGTGCGGATGAGGTACAATTTGGAGCTGATCCTAATACGCAAATTAGCGCCATATCCCTTGGCCATCCAGGTACCTTGCCACGACTGAATCGACAGCAGTTGCAATATGCGGTTCGTCTGGCTCTGGCTTTGGGGAGTGAGGTGAATTTGCGCAATACTTTCGACCGCAAGAATTATTTCTACGCAGACCTACCTAAGGGCTACCAAATTACTCAGGAAAATCGCCCGGTCTGTGTTGGTGGGAGTATTCCCATTACGGTAGGCGAGGAAACAAAGCATATCCGAATCCACCATGTGCACATGGAGGAGGATGCTGGTAAGTCGATGCATGATAGTGACGATCCCTACAGTTATATTGACTTGAACCGTGCGGGCACGCCGCTCTTGGAGATTGTCACGGAGCCTGATTTGCGTTCGGCAGAAGAAGTGGACGCTCTGATGACGGCTATGCGGCAGCTGGTTCGCTATCTGGGAATATCCGATGGCAATATGCAGGAGGGGAGTATGCGCTGCGATTGTAATGTGTCTATCCGACCAGTAGGAGCTGATTATTTCGGTAACCGCTGTGAGATTAAGAACCTTAACTCTATGCGTTACGCACGCAAGGCGATCGCCTACGAGGTGGAGCGTCAGCGCAAGATTGTAGAGGCCGGTGGTACAGTGCAGCAACAAACCCTCAATTTTGATCCTGCTACTGGTGTGACTAGCCCTTTGCGGACCAAGGAAGATGCCCATGATTACCGCTATTTCCCGGACCCCGACTTACCACCGGTAGTACTTACGCAAGAGGAAGTGGATGCTATTAAAGTCGCTATGCCCACCTTGCCGGAAGCAATGAAGCGGCAACTAATGGATAAGTATGCACTATCAGCCTACAATGCCAATCTACTTACCGCAGAACCAGAACCAGCCCGCTATTTCCTGGCCTTGGTGAACGATACCAAAGCCTACAAAGCTGTTGCTAATCTAATCATCAATAAACTGCTCCCCTGGACTAAAGAGACAGGACAATCATTATCTGACTTCCCGCTTACGAGCCAGCAAATAGCCCGTTTTATTCAATTGATTGAGGATGGGAAGGTGAGTAACTCTGTAGCGTATCAGGAATTATTCCCCACTTTACTTGCTCAGCCAACAGAAGATCCAGAAGCCTTGGCAACCGCCAATAACTGGATCCAGTCCTCTGATTCAGATGAGCTGAGCGCTTGGGTTGATGCCGCTATTGCTGCCTATCCGGATAAGGTGAAAGCATACCAAAAGGGCAAGAAGGGGCTCATTGGTCTTTTTATGGGAGAAGTGATGAAACAGTCCAAAGGGAAGGCTGATCCGAAGCAAGCCAATCAAATGCTACGCGAACGCCTAGGCTAGTATCTTTGATCAAAGGCTGACAATGCCCTGCTGATTTCCTCCTATCGAAAGCGTAACTTTGCGGCCAGCTAAAAGATCAAAATGGAGTTTACTAATCGTATTCCTCGCACTATATCTTCTGAATTATTCGCAGAAGCCAAGCAATACTTTCCCGGTGGTGTCAACTCTCCGGTTCGCGCCTTTAAGTCGGTCTCGGGACCACCTTTGTTTATTCGTGAAGGGCAGGGCTGCCGAATTACGGATGAAGATGATAATACGTATCTGGATTTTTGCTGTTCCTGGGGACCGCTCATCCATGGTCACAACAATGATCAGATCCGAGAGCTGGTTATTAAGACCGTTCACAACGGCGCTTCTTTTGGTACCCCAAACCGTATGGGGAACCAATTGGGGAAGCTGATCCTTGATAACCATTCCTACGTTGATAAAGTCCGATTTGTTAGTTCGGGAACGGAGGCTGTGATGTCTGCCCTACGCCTCGCGCGCGGGGTGACCGGAAAGAATAAGATTCTGAAATTCGATGGTTGCTATCACGGTCACGTTGATAGCCTCTTGGTGAAGGCCGGTTCTGGTTTGGCCACTTTTGGTACCTCTAGTTCTGCTGGTGTGCCGGAATCTTTTGCCAAGGAGACTATCGTGATTCCACTGAATGATCGCGATGCACTTGAGCAAACCCTGGCCGAACATGCTCACGATATTGCCTGCATTATTGTTGAACCAGTACCGGCTAATAATGGCTTGTTACTCCAGGATAAAAGCTTCCTCGAGTGTCTGCGCATCAAGGCGTACAAACACAACGTATTACTCATCTTCGACGAGGTCATTTCGGGCTTCCGGGTGGGATTTGAAGGTGCGGCGGGTTACTATGGTATACAACCAGATATCATCACCTTTGGTAAAATTATTGGTGGTGGCTTTCCGGTAGGAGCATACGCTGCTAGCGCCGAAATTATGTCTCATATCGCTCCGGAAGGCCCCGTTTATCAAGCCGGCACCCTATCTGCTAACCCAGTAGCTATGGCGGCAGGATATGCTGCTTTGGAGCAATGCTTACAAGATAACTTTTACGAGGATATGGCAGCCAAGACGGCGCGCTTCGTAGCGGGTATCCAAGCGTACTGTGATAATAAGGGCTACGAAGTAAGTATCGCTAATATTGGATCCATTTTTTGGGTGGCTTTTACTAAAGAACGCATCATGGCAGCCGATCAAATTGATCCTACTAGCATGGATAAGTTCAAGGTACTGCACCACGAACTCCTACAGCGTGGAGTATATCTCGGACCTTCTGGCTACGAGGTTGGTTTTGTCAGTGCCGCGCACGGGGAAGCTGATCTAGAAGAGGCCAGTGCTCATATCTGTGCCGCAATGGATGTGGTTTTTGCTGCCTAATATCATTTACGATAATCCTCCAAGGTAGGGTTCATAAATTTCGCCTTGGAGAGGACTATAACTTAGCCTCCACCCAATAGTTGCTTTAGTACACGACTACGCTGAGTGCTCAGTCCAATCGGAGTATTGGTTGGTGGTTGAAGCTGTACCTCAACTTGACCTGGTTTGTGTGGACTAAGGCTCTGTATGGCCTCTAGGTTTACTAAATAAGACCGGTTAAGGCGAAAGAAGGTATCTGCTGGAAGCTTAGACTCCAATTTGCTCAAAGACCAATCTGCGAGATAACGTTCGCCGTTCCAATCAATAGCGAAAACAACTTCTGTACGGTAGAAATAAGCAAGTTCGCTTACTTGCAGAGGAATCAGTTTGTTGCCTTTTTTCAACAAGATGCGTTCTAGCGCCGAATGCTCTTCTTTTCGCAATAGCCTGGCCGCCTGGAGGTACTGTTCATGCCAATCTACGGCTTGTTCGCGCAATTTGTGGAACTTACCTAATGCACGTTCCAGGTCATCAGCAGAAATGGGTTTTAGTAAATAATCAATACCACTGGTTTTAAACGCTTGAAGGGCGTATTGATCGTAGGCAGTTGTGAAAATGATAGGTACATCGATAAAGCAACGATCTAAAATATCAAAAGACAAGCCATCAGATAGGCGAATATCCATAAAGAGCAAGTCGGGTAGCGGGTGTTTTTCCAGCCAGCTGGTAGCCGCTTGGACACTAGTCAAGGTGGTGATTAGCTGCACATCTGGCGCTACTTGGCGGAGTAGTTTTTGGAGATGACGAGCTGCCGCTGCTTCATCCTCGATTATTACGGTTCGGAGTACGGTTTTCATAGGAGTGGGATGGTGACACTATATTGGTTGTTCGTTTCAGAAATGATGACTTCTTCATCCGTCAGGTGACCATACCGTGCCATCAGGTTAGGAATACCAATTCCAGTGGAGGTAGTCGGTGTTTTTGGGTTCCGTTTGTTGACCACAGTAATGGCTTGATAAGTACTATGCAGCTTGATATAGAGCGGTTGCTGTGGATCAAT
Source organism: Bacteroidota bacterium (assembly GCA_039816955.1). GTDB lineage: Bacteria > Bacteroidota > Bacteroidia > Chitinophagales > Saprospiraceae > Lewinella. The sequence goes on from JBCBWU010000014.1 coordinate 36,484, forward strand.
TTGGTTGTGCTTGACTGCATTCTCCAAGAGTTGCTGTAGCACCAAAGGAGGGAGTTGCTTCTCGTGTAAATGCTGAGTGTCAATTTGATTGTCTACCTGTAGTGCTTCAGCGTAGCGCTCTTGCAAAATCGACCAATACTGCTGAGCAATTTTGTACTCCTCCAGCGCCGGAATCTGATTTTCGTCCTTTCGTTGCAGTAAATGTCGATAGATACTGGAAAGATTTTTGAGGAAACGCTTGGCTAAGGTTTGATCTTCATCAATGAGGTAGTAAAGTGTGTTAAAATTATTGAATAGAAAGTGTGGATCGAGTTGGTGTGTGAGTACTGCCAGGTTAGCTTCGGTTATTTCAGTCTTGAAGCGTTCATTATCAATAACCTTTTGATAGTAGGCCTGATTCAGTTGCCATGCCAGTTGTATCAAGGTGAAAATAATATTCAAAATGAGACCTACTAAAAAGGCAATTTGCATATGCGACCAGGCTGGCGGTTCGCTGTTGAGCCACAGGTGGTCAATCCACTTGAAGATATAAAATAGCAAGCTGTAGAATACGGAACCAATAGCAATGATGAGCAGACATCCCCAAAATACCTTTAGTGTATTGGTACGTGAGAATCCAGAGGAGAAGATGCGTTGAAAGAGCCAGCGAACCAGTTCAAAGGTCAGATGCATAAACGCCAATAATAAAATGACGATGGGGTGCCAGCCGGGTGGTTCTTTAAATAGAGAGCAGACCCAAATGATGGCTATAAGTATGGTGGCCACTATGGTGGAAACAGCCAAGCGACTCAGGAAGCCTAAGCCCTTCTGGTACTTCATAGTAGAAATGATGTTTACGGGGTCAGTCACCCTTCAAATTTACTTCAATTCACCAGACACCACTTCTTATTACTAGCCTAAAGCCTTCAAGAGGCGAGTACAATGAAACCTTCCGGAGGCCTTATTTGCTAACTCAGGCCTCCAAAATTGATCTTGGGAATGGATAAATCGACCTTGACGGTATTTCTACGGCATGCCTATCCGAAGTGGGGTAATTTTAGCAAAAAAAATGCAACGACTGTTATTACTCCTTTCAGCCCTGATTTTTTCCACTACTGTTTGGACGCAGGACATCTCTTCTTGGCAATCACACAGTTTTGCTGTTGATAATTTAGAGGACGGAGCGGTAAAGGATTTTTTCAATCCCTTACTGGCCGAAACGCAATTTATAATGGTCGGCGAGCAGCACTTTATCCAAGAAGTAGGAGAAGTGACCAAGGTGATTTACCAACTTGCTGAAGCCTTTGATTACCGCACTCTGTGTATCGAAAATGATGCGCTGATGGCTGAGCAAATTGCCAAAATGGCCAGTGCAGCTGATCCCATTAAAGCTGCTCGTGAATTTTATCAGCAATTCCCAACCTCGGTTGCTTTTTATGAAAATCCAGATGACTATGAACTACTGAGCTACGTGGCCAAAAACGGTGGACAGTTTTGGGGGATCGACCAGACCTTAATGGCGCAGTTTCGCTTCAATTTTAGCTATCTCCTGGCCAATACTAAAGATGCTGCCTTTGCGGAACGTTTGAAAGGTCTAGTAGATACTGCAACGACCGCCTACAAAACTGCTATCGCCAATAATGATTTTCAGGCTTGCTATTACTTTCGCTATAACGAGCAGGTGAATAACGAACTCCTACAATTGGCGCCGACCGCCGAGGAACGAGAGATCATTTTCCAATTGGGAAAAACTAAAGAGATTTATGACTACAACTTTAGCGGGCAGTATTACTTGAACAATGAAATTCGTGGTCGTCTGATGAAGTCTAACTTCATGCGTTACTACCGGGCAGCGCAGGAAGAAACGCCCTTGCCAAAGGTGGTTTTTAAGCTCGGATCCTACCACACCTACCGTGGATTGACACCCACTCGTATTTATGATGTTTCCAATCTTGTTACAGAACTGGCCAATATGAATGGTAAACGTTCTTTGCACCTGCGCGTACTTGGGATTTCTGGTCAGCAGCGAGTAGGTTTCCCCTTTGCACCGGAGCCCATAGTTTCATTTGATAATACCGCTGATTTTCCCGCGGAAATCCAAGAGTGGTTAGTAACGCAGCCAGAAGAAAAGTACCTCTTCTTACATCTAGAACCACTGCGTCCCCAGGCGAGGCAATACTCAGAGGCGATGCAAAAACTAATGTTTGCTCATGATGTATTGGTACTCGCTAGGGATGCGCAAGCGGTATCTGCTTTTGATTGAGTCAATGGAAATGAACTAAGGCACTGTGTCAACGTCCAAAGTCCGAGTTGCCGGACAGGTAAGGTCGGAGGGCGGAAATCGGAAGTCGGAAATATCCGAATTCTGACTTCTGAACTCCGAATCACACCTGTCTTTTGCTGGCAAGCTGCTTAATTATCCATTAGGCCCTACTTCGGTAGCGGTCTATCCTGATACTAATAAAGCTCCAGACGTATACCCGCGTACCAGCGTCGACCCAGCGCATTTCCCCAGATGGAGCTTCCGTCAAAATTACTGGCAAAAGGATTGTCCGGGTTTTGAAACAGTATCTCCTGTCGCTGATCTAGTAGGTTTTCCACTCCAGTGAAGACTTTTACTTTTTCATTTCGTTTAGAAGCAAGAGTACGACCTGTTTCCAGGTGTATCCGCAGGTCGTGTAGGTGTGGCGATTCCTCACCGTTAGGTAAAGGTTGAGGACTCCGCCACAGGTGATCCAGTCGGAAATCCCAGGCCTGCTTCTGTTGACGGTTAATTCTGCGCAGCAAGGTAAGACTGTTGAAACTCGCTAATCGAGAAGTGAAAAAACGTTGCTGTTCACCAGTTTGGTAGGGCAATTCGGTATCCTGCCAGACGATAGCACTAGTCCACTTCCAATTCCGGTAATGCGTTTGTAGCGTACCCATGAAGAGGTGCTGATTAGCCATTCCTCCTTTTTCTGTGGTGACGGTCACCTCGCTTGGAATACTGGGGTCAATCAGATATCGTTGCTGATAATCCTGTAGGCGATAGGTCAGCTTAAACTGCTGTTTGATTTCACCTAAGTGATAAATATCGCTTTGAGCGCCGGCCCCTATAAACCAGATTTGGTCCGTTCCGTAGGTGCCAATATTCCACGCTCGCTGACTGACTAGGTAATCCTGTCCATCCTCTAGTAGGCGCGGTAAACGGTAGTCTCTTCCAGCAGAAATGCTGAGGCGAATGTCTTTAATACCAAGATAATCGCCCTTCAGCCCAGGCAAGAGCTGCCAGCCTGTAAAAGTATGACGATCGAGCCTAGCGGATGCCTTAACTAACCAATTGCCAGAAAGGAAACGCTGATGGCGTAGCCCCAGTCCTACATGGAACCATTTTTGCTGATCCTGCCAGTTATCCCAGGCTTGTTCAATGCGTTGCCGTTCAGCTAAGCCAAGAATCTGGCTCCGATGTTTTTGTTCTTCGTGCTCATAACTTGCAGCCACTCCCTGGCGATTTTCCTGACTGGCTAATTCACGCTGCCCAATGGCTCCCTCTTCCCGTCGCCCTTGTAAATTCGCTGTCAGGTACAGGCGTCCCTTGCTGTAGTTTCTCTGAGCACTGAAGAGAGTACGCCATTGTTCATTTTCATTGCCGTAACCATAAATACTATCACTGAGGCGGTCTTCCGACCATTTGAATCTAGCCTGACCCTGATGTTGCTCCGCATTTAGGTAGGTGCTGAAAAGGGAAAAGATCCATCTGCGATGTTGCTTCCACAGATTGTGAATAAGTTGATGATGCCGACCATTTTGATAATCATTGAAACCATCTTGGTTGTCATCTTGCCATTGCTGTCGCCATTGACTTTGGAACAGAACGCTTTGTGCAATGTCCTTAGGTAGGGTCCAGCTGTAACCTCCGCTAAGGTCCGTTTGTCCAGCAGCTTGAATAAGTCGCAAGCCGTGCTCCCCGAAAGGAAGTTGGAAAGCGCCAAAACCATTGGAGCTAGTGTAGAATGGTGTCCAGTGAAAATATACTTGGCGGTTTCGTAGAAAATTAGAGGTTTCGCAAAAGCGCCTTGTTCCCAATCCCTGGTACGAGAGGAGCTCGCTATTATGATCGGACAGGTTCATGAGTTCCGGCCCCAGCAACTGAATGACGGGATGCTGAAACATGCGTTGGGCATCAAGATTGGCTTGCGTCAAAAAAAGGAACAGTAGTATTATAAGGAGTCGCATGGCACATAATTTTAATGGAGAGAAAGGAGTAGATATTTCACCCCACTAGGGGAGAATGTGCACTGCTGTACCGGGTAACCATTGCTTTATGTGGTCTCGATAATACAAATAGGCGTTGGCAGCTGGGGCTTGGTAATATCCCGGAGCTACCGCCACCAAGTCGAAATTGAGCTGCTTTAGCTCTCGGGGAGCAATTTCTGCGAAATAAAGCACCAGATAAGGCCCATGAATTTCGTAATAGTCAACCAGGCCGCGTTCTACCATTTGTTCCATCTGCCAATTTTGCCACTGTAAACCTGCCGGTAAAGCAAGTTGGATCATGGGGGCATATCCGGCTTCCGCCTGAAGGTTTTCCAGTTCTACTTCGTAGCGGACTTGCTCGCTCAGCTTTAAGCTAGAGGTAGCCAATTGCGCTTGGAATGCCAATGGTGCGGCTTCTTCGTACTGTGGGAGTTCGGCAGTTTGCCAATAAACGTCGAGTGTATACGGTAAGGCTTGCGTGGCGCCTACAAAGCGGACTTCAATGCTATTTCTACCCGCTTGCAGATATTCTTCCAATCCGGTAAGCTTGAGTTGACCCCGATTAGCTGGGCTATAGTGCAGTGTATCGGCCGTATGCTGATTTATAGACACTAGAATTTTACCATTTTCTCTTGGTCGGGCAGAGGCCTGCTCAAAGGCAACAATTGCTTTAAGTGCCATTACCGTAGGTTGGGTAGGCCCAAAACGACCGCCGCCGTGCCGGAAAGTCAGGAGCTTATCCATAATGGGTTGGAGATCAAAAGCCAGGAAGTCATATTCAATGGCGGCGAGTATCGTCCAGGCCATCAATTCCACCGCTAGGGTATTACCAATAGAATGCACAAAGGAGGGAGATTGGCGCTCTTTTTGAAAACCACTTTCGTGGAAAATGGCAATAAGTTCCTCAATCTGTTCCTTGGCTAAGGCGCGTTCACCATACAGCAAGTTGAGGCGGGCAGCAATAGCCGTGAGGTAGGCAATGCTTTGCGTTTGGGCAGCAGTGTTCAGCTCCTCCAATGCCGCTGTGGAACGATAATCACTACAACGACTCAAGGCATAAAGTATATAAGCCTGGTTCACATCAACTGTATTGAACTGCTTTATCGACTCAGACAGCCAGTCTACGGTACGCGGCACCAGTTCAGGATCCACTTTAGGCCACACTTGTTGCAGATCACTAAACTGAAGTAAACCAAAGGCGGTGAGTACCGGCACTGCGGGTGGTTGTCCCCAGAGCGAAAAGCCTCCGGTACTGACTTCATAACCACTTAGGCGATCATAGCCCCGCTCGAGCAAACTCCACGCCTTGGTACGCGTCTCCTCATCAAGTTGATCCTGTTGCTGGAGGTATTGTAGTACCATGATGTTGGGGTAGTTGGAGGAGGAGGTCTGCTCAAAACAACCGTGTGGCTCCTGTAGAATGGCGTCTACTCCCGCCAGAAGCTCTCCGCTGAGGTCTGGAAAAACCGAGAGTTCTCCTCTTAGGGTACCCGTAATTGGGGCATCAATATTTAAATCATAACGTGCTTGTAACTTTTGGTCGCTGGCACTGGCCCGCTTGGGGAAACCGGTAGGGTGGATATCCAGATGATGTTGGCTACTTACTTGCGTGCCGTTCTCACCTGCGGTAAGCGTTAGATCAACCTCTCCAGATTGAGCGGTAACCAATAGCGGCACCTGCAAGACTTCGTACCCCGCGGCAGCAATATTAATTTGTTCTGGCACGGCTTGTAGCCACTCGAGTCCCTCCTCCGAAAATTGAGCAAGTAGCGGAATTTCCAGCGCAGATCTGGAGTTGTTTTCCAATCGGATGGTTGCCAAAATGGTGTCACCAGTTGTAGCGTAAGTGGGTAGTTGTGCATCAATGCTTAAGGCAGGAGTTGCACTAAAGGTATGTTGCTCATGGGCCGGACTTGATGTGCTGCCCATGCCTTCAAATATGGCCCGGTAGGTGGTGCTTTCATCAGCGGTAAAGAAGTTCACTTTAGCTATTCCACGTGTATCTGTGGCTAAGTGTCCATTCCAATAGATCGTCTTACGTTGATCTACTTCACGGCGATTTTGGATACGCGAATTACTATAATCAGGAAAGGCGAATTCGCGGACGGTAATGGCTGCCGAATTCGGAGCGGAATAAACATGTAATTCGGGTATGGCATCTTCCAAATCCATTCGCATCATGAGGCCATTATTGTGTAAGGTGTTGTTGGCCCAGTTGTTCAGTACAGACATGCTCGCTCCAGTAAGTTTGCTTTGTCGAGATACACCCGAAGCAACAACCGTTACTTCGTCTAAAGTGGTGGAAATACCAAAATGCGGATCATCTGCCTGCACCTCGGCGAAAACGGGTTCTTCCGAAAATTCGACTAAATTTTCCGGTGCTTCTGGTGCGGCTTCGGTCAGGATGATATCTTCGAGTCGGTCAGCTATCACGGCAGGATTAAACGGATTCTCTACTAAGGCAGGTTGGTCATGATAGAGGGCAGCCTCTTTCTTGAACCCCTGGTATTCGACGATGAGCCGTTCACTACTCATGATGTCGGGGGAAACGAAGAAATTACCGTGGTCATCGGTTGAAACTTTAAACACCTCATTGCCGTGGATGCGGATTTTTTTGTTGCAGACCAGTTCTCCGGCCCAACTAAGTTGTCCACGTAATTTTACGGCTTCTGGCTCAAACTGGCGCATGGCCTGCCAGTCCTTGTGGTCTTGCTGTAGCAGCGTGCGCCAATGGAAGCGTCGCCAACCGTGGGTTAGCATGAGCAAATCGAGAGCAGCTAAAGCGTCGGTTTCTTTCTGGTCAAAATAGAAGTTGGGTTCGTGAATTTTTCCACTTAGTTCACTACTCAGTAAGAGTTGTGCTAAAATATTGGGTTGCTTATCATCGATAAAGCTATGGAGGCGGTCATCACTCACTGCCAACGAAAACATCCCTTGAACAGGGCGACCATTTTGGTCTTTTACCTTTACTTCCATTTTGACCTCTTCGCGGTAGCTGTATTTCTTTTTGTCGGTAGAAATATCAACTTGCAGTTGTCGTTGTGGATGCAGAAATACGAGGCGCTCCCATACCGGGCGTAATTCCTCATCAAAAACAGTGATTTGGGCAATCCCCATCGGCAGACCAGAAACATCGACACTCAACTCTTGTTGGCCTTTTTGTAGTTGCCACATCAAGCAATCCCTTAGTTGCCCATTGGAGCGGATGGCAATTTGTAAGTTATCTTCTGCCAGGGCATCAGCCTGTAGTACAAGCTCATCCTGGGTATTGTAATCCGCCCGCAATTGCCAAGCCCCAGTAATTGGATCTGGTAAGGGATACACCCTCTGTCCTCCCACGGGCTGGTCCAATCGCACCCGGCAAGGCGTCTTTACATCCGCTGGTAAATCGAAGTTGCCCATGCCATCATGCATACTAGAGAATTGCAAAATCGGCTGGTCTAGTGCATCGTACACCGTACCACTAACGTCAGCTGGTTCATCGAATTCGTCCTTCGCAATAAAGGCCATTCTAACTGAGAGTCCTTGCACCCATTCACCACCTTCCGGTAGGAACTTCACCGCAATATTATTAAGTGTAATTCCAACTGGGCGACTGATCTGTTCCTGCTGCCCTCTATGTTTCAGCATTACTGTGAGTTGAACATCCTGCGTGCTTAGATCTGCGGGCAAGGCTAGACTCAAGTTAGCGGTGCCAACATCATTAGTTTGAATAGTATGTTTGGCTTGTGCTTGTCCGCCGATTTGTAGATAGTACTCTAGTGTAGTCTGTTTGAGAGGAGCATCTTTCAAATTACGTGCGGAAAAGAAGGCGTTTACCGTTTCACCAGGAGCATAGCTTTCTCGCTCTACCTCCAATTTTAACAAAAGCTGTGGTACAACACTACGCTGTACCTGAATGGTTTTTTCGTAGAGATAACGCTCGCCAAAGTTGCCTTGATAGTTCGTAAACGCTCGTAAGGTGTAGGTGCCTCCGGCTAAATTATTGGGTAGCTGAAGGTCGGCAGTCAAAGCACCTTGATTTCTAGTCAAGTGCACTTTTTTAAGTAGACTTCCATTTGGGCGTAGCAGTTCTACATGGACGATATCACTTTGGGTAGTACTGGTGGTGTTATCACTTCCCACCAAATAAGCAGATAGCCAGACCACATCTCCAGGATAATACAACGGTCGATCCGTTTGGAGATACAGTTTCTCTTGCGAAAGGGAATACTGCTGTTGGTCTAAAGCAGCTTGAAGCTCCGTTTGAAACGAAGACTTTTGTGCAATTAGGAAAGAAGTACAAAAGAGTAGACAGAGAGTAAAGAGACGCATGATACGGAGGTTTTAGGTATTGGATGCGGAGAGATGGAGAAATGCATAAAAAGGAGGGAAATTTGCGATTTGGATGTAGAAGCCCCTTTGGGAGGGGCCCTCCCGCTGCCTGGACGCCAGCCCAACTTTTCGTCCAAGGACGATTATGGGCAAACCACCACCGTTGCTTGCAATACCGCAAACACCAAACAACTTTTCAAAACCTTCGATTTTTCTCTGCTGACCGAGTTCAATTCTTGAACCTTGCAGAGGGAGCGCCAGATTGTCCTCCTTGGAGGAATTGGCAGCGGAGACTAAGAGATGATCCAGGCAATGGTCTTCAGTTGCCCCGATTCAACACTGTAAGTTAGGAGAAATAATTTTAAAACACAAAATAATTTTTAATTAATAGTAATGTTACTCTTTGTTGGGTAGTATGCTTACCGTAACCCGACTAGCCCGCTCCGCGTTGTGATACAGGCTATGCGTTTGGGCTTGAAAATCCGCTTCCTCTGCCTCAAAGATGTTAGGGACGAAAGTCTGCGGATTGAGGTCTACGTAGGGGAACCAACTGCTGTGTACCTGAATCATGATGCGGTGACCTTTTTTGAAGGTATGGAATACGTCCTGCAACTGCCAGTTGACTTCTGACACCTCGTTAGGTTCAAAAGGAATGCCTTTTTCGAAACCATTGCGGTAGCGGCCGCGAAAAACTTCACCCCGGACCAATTGCTGATAAGCGCCCATGGTGATGTGGTCCTGGGTTTCCTCATAATCAGGATGATCATCTGGGTAGACGTCAATGAGTTTTACCACCCAGTCGGCATCGGTACCGGTAGTACTTACGAAGAGTTCCGCATCAATGGGGCCAGCTAAAGTGATGTCGGAATCCAAAACCTCGGTAGTGAATGTCAATACATCAGGGCGTCGGGCAATTTGGCGTTGGTCATCGGCCATATATTTGCGTGGGATAAAGAGTGGTTTGATATCCATACGGAACGGAACCGGATGGTCTGGGTCACTGATATAATCGCTTTGCCCCGAAACTTGATCCGGAGCAGTGGTCAGTAATTGATCATCGCCACCAAAGTACATGGAGCTTTCTACGGCATTAGCTGGAGGCCAATTATCAAAACCCTGCCACTCTTTTCTACCACAATCGTACATATGTGCTTCGGGCAGTCCGGTATTACCGTCAGCGGGGCCTTTTAGCCAGTGTTTGAAGAAACGTGCTTCTACTTCTGCCTGGTACTGTTCGTTAATACCGTCTCCAAAAAAGACATTGCTAACGGATTGGCGTCCACTGCGGCGCGACCAGTCGCCATGACTCCAAGGGCCCATTACGATAGTATTGTAGGTGTCCTCATTCCATTTTTCAATATTACCATAGGTCATCAATGGCCCGTATAGATCTTCTGCATCAAACCAGCCACCGACAGTCATTACGGCAGGGCGGATGTTTTTGAGGTGCTGGACGATATTGCGCTTTTGCCAGAACTCATCGTAGTCAGGATGCTCCATAATTTGCTTCCAGAAAAAATTATCGGGGTCCGTAACGCCATCTAGTTTGCTTAGTGGCGTATGATCCAGGTAGAAGTCGTAAGGATCTGGCCCCATATTGGGAAACTTATACCAGGCCGTATCGGAAGGAGCTGACTTTTGAATGCCGAATAAGTTATTTACCGACCAGTAGCTCAGCGTGTAGGCTCCGTTGTGGTGAAAGTCGTCAAAGTAAAAATCACCAATAGGAGCTTGGGGGCTCACTGCTTTAAGGGCGGGGTGAGCATCTATTAATGTACAAGTGGAATAGAAGCCGGGGTAGGAGATGCCCCAAACACCCACACGGCCATTATTGTGTGGCAGATTATTGACTAGCCAATCGATGGAATCATAGGTGTCACTGCTCTCATCGATTTGGGCTTTGTCTTTCTTATTAGGAACGTAAGGTCGCATATTGTCAAACGTACCCTCACTCATCCAGCGACCGCGTACGTCTTGGAAGACGAAGATGTACTTTTCATTAGCCAACTCGGCAAAGCGACTAAAACGCTCACTATAAGCATCCGGGCCATAGGGCTGTGCGCTATAGCAAGTACGTTGCAACATAATTGGATAGGTATTGTCCTCGGAAGCATCCTTAGGAGTATACACGGCCACGTACAAGCGAATGCCATCCCGCATGGTGATGTAGTGCTCTGATTTGTCGTAGTGCGCCTTTGGATCATCCGCCGGTAGCGAGATTTCTTCTACAATCTGCGCATCGGTAGTCGGTTGACTGAGGACGGGCTGGATAAGCATAAGTGTACTAAGCAGGAGTAGGAAAAGGATTCGCATAGCAATGATGATTTATGGACGACAATTATACGTTTAAAACCTATCTATTTAGTCCGAAAAGAGGTTTTCTGAAACTTCTGTGATACTTCTGTTATAAACGGTACGTAACTTCTTAGCGTCTAAATTACAACACTTTACCGTTGGTTCGCCAAAAGGTGCCGTTCCGTAAGCGGTCTTATTAAAAAGGCCACGAAGTGTAACGTTTTCGAAGGGTCAAACATTAAATTTAGAGAAAACCCGAATTAACGCTCTTTAGTATTCGAACGTATTATGTAACTGTGTATGCTTGACGAGTTCTGTAAGGGGAACTACTAAAACTTGGCCAGATAGTTCAATGCTATCTCAAGTAAGATTTTGGTGGCTACTAAACCACAGTATCGTCCAGTATAAATCCCAAAAACTTTAGCCAATGCAACACCTACAGATCGATACTTCTAAAACGGTCCGATTGCTCTACCATCTTCTAGGAAAAGTACAGCCCAGATTGGCGGAATATGTACGCCCAGAAGACCACTTCGTCCGCGATTGGGGCTTTCCGCCCAAAGATCACAGTGAGTATGTGAAGCTCCTAGAGCAACATTTCCAAATCAAAATTCACGAAGGAGATCGTCAGCAAATGCAAAGTATTCAACTGACAGTTGATTACCTTTTGCGTCAGGCGAATAGTTATCCGAATTAATCTGCCTCTTTCGACCAATCAATTATTTTCCGGCCGTGATAGGCCTTCACCGGTATTTTTAATTTCACCTCAGGAAGATTCGCTGCTGTAATCTTGCCTGCCGCAATTACGTGCTTGTCACTAGCTAGCGCATTATTTATCGCTATAATTTGTGTTGCTCCTTCGAGTGCAGTTGCTGCACCGCCAGAACTGAGTATGCTGCTCAAGTTCGGGATGCTGTTGAGCGCGGGTATAAACTGCAATGGATTAGGAATGCTATCTATGACTTTGTGTAAAGTGAAAGTCGCGCTTCGAAACTGAGCGCAGATCCGCTGGATATTCACCAGGTCCAATTGCTGATCTGCGGTAGCCAGGCCAATTACGAAATGCTGCACGCCAAGTGCACACATTGCACTGGTCTCTTCTAACATCTGCTGCACTTCTTGCCTGGAAAAGACAAAATCTCCGGCTCGGGGGCGGATCATCACCTTCACAGGGATGGTCAAGTGCTGTATGGTCGCCTTGACCAATGCGGCATCGGGCGTTAAGCCACCTACATCCAGGCGACCGCATAGTTCAACCTGATCGGCCCCTCCCGCCTGCGCCAATTGAGCATCGGCTAAGTTTTCTACACAAGCTTCTAAGATCATAATATTACTGAAGCAGCGCTAGAATTCCTGGATGCTGCTGAGCCAGGCTTAGGGCCGAATTTCCGTCATTATCCTTGGCGTTAGGATCAGCACCCGCACCTAATAATAAAGGTACGATATGGGAATGCCCAAAATTGACGGCGAACATGAGTGCCGATTGCCCATTGTGGTTTTGGATGTTCACCGCCGCCTTATGGCTGAGCAAGAGCTGAATGAGATCTACATTTCCTTTAAAGCATAAGCCCATAAGTGCCGTATTACCAGCTGCATCTTGATCGTCAACCTTGGCCCCATTAGCTAGGAGTAGTGATACTACCGCCACTTGACCAGTATAGGTGGCCATGACGAGCGGAGAGAACCCTCTTTCATCTTTGGTGTTAACCAGCTCCGGTTGTTGCGTTATGAGTTGTAGTACTGTGGTTGCATCACCTTGGCGAATGGCTTGGAAAAAATCCATGTTTAGTATTTGAAAGGGCTAAGAAATGCGAGTTTTTTTGCTCGTTTGCTACACCAAATTTACTATTAGTTGTTGTAATGGGGTGAATAGTTATATTAGTGTCGCTTATAGTTTGGCCGATTTATGAATATCCAACAATTAGAATACGCCCTGGCTTTAGAGCAGACAGGCTCCTTTAGTCGAGCAGCACGCCGAGCGGGCTTGAGCCAGTCTGCCGTGAGTCAGCAGATTAGTAAATTAGAGACGGAGTTGGGGTTTGCCTTGTTTGATCGCCAGACCAAACCCATTCAACCCACTAGCCTTGGGCAACGCTTCTTGCAGCGGGCCCGTATTGTGCTTTTGGAGGTACAACAATTGAATGATTTCGCGCGGCAACTGGAAAGTGAGGCCGAAGGTCATCTGAAGGTGGGCATTATTCCTACCCTGGCACCTTACCTCTTACCATTTTTTATTCAAGACCTGCAACAGCGGTATCCATCAATCCGCCTGGAAGTACAGGAGATGATGACTAAGGATATCGTTCGTGCCTTGATGGATGGGGAAATCAACGCAGGAATTATATCTACCCCCATTGCCACTGAGCATCCCTTTCACTTTGAGCCCCTCTTCTTCGAGCGCTTCTTCCTTTACGTTTCCTACAAGCACGACTTATTTAAGAAAAAGCAAGTCGCACTAGATGAGGTAGCAGCGGAAGATATTTGGCTACTCAACGAAGGCAACTGCTTCAGTGATCAGGTCAATAATATGTGTCACCTGCGTCCACCGCATCCGCGGAAAGCCCAGTTGGAGTATCGCAGTAATTCCATCGATGCCCTCCGCCGGGTTGTAGAGCACAAGGGAGGACTGACTTTCCTACCGGAACTCGCTACGCTGAGTGTGGCACAAGAGCAGGAAGATATGATCAAGTCAATCTCGGGCCCTAAGCGTGCTCGTGAAATCAGTTTGGTCTGTCTGCCTAATGATCCGCAGCGAGAACGAATTGATCAACTAATCCAGGTGATTAAGCAAAACCTGCCGAAGTCTATTTTAGATGAAAGTGGTAAGGTGCTGGTGAAAACTAATGTGGAAATTTGATACAACTAATATAGCTATTCACTTATCTCAGAGGTTAGAGAAACCTCCTGTAAGAACTTATCTCGCTCATCCACCCAAATTGCTATGGAGGTAAAGGGTTTGGGAGCTCCGTAAAGACGTTCTAAATGGGCGTGTGTCTTAAGGTGGATGACTAAATTATGCGATCCAAATGAGCCTAAAGGAGATAGGCTGGTATGTCCTTCTTGCTCGGGAAGTACTCTGGAGGTACGGTCAATTTGCTCAATGCTATTAATTACGAGTTCTGTTTCCGCAAAGAACCCGTAACGTAGTTGAAGAGATCTTTTAACTTGATCAATTCTAACCGGAAGCTGAGCAGCTGACCGGGCCATCGCAATGAGTTGTATGATGCCGTATAAGCTCAAGAAGCTAGCTATCCAGGCTGCAAGTTCACTCCATTGCGCTAGCAGAAGATGCACCGCAAAGGTCTCTACCATGATGACCCCCACCAAGGTTCCGATAATGAGCCCAACGCCACTGTTTTTGTGATAACTAAATTCACTGGACTGCAGAACCGGCTTCCGCCAGCAAAAGAGTGCGTAGTACACGCTGGCAATCTCACCACTTAAGAACTTGGCCAAGTGGGGCGGGAATGTAGATTCGGTAGCAAGTCTCAAAGCTGAATAGAAATCGGTCTTAGCCTGCTGCTTAAACGTCTTACGAATGTGGAACACCTGGTAAAGAATCCATCCTACTATTCCCAATTCAAGTATTGGTAGACCATATTGCTTAATTGCGGTAGGGAGCCACTGTTGTTCTGCCGGTAACAAATAGCTGGCGATTATGAGGCCTAAAATGAATACGGATAGTACCGTGATTTTGGGAATAGCCGTTTTTCTAACCAATAGATAATAGAGAAGTGGACTGGTGATCATTAAATCTCCACAAAGCGCTAGTGCGAGAAGATTTGGCTCTTGGTGAAAGAAAGTGGAATGTACGGCCAGAATTGCCAGTAAGGCAGTGGCTAGAGGGATGATGAGTGGGAAACGCTGTACAAAAGTCTTTACCATAAGTGCTTGCTTTTGGTAGCAAATAAAGCGCACTAAGGGTGGCAAAGCGCCTCATTGGAAGCAGTGGGACTTGTTTTGATCCAAGGGGAGGCCATGGAGAAAGATCGTTATACTATCCCTATACCCTCTACTAAGAGCATGGCATGGATTAACAATACGCTAGGGGATTGCACAAGCCTCGCCTTACGACGGCTTGCTGTTTTTGTAAGCGGTGGGGGTAAGTCCAGTATGTTGCTTGAAAATCCGGTTGAAACTAGATTTGGAACTAAATCCACAATCAAGCGCTATAGCTAATAAGGTAAATTGTTCTGCGGCGCCCTGCGCTAGAGCTTCCTTAAATGCCGCTACTCGGTATTGGTTGATGTAGGTATAAAATGAAGTATCCAGGTGCTGATTCAGCAGGGTGCTGAGTTGCTTGTCGGTCATAGCAAGCCGTTCTGCCAGGCTGCGTAAACTCAGATCGTCCTGTCGGAACAGTTCTTCCTTCTGGATCACTTTCTCCAACGTGTTGATGTATTGCTGGATATTTTCTTTACTGCCCAGTGAAGGATGACTCTGATTTCCATTTGTGGTACTTGATTTAATGGATACCTTAGTCAAGCGGGCGGGCAAAAATACCCCTTCCTGAGCTAGCCCCTGATAGCCGATATAAACGATAAAAATGGCGTAGCCCAGCACATTTAGGTGTAGATAGTCTTGCAACGCAGGAATGGCAGAAACGGCTAGTCCGAGCACAATATCAACTACCAAAAGCAGTAACAGGCCGGTCATCCAATTGCTAAGCCACTGTAGGTTGTGTGTTTCCACATTAGCGTATTCCTCTCGGAGCAAACGTCGATAATGGCGTAGTTTGCGGTAAGCTTTTATGCTGTACCACCACAGCACTGCTAATCCGATAATCGATAGCGATAAGATGATACCTAAATGAGTAGTATCTGAAAGAGGGGCAATATTAGTTGCAGCTAGCGCAGTGCCTGCTAAAACGGCTGGGGCTAGTCGATAATAGAAGGACCTTCCTAGCTGTAATTGCGAATCATACACCGCCTCAACGTAGGTGTACACGAGTGGCCCAAGGGTGTAGATGAGTATCAAAAATATAGGCATTAGCCGTAGGGCAATGGATTCTGATACAAAAGCGTAGGCGGCGAAGAGGAAGAGAAAGTGTAATAAGATGCCGATCAGAATTCGCTTGTTGAGCTGCCGGAGGTCTTGTGCTAATAGGAATGCCAGGAAAGCCGCCAGACTTATTCCTCCGTACACCGATAAGTTGTAGATGAATTCAATTAGCACGGGCAAAATGTACGGATTGCTGCTGGCATGAAAAACTATTCTTGGCTCAGATTTTACACCACACTACGGTCAAAGTGCATCTATCCAGCAAATAACCCCAAAGAACGACCTATGACCCACACTTCACTTACCGCTGCTGTGCTCCTGTTGTTAACTCTTGCTATTGAGCTGCAAGCGCAGATAGCTTGTCCCTTTGGAATACCTAAAAAAGATGAAATTTTCTCCACCTGGGAAAAGGCACCCTTACTACTGGTGAGAAGTGAGTATGAAGCACCTGATTTAGATCTCGTAAGCCAGTCTAATAGAGCCTTCCTACAGTTTATATACCTGAACTTTCAGTACCCTAAACTTGATCCGCACGAACTCTGGAGTGACTTAATCGTGGTCACCTTTGTTATAGATGCCGAAGGAAAAGTAGATCCCGAGCAAGTCCGCTGTATCCGGACTCCTCACTCAGAATTGGGCTGGGAAGCTGAACGGGTGATCCGCTTAATGGCAGCATTAGATATGCGCTGGCAACCGGGCACCGTCGCCGGCGAGCCGGTTCCAGTCCGCTTTAATGTGCCCATCCGGCTTAGGCTAGATTAGAGACGCATCTATTGGTTTTGTGATATGCCCCGTCCAACCTATGCGTATTTAGTTCCGCGGAATTTATTCCGCCGTGGAGATTGAAAGCGGAATGAATTCCGTGAAACCATAGACGGGACGAATGAAAATACAAACTGAGTCAATGTGTCTTTACCTCAATAGACTATTATTACTGATTGTCATTCCGTCTTTAAAGTCCCAATCTTCTACCATGAGATATTATTTCATTCCATTGCTTGTTATCAGCTGCATCAGTCTATCGCCAGCAAGTGTACTAGGGCAAACGGAAGAGCTGACATCTTCGCCGGAAGTAGCGGAGATCATCGATTTCGTGCAAAAGATGCCAGTGCTACTTGTAAAGATCGATTCCCAAGAGAACCTTAGCGACAAACAACAGCGCGATGCCGCCTTGCTCCGTTTTGTTTACAGCCAGTTCCGCAATGTTAGACCCGACCTTTGCATAGAAGGAACGCTCGTAGTCCAATTTACAATCACAAAAGAAGGTCAGATTGACCCAGGTAGCATCAATTGTGTACGCAGCCTGCATCCTGATTTTGGAGCGGAGGCTGAACGGGTGGTTCGTCTAATGGCAGATCTAGGGTGGCGTTGGCAGCCAGGTAGCTTTGCTGGCCAACCGGTAGACATACGCTACAATCTTCCTATACGCGTTGGTTACTACGATTGACCCAGACCTAGCTCCTGCTGCTCATTTCTCTGTAACATTATCTAATCGATCTTCCTCAAACAGAAGTTGTAGTGGATCAATTTCTACGCGCTGTGGCGCAAAGGGTAACTCAAACCTTAGTTCATTCTCTATTTGATCCACTTTGATTAGCCTGATGTGTGTTGGTGCTTTATCACTGCTGGTCTGATAGAAGCCAATTTGGATATAGTCGTTTAGCGGTAGTGACTGCTTCTCTGCATCCTGTATTTGCTCCTCACTAGAGCTACCAAAAGACTTCTCCCCATTGGCGTCGGCCTGGTATTTGCTTATGCTAAAATTGACTTTTGTCTCAAATGTAGTATCCCCAAGTGCAAGCGTTTCGAAATCTCGGATGCTATTGTCATACAAGGTGATCGTCCGGAAATAGTCATCCAATAGATAGGCCAAGCTATCAGGTATGGCGTCCGCCAGATGGTCGATAAATGATAAGCTGGTGGGGTAGGGGGGCTGTGCCCAGCGGTGCTTGCGCTCGTAGGCGGCTAGCGCAGTGTTTAACTCTTCTTCTCCCCAATACACACTAAGGCCGTACATGGCGAGTCCTCCTTTGCGATAGGTAAGATACTCCTGCTGATCTTTAGCAAAAATCAGGGGTTGTTCGCCGCCTTTTCTCGCCCGCTCACGAAGGTAAATACGGTGCATTTTTTTTCGGAAGCCAGTTAAAGGCAGTGTGCCAAACTCTTCTTCCAAAACCCGCATGGCCAGGTATTCTGCCATTGCCTCAGTGACGATTTTCCCACCATCTACATTGGCAGGGTCGATCTGATGCCCCCACCAGTAATGCGATACTTCGTGCGCTGCGGTGTAGAAAGGCATGTTGAAAACATCATTGTCTTGGTCGTCCACATCGCACAAGAATAGAGCTTCACTGTAAGGAATCAAGTTGCCGTTCAGGGTGGCGTAAGTACCCTCCGTAAGCGGAAACTCAATCAGGCGCAGGGTGTCATAATCGAGATCACCAAACCAACGACTATTGTAGGCTAAGCCCTTTTGTAAGCCATTGCTGAGGTGATGATAATTGTGTTGGTGGGTCTTGTGGAAAAAGAGTTGCAAGTGTAGATGGTCCGTCGTGGCTGATGTTTGCTCGTACGCTCCAGACAGCCAGGAAATATTATTAATTATGGGGCCGTCTGAGCGGTACGTACGATAATTTCTTCCTGCTTCTTGCCATTCGTCTATGAGTTGCCCCATGGAGAAGGGAATTTGATCAGCACTGGTACTAATCGTTGTTTCGTGCCAAATCTGCCCCATGTTGTTTTCCGCGAAGGCGTAACCCAGCAAAGTGCTATCAGTAGGTAAACGTTCTTGACGAGTACGGGGAGGTAAACCATATTTTTCACGCTTATCTTTTCCGGTAAGGAAATTGCTCCGGAAGCCTAGTTGGGGTAGAATATTGGCGGTGATATAGGTGCCATTGGTTTGGGCACGGCTATTGTCGTACAGTAAATTGTTGGGATAGTTTTCAACTGTGAATCCCATCCAAAGCGTATCTCCTAACTGTAGGGGTTCTGCTAAGTGCCACACATCAAAGCGGAGGCTATCATCACGGCTGACGAGCTCGTGTTTGTTAAATAACTGATAGCTGGTCTCTTCTCTGAAACTCGTAGCCACGAGAATGGTATCAATAGGCCAGTCTAAACGATTGACAAAACCCAATTCGCCCCGGCCTATAAAATCTCGCTCAGCGGGGTGGATGTCCATGAAGGTGCGAGCTACCGCGAGACGGGGCTGTGGGTAGTTCTCAAAATGAGAATAACGCTTTTCGTTGTTTACTAAAATCCATTCTTGTTGCTGCGAATTGTACTGTGCTTTGACTTTGTGGTTTTCCTGTACGTACAGGTAGGTACCACTCATGAGGAACAGTGAACTCACTACAATTATAGCAATCCGTAGGGTGCCACGGAAGCGTAATCGAGCTACGTTTAAACGTTCGCGCCAGCTAAAGGTGAGTCCCCGGGGCCAGAACAGGACACTTAACAACAGGAACAGCACACCCAATAAGAGCCAGTACCCCTTGAAGGATGCGTAGAGCGGTAAGACACTACCGTAACCCGAAAGGTCGGAGTAATCAAAACCTACCGTCACGCCCGGAACCTGATTAAACTGCAGGATGCTTTGCCGTAAGAAAGGCCATCCCAGAAAATCGCTTAAGGGCCGCAGGGCCGTTACGGCGGTGGGGAGGATCAACAGGATGAAAAAGCCGAGGTAGAGGTTGTTAACGAGGGTGTAAACGAGCACCGCTGCACAAGCCCAGATCATAAAATGGACAAACTGTAAAACGAGTAGCTCAAAGGTGTAGTGCCAAAGTTCGTAGTGGTAGTAGCCCTGTAAGGTCTGGGCCAGGATGCCGGTAAGCATCACCAAACTCAAGAGTAGTAATTGCATCAGTAGTGCCGCGCTGAGCCGAGTGGCTAGAAGCAGGCCATTCCTTTGCGGTAAGGTGTCGATAAGCGGCCCCATACCGCTGGTTTGGCCACGAAAATGCAGCGTACCAATGTAAAGGAAGGTAAGCAGATTGATGACCAGACCAAAAATGAACATCGGGAAGCGTAGCATCTGCGCGGTAGTGGGTAAGAGCTCAAAACCATAGGCGGGGTTCATTTGCTGTTGTTGAAAGAAAACCAACAGACCACCTGCCAGCAGAATAGCCATAAACGGCCAGCTGAACACAATGTAACGGAAGTCAGCTACGGCGGTATGCCAGGCGGTCATTAAGCGCTGACGCCCGCTGAATTCGAGCGTGATAGAGGGAAAGGCTAGCGCTTGACCAACTGGGCGCTCAGTAGTAGTGGTGTTTTCTGTTGCCTTTTGTCGCTTTCTAGTATTGACAAATTGACGGAAGCTGAATTGCCGATAGATATATACGCCAATCAAGGCACTCAGCCCTAGCCACAGTAGCCGGTTGTACAAAATAAGGCCACTAATGGGCAGCGCTTGGGTGTTGCGCTCCGCAATACTCCAGTAGCGGACAGTGTACTTTACCGCATTGTCTCCCAGAGGATCTAGGAGGATTGCTAGGGTAGCGAGGTCCTCGCCAAACAGCATAGCTTTAACGCCCATTTGAAACAAGACCAGCAATAGGATGCCGATAAAAGCCACGTAAATACTACGAGTGCGAAGGACTAGCGCGAGGGTGACGAGGCCGAAGAAGAGCATGTT
The DNA here is from genome assembly GCA_039816955.1 of Bacteroidota bacterium. Lineage (GTDB taxonomy): Bacteria > Bacteroidota > Bacteroidia > Chitinophagales > Saprospiraceae > Lewinella. The sequence continues at coordinate 56,951 of JBCBWU010000014.1, forward strand.
GGGCAGGATGAAAACGCCGTACAATTGCACGTAGGCACCCACGTCAAAAGGGAGGATTACTTCCTGATTTACTCCGGGCATCAGCGTGCCCACAAAAAAGCCTAACCCAATCATTCCCACCACAATACTGACGACGATGAAGGCCGCTAAGAACTTGGCAAACAGATAGGCCCGCTTGGTGAGGGGATAGGCGTAGAGCAATTGATACATCTGACTCTTGTAGTCGCGGTACACCGCTGCGCCAATGGTACCTGGTAGTAGAAAAACCATAAGCATACTTAGGTAGTTGCTCATGAAATTGAGGCGGTAGTAGGAGTTCATCATTTCTTCTCCGGAGGCTTCGCCGGCCATGCCCCACATCGTAGCCCAAGCGATGAGTAGAAGAATGATCGCAAAGGCATAAACGTGGATTTGTCGGAGCCAGTGGCGGAGTTCGTGTTGGAAGATGGTGCGGAACATGGAAAAGTGGATTTGGTGGAATTGGTCCGCCTACGCTTAAAGCTTTCACCGGCGGCAGAAGCCTCTGGCGAAGAGACGCAGCGGATAATATAAAATTGGTGGATGTGGTGAATTGGATGGGCTACGTTGTCCATCCGATTAAACCATAGCTCCGTAGCGACGCGATTCATCGCGTCGACAACCAAACCAATTATCCGTCAGGAATTCCATCACGTTGGTGTTGCCCCCCTAAAACTGCGAAGTACACATCCTCCAGTTTAGGTGTCACTGATTGGAATTCAGCTGCGGGTTGTTGCTGGCTGTGCACTCTAATGCGTAAGCTATTGTCTCGGTTAAAAGCAGAGGAAAGCACTTGGTAATTCTG
>JBCBWU010000150.1:0-17457 GCA_039816955.1 Bacteroidota bacterium
CTTCGAAAATTATCATATTGCGGGTTTGGAAATCGACCTGGTATTTGTCCATGACGGACGGACGTACTGTATCGACTTGATCGGATACCCCGGTCCCTACGAGGCGGCTATTCCAAATAACCGCTGGAAGATGCTTTCTCGTTTACACCTGCACCCCTTTTCCTTACCGTACAGCCATTGGTTGTTTCGCAGGGAGGAGACTGAAGCTGCTTTACGTCAGTTTATTGGTGAAGAAGTAGAACCGCATCCGATGTCCGCATAACACTCCATTAAATTCGAGATAAGCAATTAAGATGGATCACCGGCAGAGTAGCCCTTTCCTACCGGGAAAAGTGCCTCGCCTTTGCTTTGCACTGTAGTCATTAGCAAGTCGAGGCCATACTACTCTCCTACCCTTCTATTTGCTTTTCCACCCAATCGGTAATAATTGACAGATAGCGCGGACAAATTTCTCCCAAACCTTTAGCTTCCAAAACGGCACGTGTTTCAGCAAAGCCTCCTGTTTCACAGGTTTTAATGAAATGATTACAATTAGGGATTGATTCCGTTTGCAGTAGACTCGTATTGCCTAAGGAATTTTGGTAAAGTTTCAATGTAGCCTTCCAATCTACCTGTGAATCATTTTCTCCAAATATGGCCAAAACAGGTATAGTCACTTCATGAAGGATGCTGTCAAAGTCCTCCAGCATAATCTGCAAACCAGTCTCTTCATCCAACTTTACGTTATTATCAATGAGATAGGATTGAAATTTCAAAAAGCGTTCTTCGTTGTATTTCCCTCTAATTTTATTCATGAACGAATCCTGTTCTAAACTAGGTGTTGCTTTCTGATATTCGGCATAGGATCCTCCGGCTCTTTGAATGGTAAAACCAGCCAACCATTCTTGACCAAGTTGATTCACCTCTTCTTCGCTTTTACCTTCAATAGTCCAATTTGTGGTCAGCAAATGGAACATGTTATCCAAATGGTTCGGTCCACTAACCGATATCCAATAGTTGATGTCTGGCTCTTTCGTAATTGCTAAAGGACAAATCCAACCGGCTCTGCTCAGCCCCCACAGTCCAATATTATGTGCTCCAGGAATCTTTTGCTCTTGTAGCGCCCTTACCGCAGCAACTAATTCATAGCTACTATTTTCTACCGTTTGGTTGTAGTCAAATTCACCTTCACTATTTCCGCAACCTGGCTTATCGTAGGCAAAAGTTGCTACCCCAAGCCTATTAAGCTCAGCACGAAGTTCATAATTCCATTCACCAGTATAAGCAGCCGTTTTTCCACTACCCGGAACGAGCACGATTAAAGACTTTACATCAATGCCCTGTGGAAGATCCAAAACACCTGCATACTTACGTCCTTCGAAGGTGAAGGTAAACGAAGTGGTATCAATACTCGTAGGCTCAGAACGCTCGGTCGATCCGGCCTCATTTTGTATTCCGGATTCATCGCAGGATGTAAAAAGTAGTAATAAGGCCAATAGAGAAATTGCAGCCTGATGAGTAATTTTTGTTGTCATCATGTAGTAGTGTAGTAAAAGATTGTCGCGAAGCTTTTCACAAGCAAACAAGCATTTGACAATTATTATATTCAAATGCGAAAAGGATTGTCACCGGTAATGACAGCGTAAAAGGCTGACCGTTGCATATGCAAAAAATCAGGTATTCCTAAAATAAACTGCTCCTTCCGATAGTCGGAAAGATTAATAACTAAGCTTCTGAAACTACTCTGAGAGGGGACGCCCCGAGCCCAAAGCAACACTGCAGGCAGGGACAAATCATATTGAACTGATTTAAACTTTTCTAATGGCCTACGCCTCAATGCCTTACAGAACCTGGCTTCATCGTTTCCCTTCCCGCACTTGCTGCGGGATACCTTCCAGGTATGCACTCGGAAAGCCTCTTCGCCAGAACCTACAACGCATTGGGCTCACCAGCACCACAAAAGTTTAAATCAGTTCATTAATAAATACCCCGCGGAAGGTCACATTTGAAACTCAATATCATTCTTGGTAAGGAACGAAAGTACCCTAAGCTATCTAAGATCTTAGTGCTGCATACTCGGCTGCCAACTGCTCACGGTCTACTGGCACTACGCCGACCTTTTCGCAGACCTGCCCGCCGGCAAGGTTGGCCAGCGTGGCGATCTCCCGAACATCCATCTTAGCGGCAAGTCCAAGGGCCATTAAACTAATGACGGTATCCCCAGCGCCGCAGACATCCGCAATACTGCGCTCTTGGGTGGGGATCAGTTCTGTCACCTCCTTGCCCGCCACAAACAGGCCCTTTTCCGATAGGGTAATCATCGTATAGGCATTACCTAGTCTACGATTCACCTCTCGGGCAGCTTTTTCTAAAGCTGGCAACTCGGGAGACAAGCTCTCTTGTAATTGCTGTTCCATCTCCCGCAGGTTGGGTTTAAACAGGGTGACGTGGCGATAGGCCCAAAAGTTGTCAAATTTCGGATCGACCGCCGTTGGAATATCACGGCGTAGGGCTTCTAGAATAACCTCCCGAATCAAATTCGGCGTCAGTGTACCCTTATTGTAGTCCTGGAAGAGGATGAGGTGAATTTCCTTTTGATCAAATAGTTCTCGTAACTGCTTGATTAGCAATTGTGCACGTTCTTCACTGATGGAACTGGTATCCTCCCGATCCACCCGTAGCAAGTGCTGGTGCTGGGCAATTACTCTGGTTTTAACCGTTGTCGTTCGTGCGGGATCTGCCTGTACATACTTCGACGAGATATCGTAATTGGGCAACAAAGAAGTGAAAAGCGCCCCGTTAACATCATCACCAATTACGCTAAACAAATAGGGCGTTGCTCCCATGGCCACCACGTTGAGCGCGACATTAGCGGCACCGCCTAATCGATTCTCTTCTTGTTGTAAGTGTACTACCGGGACGGGTGCCTCCGGCGATATCCGGTTTACCTTTCCCTCCAGATAACGATCGATCATTACATCGCCGATGATGACGATATTCAATTGGGAGAACCGGTCAAATAATTCAGTCGCACTCATGCCATTAGCTAGGAAAGACGCAAAAATAAGAAATTATTCTGGCCGCAAAACCTCAGCCAAATCCACAATGATCCGAGCAGTTGCTCCTTGGTTTTCTTGTAGATAGCTTACCACTTCTCGGCTGGCCAGCGCACGGGCCGAAGGATCTCTAAGTTCGGCAAAGCGAACTGCAAAGTCCGCCTTATCTTGAATAACAAAAGCTCCTCCTCTTTCCCTTAAGGCAATAGCCTCCGCAAACTTCTGATGTTTAGGGCCAAATAGAATCGGGAGTCCGTAAGCCGCAGGTTCCAAGGTATTATGGATACTACGGCCAAAACCACCACCGATATACACTAGACGGCCGTAGCGGTAAATCCGCGACAGCATACCGATAGTGTCCAGGACAAGAATCCGCGCCGCTCGTAACTCTGATTCTGTCGGTTTGCTAGAATAGCGCAAAGCCGGCAAGGGACAACGATCAATAATCTGCTGCACATGACTTTCACTGATGTCATGCGGAGCGATCAACAACTTCCAGTCGCTGGCCCACCATTCTTTATTTGCTAATAGAATGGCTTCTCCGGGCGGCCAAGTACTACCGGCAATGAACACTTGTACCCCAGTAGCAAAAGCCGCAATTAACGGATACTGTACTGTATCCTGGGCAATGGTCATCACTTGATCTACCCGTGGATCACCAGTAACCGTCACTTGTCCTATGCCATAGCGTTGTAGTAATTGCTGATCGGCAGGTGTTTGGACGTGCAAATGCTGAAATCGACGAAGTAATTGTAAAAAAGCACGACCATACCACCGAAAAAACAGCTGTTGTGGACGAAATGCTCCCGCAATCAAAAAAGTAGGAATTTCCTGATCAAAAGCGGCCTGCAAGTGGAAATACCAAAACTCATATTTTACAAAGACAATAAGGTCTGGTTGTAAATTGATAATCCACTGCTGGGCATTACTAGGAGTATCAGCTGGCAAATAGCAGATATAATCAGCCGCCGCGTAGTTCTTTCGCAGTTCGTAACCAGAAGGCGAGTAAAAACTCAGTATAATCTTAAGGTGCGGAAAATCTTTGCGGAGCTGTTCCAGTACTGGCCGACCTTGTTCAAACTCGCCAAGGGAGGCACAGTGCATCCATAAAACTTTATCATTGGCAGCAATCGAATTCCGCCACTGTTGGAGATCAGCCAACCAATTTTGCCGACCAGCTACCCACGCTTGAGCCTTTGGATTGAACAAAGCTGCCAAGCGAATTCCAAAATGATAAGCACCAACAGCAATTCGATACAACAGTGATCTCATCTAATAGAAGATATCTTCCGCGTTTCCCTGATAAAACGGCAAAGAAAATGAAATGCGTAAGCCCGCCAAAAGATCCAAGCGCTGCTCCGTATCAGCCATGCGGGTATCAAAATTGAACGAGCGTCGATTTTGGGTAAATCCCTCAAAGAATTCAAAACCAATAGTGAGGTTTATGCCATTGCTTTTACCAATAGTTTGGTACCCAATAAACTGGTGCAAGGCCAAGCCATTAGTAAGGCGATCATAGCCTTTGGCGTATTCCCCCTCTAGTTGAGGTACAACCCTAAAGGGATCATCTTGAATGCGAATACGGTGCTGCAAGAGTCCCGCGCCTAGATTGATCCGGATACCTGAGCGTCGATTGCTCTCGAAAAGACCAAATAATCGGCCAACTCGTACCCCGTAGTAACTGCCGCGCATCCGGAGTTGGATATCTGCAGGATCGCGGTCATTGCCAATAATATCACCGGTTTCGGTGCGCAGCCCCGCCAAAACGTCTTCGTTCACTGTGCTACCAAAGAGAAACTGCCCCTGTATCCCAAAGGTCCAATTGCCTTCTGTCATGTAGTCGGCCGATACTTCAGCCGCGAAATTATTACCAAAGCGGTCTGCCATATCACCAAGCGGCACCTGTGGTCCATACCCAAAATTTAAGAGGATGACCCGGCCGGAATTACTTTGGCCAAAGCCACTAGCTAGCTGAACGAGCAGTAACACAAGGATTAATCCCAACTGTTTCAGCATCTGATATTTCATCTTCATTCTCCTAGTTTATTTATTCTTTTGCCGCTCCAAAACATCTCTCCATTCTGACCTCTAGCGGCGGGAAGGTATTTTAGCCGGCGCAAAGATAGTCGCTTCTTCCACCTGCTGGAAAAATTCATTTAAAGATAAGTCCAACAGCATACCAAAGGCCTGCAGCGATCTTTTATCTTTGCCCCCAATTGGGCTAAACATGGCCCTTTTGTACCTCGCGCCTGGTTTGTCCGTCTTAAGGCTACCAACGCATTCGCAATCAAAATCAATCATGCCAAGAATCCTCATTACCGGTGGTGCCGGCTTCTTAGGGTCTCACCTATGTGATCGCTTTATCAAGGAAGGGTATCAGGTTATTGCTATGGACAACCTGCTCACCGGAAACAAAGAGAACATTGCTCATTTGTTTCCACTCCCAGAGTTTGAGTACTATCACCACGATATTACCAAGTTTGTACATGTTCCTGGTCACCTTGACTATATCTTACACTTTGCCTCTCCAGCTAGTCCTATTGACTATCTAAAGATGCCCATTCAAACCTTAAAGGTTGGTGCACTAGGCACACATAATCTGCTGGGTCTGGCGAAAGAGAAGAAAGCACGTATGCTCGTAGCCTCCACTTCCGAAGTGTATGGTGATCCACTAGTACATCCGCAACCCGAAGAATACTGGGGTAACGTTAATCCAGTTGGTCCTCGTGGCGTATACGACGAAGCCAAGCGTTTCCTAGAGGCCATCACCATGGCTTACCACAACTACCACGAAGTAGAAACTCGCATCATTAGAATCTTCAATACGTACGGTGCTCGTATGCGTACCGATGATGGCCGCGTTTTACCCGCCTTCTTCAGTCAAGCAATTCGGGGCGAAGGCCTCACCGTATTTGGCGATGGCACACAATCTCGTTCGTTCTGCTATGTTGATGATCTGGTAGAAGGTATTTATCGCTTACTTCTGAGCGATTACCACCTTCCGGTTAATATCGGCAACCCCGATGAGATTACAATCATGGACTTCGCCAAAGAGGTACTTGAGCTAGTGGATAATCCTGCTGCGCACATCATCCATAAGGATCTACCGGTAGACGATCCAAAGATTCGTCAGCCTGATATCACTAAGGCTAAGGAGATTCTTGGATGGGAACCAACGATTAGTCGCGCAGAAGGATTAAAGCGCACCTATGCCTACTTCAAGGAAGTGGTAAAATAATATAAAGCAATACCCTAATTGGCGTGGCTACGTTATCCTAGAAAATCACTGCTAACAAATGGCGAACATTCTTGTAACTGGAGGAGCAGGCTTTATTGGCTCCCACTTAATTCGGCTACTGGTCCAGAAACACCCTTCGGATCACATTTTCAATCTCGACGCCTTGACCTACGCTGGCAATGCAGAGAACTTGAAGGATGTAGAAAATGCGCCGAATTATACCTTCATCAAAGGAGATATTACCGATTTCAGTTTTCTGGAATCCATCTTCGCTGAGCATCAGTTCTCCGGTGTAATTCATTTGGCAGCAGAGTCGCACGTAGACCGGTCCATTGCTAACCCGATGGCCTTCATTTTGACCAATGTTGTGGGTACGGTCAATCTACTCAACGCAGCGAAAAACGCCTGGCAGGAGGATTACACCGGGAAGCGGTTTTACCATGTCTCTACTGATGAGGTGTATGGCTCGCTGGGTGCTGAAGGGTTCTTTGTAGAAGAAACTGCTTATGATCCGCGTAGCCCCTATTCTGCCTCCAAAGCAAGTTCTGATCATTTTGTGCGAGCTTGGCACCACACTTACGGATTACCCGTTGTTTTATCGAACTGCTCTAATAACTACGGGCCGTATCAATTCCCAGAAAAGTTGCTGCCGCTGATGATCAATAATATTCGCCATAGTAAACCTCTTCCGGTATACGGCGACGGCTCCAATGTACGTGACTGGCTATGGGTGGAAGACCATGCTGCCGCCATTGAGTTGATCTACCGGGAAGGCAAAAACGGTGAGACCTATAATATTGGTGGCAATAACGAATGGTCTAATATTGATCTCGTGCGTAAACTATGCGAAATTTGTGATGAAGCCTTGAATCGCCCTGCCGGCACCTCGGAACAAACCATCACCTTTGTGACGGATCGCCCAGGACATGATCACCGCTACGCTATTGATGCCAGCAAGTTGGCCAACGAGCTCAACTGGTCACCCTCGGTACAAGTAGATGAGGGATTGCGCCGCACTGTGCGATGGTACCTGGATAATACAGAGTGGCTGGAACGGGTGACCTCTGGAGCTTATCGGGAGTATTATAAAGAGCAGTATCAGGGGCGGTAGTGTTTTGCTCGGGGGCTAGTTTTTTTACTCGCGATGGAAGGGTTAGTCTTTTTACTCGCGACAGGAGTCGCTTCGGAACGTCGCTTCGGAACGCCGCTTCGGAACGTCGCTTCGAAGCAAGCGTTAGCATGGCGATCGAGTCGCTGGAAAACTAAACGATAATGAAATACATAAACGCCTGCATCCTACTGTGCCTACTCGTATCAAGCTGTCGCAACAGTCAGTCAGATCCAGAGCAATTGACGGCCCTGTACGGTGACTATTTGCAAGCGGTGATCGAAATTCCTGCGGGGACCAATCAGAAGATTGAGTATGATTATGCAACGGGATCTTTCCAAGTGGATCAAATTGATGGTAAAGATCGGGTGATCGACTTCTTGCCTTACCCTGGCAACTACGGTTTTGTACCCGGTACCTTAATGGATACCGAACGGGGAGGCGATGGCGACGCGCTAGACATCCTGGTCATTGGTGAAGCAGTGGAGACTGGTACTAGCATGCCCGTCATTCCGCTAGGTGCGCTGCTACTGCGTGACCGTGACGAAATTGATACTAAACTGATCGGTATTCCTGCAGATCCCGCCCAACAGGTGATTGAGGCGAAAGACTTCATGAGCTTTGCCCTACGCTACGATGCCGCGCGAAGAATTATTGAGGATTGGTTCCAAAACTATAAGGGAGCCGGCCGCGTGGAGATTATCCGCTGGGAAGACGAACAGTACGCCTGGTCAGAAGTAGAGAAGTGGAAGAAATAAGCAGTAATCCATGTCTCCACTTCCCAACGAACGAACATTTACTGCTGACAATTGTACGATAGGTTCAACCTTAGCCCCATTTTCATCGTTGTGTAAGATATTGAGATGACATTAGCATGACTGACACACCCGTTAAAGTAGGGCATTACCGAGGTAGAACAGCATTGAGGTCGAGACGATTGCCTCGCTGTCCATGGTCTACCTCACCCACTATATCAACTGGCTCTTTGAATACCCTTAGTCTATCTTCAAATTGGCAGGTCCGCTGGTATCCGGAAATCAGCGCAGGGATCGAACACTGGGGCCGTCTAACAAATCCAGATAATCTCTTCCTTTCAAAAGAGTACTTTGAACTCTTGGACGGATTGGATTTGGGCGCCGTCGATACTGGCTTTGCCGTATTTGAACATCCCCAACACGATGCTTTCGGTATTGTGTTACAGGTGTTTTCATTTAACCCCCAGGAGCAAATGGGGAAGCTGGACCAAAACGAGGAATACGGTGTATTCCAGTCCTTTATTGGTCGCGTTAAAGATACCTTGGCCCGTACCTTGCGATTTCGCATACTTTCATTAGGCCAGTTATTGCTTACTGGTGATCACGCCTGCCGGGGTGTTTCCTCTTTGTCCACCGAAGAATTGACCGCCTTACTGGCCGAAGGTGCCGAAGCAGTTGCCCAAGCCTGGCCGGAGCGCCTACACGGTATAATGATTAAGGATATGCCCCTGGCAGATAATCCTAAAGATCATCGCTTCCACGCATTACCGGTGCAGCCCAATATGGTTCTCGATCTGCAGTCTAGCTGGAGTAGTTTCGAAGATTATCTACAGGCCATGTCGTCCAAGTACCGGGTTCGTGTGCGTCGGGCTCGCAAGAAGGGTAAAACGCTCGAAAGACGCGAAATGGATCTAACTGAAATAGAAGCGCGACAGGAGCAAATGTTTGCGTACTACCAACAGATCGCCAGTCAGTCCGACTTTAATGCGGTAGTGCTCCCGCAAAATTACTTCACGAATTGGAAACAGAAATTTCCAGATCATTTCCGAGTCTGGGGATACTTCCTCGGTGAGGAATTAATTGGTTTTGCCACTGGTGTCTACAACCACCACGAACTGGAAGCGCACTTTCTTGGTTTTGACGCGGCCTACAATCGCAGCCATCAGCTCTATCTCAATATTCTCTATGACTTGGTAGAGGAAGGAATCAGCGCTGGAGTGGAGGAAGTAACGTTTTCCCGCACTGCTCTAGAGATTAAGAGTTCGGTAGGCGCAGAAGCTCGTGAGCTTTATTGCTGGATGCGTGCAAGAGTAGCAATTGCCAACCCATTAGTTCCCATCGTGGCGCGCTTTATTGCGCCTTTACCCAAATGGGAAGCTCGGCATCCTTTCAAGGCTAATTAAAGCAGGGATTAGAAATAGGAAGGTAGAAATTAGCGGCTCGCCCGTTCTTCAGCCTGGCCATTGGTATTTGAGTCAATCCGACTTGGCGTGATCTCAATAGGCTGAGAGGTATGATCCGTTTTTGCTACCAGGCGTTGATTGGCATTACCTTCTACAATTGGCTTCACTGGCTTAGGTAATGGATTAGCTTGGGCAATTTCTACCAAGGCGGCCACCTCATCATCTTTTGCGGTCTTCAATACCAGCTCTTCTACTTCAAATTGGAGTTGTTCCTGCGCCAAAACAGGAGTCTGTTGCTCTGCTTCGGCGAGCCACATAAATACCACAGAGAGTCCCATCAGCAGTGCTAAACCCGCTGCAATACCCATCGGACTCGGTAGGCGGCGCACAGGAGTTCGCCGAATCGATGGACGATTCGCCTGTAGGCGGCGCTCAATGCGTGACCAAGCCTGTGGTGTCGGCTCTTGCTCCAATTCGGAGGCTTTTTCCCGGAAGAGGTCAAAGATATCTTTCTTTGCCATCGTGTTGTTTTTTTTGGTTATTAGGTCAGGTGCTCAATAGTGTTATCCGTTGGCCAGTTTGCGAATTCGCGCCTCAGCGCCAGGATAATTGTTTTCCAATAGCAATTGTTGAAGACGTTTCTTCGCCAAAATCAATTGCGACTTGGAGGTATTAATGCTAATATTTAGTAAGTCGGCGATTTCTCGATGTTTATACCCTTCAATAACGTATAAATTGAAGACTGTTCGGTAACCATTTGGCAGTTGATTCAGTAGGCGCAATATATCCTGTGCTGCCAATTCGGCCACCACATTTTGGTTATCTCGAAGGTCAAAGTGCTCTTGAATTTCAAAGGCGTTTTTCAGCGCGTGTTTTTTGCGCAGCGCCATCAAACATTCATTGACTACAATACGCCGAATCCAACCTTCAAAACTTCCGTTACCCGTGTACTGCTTGATGTTAGTAAACACCTTGCAGAAACCTTCTACCAGTGCATCTTCCGCATCTTCGGCTCGCTTGAGATAGCGGCGACAGACTCCCAGCATCTTGGGCGAATAGGTTTCGTATACCTTCCGCTGCGCTAGGGGATCTAGCACCCGACAAGCTTTTATGAGTTCTGCTTCTGTCACCTGGTAGTTGTTGGTCGTAACTTGTTATTTTACTGTTCTAAAGATGCAACAAATCAATGGAATGGTGGTTAGGTCCTAAATTTTTTCACCAGCGGCGGCGTAATTCGACGATTTGAAAGTAAATCAGGACTAGCGTGGCGCAGCTAATTCCCGTATTTTTGCCGCTATTCCTAATTTAACTTAATCAGAAGTGCGAAGCGCTTCAGTTGGTAGGATATATAAAGAGCGATAAGAAACCAGTTTTGCCGCTAGTATCCATTTGCTTTTAGCTACCACTAAGTTGCCAGACAAAAAACAACAGATGACTGGCAATCCTTCATTAACCTTTTTTGAAATGAACCTCGAAAACAATCAGTACGTACTGCCCTCGGGCTTGGATCCACTTGCACTCGCAGCCGAATACGGTTGCCCGCTCTACCTCTACGATAGTGCGGTGATTAAACGTCAGTATGACAAAATCAGTGGCGCGTTTGATGTGAAACGCTTGCGGATCAACTACGCCTGTAAAGCCAATACCAATCTGAGTATTATGCGCCTACTACAGAGCTGGGGCAGCGGACTGGATACGGTTTCGATCCAAGAGGTGGAGCTGGGCTTGCAGGCTGGCTTCGCGCCACAAGACATTATCTACACCCCGAACTGTGTTTCACTGGAAGAGATCGCCGAGGCCGTTGGCTTGGGAGTGCGCATCAACATTGATAATATTTCCATCCTGGAACAGTTTGGTCATCAGTTTCCGGATGTACCTATCTGTATTCGCATCAACCCTCACATCATGGCGGGGGGAAATGCCAAGATTTCAGTGGGCCATATCGATTCCAAGTTCGGAATTTCGATCCACCAGATGCCCCACATTCTAAAGATTGTTGAGACGCTAGGCCTGCACATAGAAGGTATTCACATGCATACTGGTTCGGATATTCTGAATGCAGAGTCGTTCCTACAAGCCGCTGAAATCCTCCTCAACTGCGCCCAGTCTTTCCAGAATCTAGACTACATTGATTTTGGCAGTGGTTTCAAAGTTCCCTATAAGCCCGGTGGCATTGCCACAGATATCGAGGACTTTGGCGAACGCTTAAGTCAACGCTTCAACGAATTCTGCGCCGAATACGGTAAGGATTTGATGTTGATCTTCGAGCCCGGAAAATTCCTGGTGAGCGAAGCCGGTTATTTCTTGGCGCGCTGTAATGTGGTCAAGACCACCCCAGCCACCGCATTTGTCGGCGTAGACTCTGGCCTCAACCACTTGTCTCGTCCGATGATGTACGATGCTTACCACCACATTACTAACCTGAGTAATCCGGAAGGGAAAAAGCGGATTTATACCGTTGTCGGCTACATCTGTGAAACCGACACCTTCGGTGCTAATCGTCAGCTGAGTGAGGTGCGCGAAGGCGATATCATTTGCCTACACAATGCCGGTGCCTACTGCTATTCTATGTCATCTAACTACAATAGCCGTTACCGCCCAGCCGAAGTGCTGATCCACGAAGGCAAAGCACATTTGGTGCGCCGTCGCGAGACGATGGAAGATATTCGCCGCAATCAGGTTGATGTTTTTGCTCCTGCCACGGTAGGATAAGATACTAGTTCCCGGATGTCTTCTGATGTCCGGGAATATTATTTCTCTACTACCGGTGCAGCCCATCCAAACTCCTGCACAATCAAATCTACGACCTCTTCTGCTGTTCGATCGGTATTATCAATCCGCAGATGCGGAACGCCCGGAAATACTTCTTCTCCCCCACTATTGAGGCTGTACTTACCCTCCATTTTCAGCAGATTTTCGCGCGACAATTCCAATTTGCGTTTACTGGCTTTATGTGCCAAACGGTTGGGTGTGGTATTCCGTTCCAAGCGTTTCTCCAGTGGCGCATAGAGCTCTACCAGATGCGGCTGCCACCCCTGGGCCGTAAACTGATCAAAGATTTTTTGTCCTTCGGCAATATCCTCTTGGTAATCGAAAGCAAAGACAACGGTAAAAATAAAGCCAGGTAGCTGCTCGCTAGCAGACGCGGTTTTAAAAACGAGTTCGCGAATACCACTGTTGATGGCCTTAAACTCTGGCGTTCCCCAGGCAAAAAGATCGAGTGTTAACTCAATAGAATGGTGATTGTAAAACAAGGGGTAACCCAAACGTTGGGAAAGCACCTGCCCAACTGTCATTTTGCCCGCTGCCGGTGGTCCCGTAATGATCAGAAAATTCATGTGCTGGTAGATTTATGGGACACAACGATGATGCTAAGGGGGAAGTTCCATATCGCTCAATCCAAGTACCGTTTGATTTCTAGCGCCTTATCTTTTATCCAGCTGTATTGCGCTAAAAAAACACTCTCCCCTCCTACTCTTCTCGGTTGACCGTGGCCATAGAAAAGGCCGGTAGGCAGATGGCCAGATACTCACATTCTTCAGTGAAGGGATTGGAATAGCGAATACGAGTATTCTTATGGATTTTGATCGACTGCCCAGCCTCAAGCACTACAATTTCGCCTTCGATTTCAAACTGTTTCCGACCACGAATGATAAACGTATACTCATCAAATTCGGGCCGCTGAAAGGGTTCACTCCAACCAGGTGGTGCAATCATACGAGCGATACTTACCGCATTTTCTCCAGTAGTTGCCAAGCCAAAATGTTCCTCAATGTGCTTTCCGTCAGTGGTGGGAACGATGAAGGGGTTGGTCTGTAAAGTGTAGGATTTGGACATGCGCCTTTTGATCGAAAAATACGCTTCTTCTCGCTGATTTGGATCACGGTTCGGCCAATAAATTCTAATTCTATTCTGCCTACTCCTGTGACTGAACGTAGTTATAAATTGCGCTAATCTCCGGCACAGTAAGATTATCAAACGAATTCATGACGGTAGGGCCCCAGTCGTGCCACTGCTGAAGCGCGCGTGGGTCTACTCCCTCGGCAATCATGCGCTGAGAATTTTGGGTAAAACGAATAAACCACATTTTCGTAACCTCATTGGTTATTCCGTGCAAAGCTGGTCCGGTGAGGGGCGTTTTTAAGTCTGCAGCATGGCAAGTAATACAGTGCTTTTGAAAGAGTTGTCGCCCTTCAGCAATGCTTGGTTCATCATTACAGGCAGGATAGGCTTTTGCGGCTAACAGACCAAGTGCATAATGTTGTGACCAAAGTGCAGATTGTCGCTCCCGTTCTACTTTGAATTGACGCAGGTAGGATAAATCAGCAGCTATCCGGTTCGCACGACCGGCCGCGCCACGGAAACGTAAAGTAGCTCGTAGATCCTTACGAGAAGTACGTTTCAATTCAAGCTCTAGTGCTTCATCACTGCCCGTTCGGTACGGTAGTTCTGCTGCGTATACGCGCTCGCCACGATAGGCCACTGCTACGACCTTTGCCGATTGGTGCAACTTCATCCACATCCAGGGTTCCGGCTGACTGCCCACCACAAATAAGCCTGGTCTTTTTTCGTTTAGGCGATAGATGCTACCCTGTTTCAGGAATACGGCATAGACGTAACATTCGTCAAATTTGTGCCGTTCCTCCACTTCTACAAAAAGTTGTACCCTCGCCACCGTATCCTTAGCGATTTCAGGTTCGGGGTGTGGCCAAATCCATCCGGTAGAAGTGAGTTCAAAAGTGAGAGCTTGCATGCGATGTTGTTCGCGCTGCCACAGTAGATCCTGATAGGCAGCAGTTAAGCTTGCCACCTGTTCATTCTCCGTCTTCAGGGCTGCTGCAATGGCAGCGTGTTGCCGATTCAGTTCTTCACCATAAACCGCCATACGATTAGACAAAGTGGTGCGAAAAAGCTCGGCATAGTGTTCACCTTCCTTCGTATTAGTAAGTCCTTGAACCGCAAAAGCAGCAAAGGTTTCTGCTTTAGGGTGCTGTGCATTTTGCAGGCGTGTTTTAACTTGTTCATCAATCTCCCAGAGGTCCTTTTCCAGATTGTCTAGATATAAATCCAGTAGGGATTCCTCGCCAATCTCTAATAATACAGCTAGCCTTTCGGCGAAAGCCGGAGTGGCCAAAAAGGTTTGGGAAAAGTCGTCTGATTTTGCCGCCTGCACTTTCCCCGGATCAATACCGCAACTATTGTCCATATTAGGCCACGTATCCGCCCCATGAGTATACGCCTTATCTTCTACTTCAGGTTCATTCAAATAGGACTGTGCAGTATATTTCCAATTGAAAAATTCCTGATGCGGTTGATACAAAGCTTCATTCATCTGAGTTTGCAGAAGCCCATTTGTCAAATCGGGTATTCGGCCACCGGCGAAGGAGAAATACAGACTATCGGCCAAAGCCAAGCTATGGCGCTCAAATTTACCAAAGGGTAAACAATTTCCTAACTCCTTGCTAAAGGCTGGGGGGTGGAAAGGGAGGGTACGAAAGTCAACTGGAACAAGAAAGTTTTTGGCATTGCCTCCTTTGCTCCATTTGATATCCCCTTTTCTTTTAAGCGTACCAGAACGAAGACTGAGGCCTCCGGTATTAGTGGGGTTTGGAAACTGTATCAAAACCTTTGCCCCTTTGACCATTTGTAGTTGCTCGTTCTTTTGCCATGCCTCTATGCGGGCTGCACCTAACGGAAACTTTCCATTGGCATCCAACAATATTTGATCAGCTGGATGGAGGGCTTCGATCAAGTTAATCTCCACTTCATCTTGTACTAAATCTCCCTTCGGAAAGCGAAAACTATTGGCGGGAATAAACAAACGAAGGCCATCATCGCCATAAAGGATGGTGTCACGCGTTGGATCGATCTGAAAAAGCTGTTCAGATGGTAAGCTGCGAAGTTGAAGAGGTGCCGAATCAGAGGTACAGCCTGAGAAAAGCAACAGGGGCACTAGCAAGACAAGAAAGTGCTTCATTTTTGGTATTTTGGGAATTAGAGAGCATCTATAAATTACAACTTTTTATCCAAAGAAAAGATGTAACGACAGTCAAAAAAAGTTAACTCATTGTAAACTAGGCCTTTCCCTCAAGCCAAGAAAAAAAATTAAAAAAACATTTCAACAGGGCTTTCACGATTAGATTTTTTTCCGCACTTTTGTAATCCCCCTCAATTGAAAGGGGCTTTCACACGATACCAATCTGATACAAACAACAAAGTAACCACTGTTCTAGTGGCTCCTTTGTTAGCACTTCTACAACTTACTGATACTCAATTATTTACCTCCAGCAGGCTACAGTTTTTTTAATTGCCCTTGGCATTTAAACTATTGAGTATTATGCATTTGGACTACTCCTCTGTATGGGATAACTGTCTGTCAACAATTCGCCAGCACGTGAATAACCAGAGTTTCAAAACCTGGTTTGAACCGATCCGTCCGGTGAACCTGCGCGATACCGCGTTGACTATTCAGGTACCCAACCGTTTTTTCTACGAATGGCTAGAGGAGCATTACGTAGGTCTACTCAAAATGACCATCCGTAAGGAATTGGGTGATAACGCTCAATTGTTGTACCAAATCGTTAACGGAAGCGCGGAAAAAGTAGCCAAATACAAGCGCAATGGTGCTGCAGTAGCAGCGGCCGTTCTAGCCAAGCCACACAAAGAGCAGCATAAAGGAGGATATGCGCCAGGGCAAGTGGACACCGGCAACATCAAGAATCCTTTTATCATACCGGGGATCAAGAAACCAAAAATTGATCCACAGCTTAACGAGAAGTACACCTTTAATACCTTCATCGAAGGTGATTGTAACCAATTGGCCCGTTCTGCCGGCCTCGCTATTGCCGACCGGCCCGGTAAGAACTCGTTCAACCCGCTCATCATCTATGGTGATGTAGGATTGGGTAAGACTCACCTAGCGCAAGCCATTGGGCATCGGGTTTTGGAATTACATCCTGGTAAAACGGTGCTGTACGTAGCTACAGACAAGTTTACCCAGCAGATTATCCAGTCGATCAAAAACAATGCGGTCAACGATCTGATCAATTTCTACCAGTTTGTTGATGTACTGGTCGTAGATGACATCCAATTCTTGGCCAATAAGCAGAAGATGCAGGAAATTTTCTTCAACATCTTCAACCAGCTGCACCAGAACGGAAAGCAGATTATCCTTACCTCTGACCGCCCCCCAAAAGACATGGACGGAATTGAAGAGCGCTTGATTTCCCGCTTCAAGTGGGGATTAACCGCCGACCTGCAGGCACCAGACTTAGAAACGCGTATTGCCATCCTGATGTCTAAGTCGAACTATGAAGGTGTTGACATTCCGCAGAATGTCACCGAGTTTATCTGCTACCACATCAAGAATAACATCCGGGAGCTAGAGGGAGCTCTCATCTCGCTCATTGCGCGTTCTTCGCTCAACCAGCGCGAGATTGATGTGCCTTTAGCAAAAGAGGTGATCAAGAACTTTGTCAGTGAAATCAATCGAGAGATTACCGTAGAGTACATTCAGGAATTGGTAGCCGGCCATTTTGAGCTGCCAGTAGAGATCCTCCAGGGCAAAACTCGTAAACGCCAGGTAGTGATTGCTCGACAATTATCTATGTACCTGGCCAAGCAACTGACTGACCAGTCGCTTAAGGCGATTGGCGAAAACTTCGGAGGACGCGATCACAGTACGGTTATTTATTCCTGCAAAACGGTTCAGGATTTGATGGAAACCGACGCGATTTTCAAGGATACGGTATCAGATTTACAGCGAAAAATCAAAATGTCGCTCAGTACTTAAGCACAGAGGGAACTTATTACCAGTAGCTTAGGTTAATAGTCTTGAAAAAAGGTGATTTTTTCCTAATTTTTTCTTGGCCAATAAGATGCCGTTATATACCTTTGCATCGCTCTTGAAAGAAGGGGC
>JBCBWU010000151.1:0-17439 GCA_039816955.1 Bacteroidota bacterium
GCGAGAGAGTGGGGTAGGAGCGACCTTTGCGATGGGTAGTGGCCGGGAGACCAAGTATTTCTACGGTAAGCCGGCTCAAGAACACCTGGACCGCTTGTTTGGTAATGATGCGGGTAACAGCAGTCATTACCAAAAGAACATGGTCGTCGACCCCAATGGTCAGGTGAGCATCTCCTATATTGATGCCCACGGCCGCACGGTAGCGACGGCCTTAGCGGGGGCGGACCCCACCAACACCGAAGCATTAGAAGCAGCCGACTATCTTGGGGAAGAAGCCCAGCTAATCACTTATGATTTGCTGAATAATGTAAGTGGCTCCCTAATCTCTACCTATAGCCTGATGGTTTCGGAGCAGGGCGATTACAATTTTGACTACGTGGCGGGTGGTGCCAACTACGATCCCGAATGCGGCTTGGCGGACGTATCCTGTTACGGCTGTGTGTACGACGTCAAGATCGTAATTACCGATAACGACTGCAATGCCTTTAATGATGGTGAGCCTTACGTAATTGAGGATGCCAACTACACCCTTTTTGACGACTACGGTCTGAGTTGCAGTTCAATAGGGCTGGATAAAGACTTCGTACTCAGTTTGCCGATAGGTAGCTACGAGATTACGAAAACCCTGACCCTGAGCCAGGGGGCTGTAGATTTTTACGAGACCCACTACCGAGCATACATTGAGGGTTTGGAGTACGATGCCGGAGCTAATCAGCCGGATTGTATCCCATTTTACGAAGAGCTACTAGCAGGCTATCCCATACCTACAGATTGTAGTCCGAATACTGCCGATTGCCTGGCGGACCTGGGCAGTGAGGCCGATTATCTGACCTCCTTTGCTTTGGATATTGGCCTGAGCAGCAGCAGCCTACTGAGTGCGGAACAACAAGCACTTGCCCGCGCCGAATACAGCGAGCTGGTGGAAGCCTGCAATGCACTGGAGGGTCCTTCTACCTGTGATGTTTACGCAGAAATCCTAAAGAGTGATCTGCGCCCTACTGAACTACCAGACCCACTACCCCTCACCGAAGATGGTTGTATGGTGGGCGGTTTGAACGGTCAGTATGCGTTGTACCAAATAGTAGACGGTGCAGTAGAGGCGGCTAACCAAGCTTCTATTTTTTACTCCCCGGACGGTAGTACTTATCCGTATCAGTCTATCGACTTTGGTAGCATTAGTGTGGTTATTGATGGCGTCAGCTATAGTCCGTCGGCCTTGAGTCCTACTGATTTTGTGACCTACTTCCACGATTCGTGGCTGCCCGCCATGATCAGCACGCACCCGGAGTATTGTTACTACACGGCCTGCTTGAACGAGGGACCGGGCGATTTTGATTTGGCCTTACGGCAGACCAACAGCTACAGCGATGCCCTCACCTTTCTGGGGGTTAGTCAGCAGCCTTTACCTCCCTTTGATATTGATTTTGTCTTAGCCGCTGATCCGTTCTTTGCGGGCTCGCTGAGCTGTCAGGCCGATATGGAGACTTTGCTGAATAACTTTGATGCCTCGTCTGATGCACCGGGTTTAGTAGACTGGATTTCACGAACGATTTACAGCTACGGTATCGGTGGCTGTACGACCTACTTTGGCCAGGGAACAGCCGGCGAAAACAACCGAGCGTGGCAATTATTCCGGGGTATCTATCTGGGGTATAAGGAGCAGATTCGCCTAGAAAAATTAACGACCGATGGCTGTAGCCTCACCTTACCTACTTGTGTGGGGGAAGGCAACTGTCCCTGTCCCATTATTCGCCGTTTTCCGGATCCCAATACTGATTACTCGATCACCTTGGAAGAAGCTTTGGAGTTGGCCACAAGTACCGAGCAAGAGATGGTCAACATCTTGAGTGAGTCGGGCTGTGCGGGCATGCGTGGGGTGTGGCGGCTGGAACTGCTGAGCAACTGTGATGGCTATCTGGATCTGGATGGCATTGCGCTGCAACAATTTACCGATGATATCGATGATATTCTGGATGCGCTTCAGGCGGTGTGTGAGCTGGGTACAGATGCGGCTCATCCGCTGGGGGCTTCGGGTACCTACTTCAAACCCGACGGTACGCGAGCGTTGACGTCGGGGGAACACAGTACGTTTGCGGACGTATTGGAAAGCATGCAGCCGACGGGACTGTCTTGTGAGACCTGGCATCCGTTCATGATATCGGCTCCGGGGCCCTACGAGCGCAGTGCGTATTACGGGGCGACTGCGGTGGTGAGCAAGGCCAATACTTGTGCCTGTGAGCAGCTGAAGAAGCTGGAGGCCTGTTATGAGAATGATAACGAAGACTATGCATCCTTTGGCGAGTACCTCACGCGCTACGGTGGTCATCAGTTGAGTGCACAGGAGCTACAGCTGTTACAAGCGGCCTGTGATGATGGCCCAATGGGTGAACCTTCGCGCTATTTACCCCAGCCCATGCAGCTACCGCAGTATTTGACGTGTGAGGGTTGTCTGGGGTGTGATGAAATGCAGGAGCTGTTTGATGCTGCCAGCAACGCTTATGATGCGCAGAATTTTCCTTCTGGTGCTGTTGATTTCAATGACTTCTTAGCGGAGTATGCCAACTATCAATTGGGTTATGCCTTCGATAGCGGTGTGTATACCAACTTTTATAAAGGCTGTGGTCAGCGGGAGCTGACCTGTTCTGATGCCATTCTGCTGTGTCCAGAGACACCCTTTGATGCGGATTATGACCTAGAAGACCTACCGGATTGTATCGAGACCGCCATTATCCACGCCCAGCAGCAGGCTCAACTACAGTACGAAGCGCAGCTGGAGGCGCTGATGGCAGATTTTGTCAATAGCTACATCGAATACTGTACCAATCCGGTAAATGTAGCCGAGCAGTTTACGACCAGTGGGCTGGTCCACGAGTACCATCATACACTGTACTACTATGATCAGGCCGGTAACCTAGCCAAGACGGTGCCTCCCAAAGGCATCGTACCCGCAACCGATCTGAGTGGAGTAGCGGCCTTTCGGGCGGGTATATCCACTACGGCGGTGTACCCGGTGCACGAGATGATCACGCACTATCAGTACAACAGTCTGCAAGAGCTCATCGCCAAGCAGATGCCAGACTGCGAACCGGAGTACTACTGGTACGATGAGATTGGTCGCTTGGTGCTTTCTCAAGACGGGCGGCAGCGAGCAGACGGTGAGATCTACTACAGCTACACGCTCTACGATGAGCTGGGACGGGTGCACGAGGTAGGTGAGATCAACGTAAATGCAGCCTTTATTACGGGCCTTGATGCCGATGGAGACCATAAGGTGCTGTACTGCGACTTTACCGATGCCATTGCGGCCAATGCGGATGATCGTCGCTACATCACCAGTACGTATTACGATGCGGCAGCCTTTTCAATTGCGGCCTTTGGCCCCAATGGGCAAGAGAACCTGCGCCCGCGGGTATCCAGTGTCACTTTTCTGGAGAGTACCGTTGGTGGGCAAGCCTACGACTACGCTACGCACTACAGCTACGATGTGACGGGCAATGTGAAAACCCTGATCCAGGAGTTGCGGCCGCTAGCGGGTACTGGGCACGACTTTAAGCGCATTGATTATGATTATGATTTCTTGAGTGGCAACGTCAACGCGGTGTATTACCAGCGTGGGCAGGCCGATCAATTTACCTACCGCTATTTGTACGATGAGCACAACCGCCTAACGGATGTGTACACCAGTGCAGTCAATATCAATGAACCCTTCGACGATTCTTTCTGGGAGCGCGAGGTGGTATACGAGTACTACCCACACGGACCACTGGCACGTACCCAGCACGGACAGCGCAATGTGCAGGGCTGTGATTATGCCTACACGCTACAGGGTTGGATTAAAGGCGTAAACAGCAGTGCGCTAGAGGCGGACCGCGATATGGGCCGCGATGGAACGACCAGTAGCCTGCCGGGGAGTACGAGCCCTAGCCCGAATGCTTGGGTAGCCAGGGACGCTTTTGCCTACACCTTAGGCTACTTTGAAAATGACTACCAGGCACTGGGTGGAGAAGATGCTCGCTTTGAAGCACAGGTAGCGGGTACTGCTTTCAATACGGGTAATGAAAGTCTGTACAATGGTAATGTTCGGCACATGGTCTCGCAGAGTAGGGGCCTAGCTGGGGGAGCGAGTGGTAATCGTTATCAGTACGATCAGTTGCACCGCATTTTGGAGATGCGGACCTACGAACTACAAACGGATGCGACGGCCTACACCTGGGGAAGTAATCTGACGGATCGGGGCTACGCTAGCAGCTACACCTACGATCCTAATGGCAACCTCAAGACGCTTCAACGCAAGGACGACAACGGCCAAATATTTGACAATCTCATCTACCACTACGGCAACTTCTCAGTAAGTGAGCCAATTACCAGCTCTAATGAACTGCGCACGGTACGAGACTTGGTCGGTGGCAACGAGGGCGTACAAGGCCAGAGTATTAGCAATGGGAATAACTATGATTACGACGATTCTGGAAATCTGACTGAGGATATCCAAGCTGGTGCAGCATTGGTTTGGAATCCCTACGGTAAAGTAGAGCAGATTGATTTTACTAACTCGGAGGATAATTTACCCAACCGTATAACCCTATTCGATTATGGGCCCGACCAAAACCGAGTGCGGAAGACCTACTTGGATATTGCGGAGAACGAAGTACGGAACACCTTTTACATCCGCGATGCACAAGGTAACTGCCTGGCGGTCTACGAGCAAGATATTAATGGTGAAGTATCCTGGCAAGAGCAGCACATCTACGGTAGTAAACGCCTAGGGTTATGGCGGCCAGCAGTTGCGCTCGATCTAGGGGCGATTCCCAATACCCCATACTTTGCGGATGAACCCTTAAGCATTGGGCAGAAGACCTACGAATTGTCCAACCACCTCGGCAACGTCACCGCCACTATTTCCGATCGTGTCACCCCTGTAGACGACGGCACTGGTATGGTTGATCACTATCTACCAGTGGTGCGATCCGCCAATGAATACTACCCCTTCGGTATGGACATGGCCGGCCGCAGCCTCAACTTTGACGACTACCGCTTCGGCTTCAACGGTAAAGAAGCCGATACCGAAAACGAGTGGGGTGCGCAGACACATTATGATTATGGCTTTAGGATTTACAATCCAGGGATAGCTAGGTTTTTGAGTGTGGATCCGCTGGCACCGGAGTATCCTGAGTTGACGCCTTATCAGTTTGCTAGTTTAACACCAATATGGGCTATCGATCTGGATGGACTAGAGGCGGATTATACCAACGGAACTTATAGAGTACAATCAGGTCAAACTTTTCATGGTATTGAGGATGAGCTTGGCTATGAAAGAGGTACATTAGAAAGTTTGAACCAACAATTGGAAGATATAAATCATATTGAAGTAGGTCAGACATTGAATATTGCAAATCGAGAAGGGAATCTTTTAATTTATCCAAACGAAGCTAATTTTGAACAAACTGTTTTGCTTGACCAGAGTTACTTAAATTCAGGAAATTTGCCAGGAGAAACAGATCTAGGGCCAGAGCAAAGAGGTGAAATGATGTACGCATGGCTTGTAGGTATCAATACAGGGGGACTTGTATATGTCGACGCCTACTATAAAGCCCAACTCGCATATATTCCATTTTTGCTTAGAAATGGAATTAGATTTTTGAGTAGAAATTCAAAAATATTACTCAGAGATGGTTTAAGTTCTTCATCATTTGAGAATCTATTTTCAACACTTAGGAGATTAGGTCCGCAGAGTAGACCTATTCCGCTAGAGGGAGAGTTATCAATTTCTCAAGCTAGAAGGCTTATGGAAATTTTTCCTGACAATGAATTAGCTTTAATCAAAGAGACTTCTTCATCTGGGCATGTTAATTATCAATTATACTTTGGTACAACCAACAGATTAAGGTTTCAAATTCCTAAAAATACAGATGTGAAGCTAATTTTTCATACTCACCCTTCTGGAAATCCAATACCTAGTAAAGCTGACATAAGAGCTCTAGAGTTGCTTAATCAAAATGAGTCAATTATTATACCTAGAGGTCATCCTGAAATTATCTTTAATCAAGCATCAAAAACTTTAAATTAATGGAAGAAGATATTGTTCAAAACTTCGAAAATTACTGCCTAATTGGGGAGGAAGGTTCTTATTCTATTTTTAATTTTATTACTAGAGAGATAGTGATAATAGAAGATGATAATGAATTTACAGAAGTAATATTATTTTTAAAACAATCAGAAGTACATGTGTATTTAAATTTAAAGGAACTTGACAATGTAATAGATTGACCCTTGCTGCACCTAGCTTACTCCCCTTTTGCGCGTAGCCTACATGCAACGGCCATGAAAATGTGCCGTTGCCAGCAGGCTGTGCCTACGATCAGATATTGTTGACTTTATAACCACGTCGACAATATCTTACCGCAGCTACAAGCTACGCCTAACGCTGCGAGCGCAGCGTTAGGAAAGTAATAGCATGAGCGGTGGTAGTCTATTCGCAACGGCCGATGAATTTGGCCGTTACCAGGGATTATTGATTTTGGAATCACAGAAGGGTATGTGCATATGTAATGGACGACTAATCGTTTTTTAATTTTTTAGAGGTATTCGAAACCCTCTAACTGCGCTTTTTCTCACCCACCAAAGTATGAACTTTGGTAAGACCTAATTTATGTTTAATACTAAATTACGCGCTACGCTCGCGCTCTCATTACTCGTAGGCATTTTTGCCTATTTAATTGCTGCTGCTCCACCAGCACGCGATTTAACTAAGCCAAGCTACCTTGAAACGCCTCAGGTGCTTACAAGGGATATTTTCCCCACTAGTGGAGCCTTAGGTTCCGCTTTAGTACCAGTGGATCGTTTTGGGAATGAACTTACTTTTGCTGAGATTAAATTGCCTGTTTCGTTGCCTAGTGCAATAGCTGGAGGATGTAACTGTTTGAATGGATCAGGCATTTTTCAATTGACTTTTGCCGATGTCTGCGAAGACAGGGATTATGGCTTTGACGATCCTGATGTAGGGCTAGATCGTCAAGCTGTAGTTTGTCAAGTGTTTGCTGATTTATCGGTGTTACTTAATCCTACGGGGGCTATTGCGCCGAATTCCATTCGCGTACTCGTGCGTGAATCAGAGGGGAATGGTGTAGATGAGTTGCCAAATGCTGCGCTAGCGGCGGCATCACCAATTATCCTTCCTGGTTTTCCGGATGGTATTGCGCGCGATATGTTGATGAGCACCATACAGGCAAACAGTAATGCCTACGAAGGACTTGATTTATTTGATCCAACGATAGACGTAAATAGTGCGCATGGACTCCTGCGTTTCAACTTTGATAATTTTGATTTCTTTTTGAACAATCAAGATCCTACAGAAATCACCCCACCTGATCAAAATGATTTGTATTCTGTTACCTTACACGAATCACTTCACTTATTGGGTATTTATTCCATTATTGATGCGACAGCCAATAACCAGAGCCGTTTGGCGAACTTTGGCAGCCCAGGGACCTATGGAAAGTTTGACACCCATATTCGTACCATCAATGGAGCGAATTTAACTTCCAACGGCACACCATTTTATTTGCGGTACCCTACCAACGTACCTTACGCCATTGATGTAGCTACAAATAGCTTCATCCAATCACCGGTTTGTTCAGCGGATGCGGAATACAGCGGGGATGAACTACCAAATCAAACCCTCTATTTACCCAACCCTTGGAATGACTCTGGCTTGTCTCACCTCAATTGTGACGCAACTAACAATTTTCCCGGCGACGAAGGATGTGCGCTTGATAACGGTTACATTATGAACAGCTGTGGGCCGGCAGGTACTACCCAACGACATCCAGCCCAGGAAGAGGTATCTATACTCTGTGATCTAGGCTATCAGACGGGAACTACTTTTGGCACGGTTCCATCTAACGAAGAAGGCGAAAATGTACCTTTTGAAACCTATAGAGGTTGTGCTAATCAGTCTTGTGTGGCTATCGGGGTCAATGATATTTTGGAGGCTCCTTTTACCGCTATTACGGGAGGTCCGGTATTAGAGGTGCCTGCTGCTGCATTTTTAGGAAATGATATTAATGCGACGGGTTATATCCCAAATAGTTTTGAGATATTGAATACTAATATTGAGCTTGGAACCATTACTGATCTTGGAAATGGCGAGGGCTTTTCGCTTTTACCTTCTGGCTTAGCGTTAGGATGGATGGTGGTTCGTTACTTACCATTTTGTGAGGAGGGCCGAGATGTAATCCCCGGTGATTGGGCTTATATCTTAATCCTTATCACCTCTGAAGGATTAGATGACTTACCATGTCCATCAACCGTTGATTGTAATTTGATTTGTGATGGAAATTTTGAAGAAGAACTCTCTACTGCACATTATGATTACAGGTTAGATGGTCTTTTTGAACCTGGATCACCACCTTCACCTGATTATTATCCAGGAGCTATTTTTGGCCCAATGACTTGTGCTGGTGTAGATTTTCAGTTCCCAGATAATGCGGAAATCTTGCCACAAGAAGGAGATAGTTACATTGGGATTCTTGGTAATACCAATGGTAGACCGGAGGGATGGGAATTTCGTTTAAGAGAGCCCGTAACTCCTGATCAGACTTATCAATTGAGCTTCTGGGTCAATACAACTTGTGATGCAACAGTCAATTTTGGTTTTAGCGAAACGATAACGTGTCCGGCAGATCAAAACATAAATATGTTTGATGCTATCTACAATGGAGAGCTTGTTGCTTGTGATGGATATGACTATCAATTGTTCAATGAGGTATCAATTGATGTCCTGCCTACGATTAACGACGAAGGAGATAATATTGCTTGGGAGCAATATACAGTAGACTTTTCACCAACAGTAGTAGGAAACTATTTACTTCTATCCCTGGAAAATATAGAAGGAGACTTTAACTTCCTATACGTTTACTTCGATAACATCCGTCTGGTAGAAATACCCAATCCACCAATTGCAATCACCCACACCGTCGAAGACTTACCTTGCCCTGGTGAAGCCATCAACATCCCCGTAACGGTATGTACAGATGAAAACCCAGAAGAGGGAGTCACCTTAGATGCCTTCTTTCAAAGTGTCAATCTGTCTTTCGGAAATGGTGGTGACTTTGTCAATGGAACAGCAGTACTCGATAATTTTACACCAAATAATGAGGGGCAGTTCTGCGCTACGGCTACCCTAGAACTCTTGGTTGGCGAAAGTGTCGAACCGGGTACAACGTTTGAAGTATTTATCGATCCAGACGGGGCCTGCCTGAATACCGGTGACGATTATCTAATTACTTTTGAGGTCCCCCAGCAGCAAGCGGCAAACGCTGATTTTACCATTGACTTCGATATGACTAGTTGCGAAGTATTGTTAACCCCACAAGTACTAGAGGGTGGCACACACGAGTGGTGGCAGGATGGTACCTCGATCTCTACAGAAGCAAGCCCTACAGTAATAGTTACTCCAGGAGTGTACGTCTTTGAGCATGTTTTCACACCTTTTGAATTATGCCAGGGCACGAGTGCGCAGCAAACGCTAGATGTAAGTCCACTGGAATTTGCGGTAACACAACAAGTAGTCAACGAAGACCCGATATGTCCCGGAGATGAAGTATTTGTTGCGGTAGAATATTGCTTCCGCGAAGATCCTACTCAATTGACGATGACTCCAGCGCTACCTGGAATAGGTATTAGCTTAGGTAATTCAGGAGATTTTAGTACGGGTAGTTTTACGCTAGATAACTTTGTCTTGAACAATAATGACGAGTTTTGCCAATCGGCCGTTTTGCATCTCGTTCTTGATGGTACAGGTACTGCGGGGCAGGCATTTTTCGTACCGATGAACGTATCAGACAATTGTCGAGCAATTCCAATTCAGCACAATGTTGGCGTATTTGTTTCACCAGAAGAACAGCTAGATGCAACCTTTAGTGCCGTAATTGATGATTTTAATTGTGCCGTTAGTTTGACTTCAGCTGCCACGCAAGGTCTGCATGAGTGGTTGCTCGATGGAGTACTAGTAAGTACGGAGGTTAATCCAACCTTGGACCTTGATCCAGCCGTTTATACTATTGTACACATAATAACTGGTAATTGTACAACGGTACAAACAGAGCAAGTAGTAGATTTGAGTGAGTGTGGCCCTCCACCACCCGCCTTAACCTGTCCCTGTGAAGGAGAAAACGCCCTCAATATCAATGCGTTTGATGGCACTGATATAGAGGATATAGAAGAACTAGCGATGCTCATTGATGATGATCGTCGCCTTAACGTTAATAATCGATGTTTGGCGATCAATGGTCGTTTGGAGATCGGTAACGCTGTTGATGGCCTTGATCTAGCATTCTTCTACGGAGAAATACGAATGCAACCCGGTGCTGAAATAGTTATCCAACCGGGTGCTGATGTGCAATTTCGGGGTAATGGCGGACAGGCCGTCCCGGCACATATTTATGGTTGTGAGACGCTCTGGAGAGGGATTACCGTATCGGAAACAGCTACCTTGACCATAGCAAATACATTAGTAGAAAATGCCCAAGCCGCTCTTCAGATACAAGCTAATGGAACGGTATTTACAGGTAGGAATCGCTTTGAAAATAATTTCTTAGGGGTATATGCTGATGCAGGACTGACCGGAGGTAACATAGCGTTTACCAGCAATAGCGACGAGTTTATAGGGTCGTCGGCATTGCTACCTGCATTTGACCCTAATGTTGGACCTTACACTACAGGCACCACAAGTGCAGCAGCTGTTTACGTGCTTTCTGGTAGTCAGTCGAGTGTGATTACCCTGGGGAGTAATTTGCCAACACCAGCCTTGATACGTGATTTACCAGCTGGTATTATTGCATCTACCAATGTAAACCTTAGTGTGCAGAACACACGTTTCGAGCATATCCGAGGTGTTGACGGCTTCAATTATCTATTCGAAGGGAACGCAATTACTCATGCGGGAGGAAGTGGTGCTTTACTAGTGGTTGAAGCGGCTGGCGCTACCGGTATTCCCGTTTTTGATGACTGCGTTTGGGCAGTGCAAACACGGAATACCAGTACCTTTATTTCGGATGCAGAAGTAGTAAATTGTGACAATGGTTTTCGCGTCCGCAATGCTAACTTCCGCGATATTGAGATTGTTGATAATGACCTGGCTTTCTTTGGTACGGGAATTTGGTTGGCCCAAAACGACTTGGCCACCGACATCACCGTTAACCACAACAATCTGAGAAAAATTCCAGCACCCGTTGATGGCCAGGTACGTGGAGGAGATGCTATCTACGTGATCGAAAATACCATGCGTACCGAAAGTGGTCACGCGCGTATTCAGGGCAATACCATTACTATTGAGGGAGGTGAAGCCGGCGTGGGGCGCCCCTACGCTAGTGGTATTTACGTGGAAGCTGGTAGTTACTGGTATCTGGATAGCAATATTCCCATTCGCTTACGACAATCTTCCAATGATGTAGGGATTGCCCTGTCGGGGAGTATTCACAATGTGGTCAACAACAACAGTGTAGAAAATCTGCCCGATGGTATTTTACAAGGTAAACGTACCGGGCTGTACGTAGAAAACACCCGCAATACCGTCTACTCCTGCAATGACTTTATCAGCATGCATACGGGTGCCCACTTTGTAGCAGGACAGTCAGAAGATACCGATTTCCAAAACAATTACTTTGGCGGTAATCAACAACGCGGACTACTCTATGAGGACCTATTGACAATTAATGCCCAAGAGTGGCGAGGCAATAGGTGGGCCGGTAGTTTTGCGGAGGCGGATGCGGTGAATGAGCTAATGACGGATAATCCTTTTTCATTTGGGCCACAAGCCTATTTAATTCATTCACCTTTAGATAACTATTTTCCCTCGAATGTGAGCTTGCCCAATTACCAGGGGAATGGTCAGCCGTGGATGATATTCAATACTTCAGGCGCGCCTCCAATTTGTAATTTGGATGGAATAATAGGACCCGGTGATGGTTCAACAATTGATTTAGATCAGCGTATTCTCAGGGGAGAAGCCTGGACCGGGGCCTTTAGTACGGAGCGTACTTGGGATAGTCAGCAGTATACTTTTGCTAAAGGAAAAGCTTTGGAAAATGAAGGACAGTTGACCAATTATTGGGCAGCCTACTTAAACCGGCACGATAACGAGGCCTTGGGTAGTTTCTATGCCCAAGCCCAGCGTTTGCGGAGCCAATTTACTTTACCTACTGGTACGCACACTACCTTAAGGCAGCAATTGGAAGCCATGCGTGTTGCACTACGATCAACCCAAGCCAGCGCACTAGCCTATTCGCTGTCGCTAACAACCAGGGATCAGGCTGCTTGGCGAAACCAGTCGCAGCAACTCGCGATGGCGCAACAGCGCTGGCAAAATAGTTACGCCGCCAGTTGGACGAATGCACAAGCCGGTATTGGTGATTTACTGCTAAGTAATGATGCTCTGGTATCGGCATTGCAACCACAAGCCAACGAGAAAAGCATCAATAGGTTTTACTTGCAGACAATAGCTAATGGATCGGGCTCGCTCAGTACCGAACAACAAAATGAATTACGGGTAATTGCCAATCAATGCCCCTTGCAAGGAGGGAACGTCGTTCATCGTGCGCGTAGCTTGTACCGCCAGTACGACGAAGCCTTTATCGTTACGGATGATTGCTTAGCCCGGCAAGCATTGCAAGCAGATAATACGGAACCTGCAGCAATGCAGTACAAACAGAAAAATGAGTTGGGTGAGTATGATCCAGAAAGCACCTTTAGCGTAGCGCCTAATCCGGTATTAGATTTGCTCCAAATTACTTTTGCTTCCGATTCACCTGGTACGCTAAGTATATTTGATCATTTAGGTCGCCATATATATCAACAGAGCCTCAACCGGGATACTCATGTCTTACAACTCGATATGAGCCTTTACCAGAGCGGATTATATTACCTCAAATGGCAAACAGCTACTACTGAGGAAACGCAAAAAATTATTTTGGTTCATTAAAGCTATATCCCCTTCGTTCGGTATGGGAATGAAGGGGATACTTTTTTGCAACGGCCATGAAAATGTGCCGTTGCCAGGAGGCTGCGCCTACGATCAAATATTGTTTACTTTATTGCCACGTGCCACGTCGATAATATCTTACCATAGCTACAAGCTACGCCTAACGCTGCGAGCGCAGCGTTAGGTCCTTTATTTATATTGCTAATTTCCCTCCGGTATCCGATCCGGATAATCCGTAATAATCCCATCCACTCCTATCTCAATAAGCGCATTCATCTGCTCCGCTTCGTTTACCGTCCAGGGAATAAGCTGGATGTTTTGTTCGTGCAGTGAATCCGCTAAACCTGGGGTGCAGAGCTCAAAGTAGGGACTATAGACGTCAGGTGTAAACCCGAGCAATTCCATGTTTTGATCAAGACTGTTTCGATTAGCAATCAGATAGACCAGCCGTTGTTTAGGGGCCTGCTCTTTCATCGCTTGCAGACTGCGCACGTCAAAAGACTGTACGGTGCTGCGTTCTGCAATGCCCAACCTCCGAAGCTCGCGGACGACTAAGGCGGCAAAAGCGCTCGGTTCTGGAGTGAGGACCCCATCGTATTCCGGTAGGCTCTTGATTTCAATATTATAGAAGGGTAGGGGACGGTCTAGGGCTTTGGCTTTTTCTTCGGCGGCTTCTACCACCTCCGTTAAGGTTGGCTTGTATATTGCTTGTACTGCCTGGTCTGGAAAGTTGACATTCCCTCGTTGTCCACAATCAAATGCCTGGACTTGCGCTGTCGTCATTTCAAAAATACGCAAACCCTTTTCTTCTTCTTCAGTTACTGCGCTCCCATCAGGATGGGAACAAATAAGGGCCGACATCCAGGGCTCATGCGAGACGATCAACTCCTGATCTTTGCTAACGGCCAGGTCTAGCTCAAGAGTGGTCACCTTAGGGAAATCCAAGGCCCGCAGAAAAGCCGGAACGGTATTTTCTGGCAGCAAACCACGTGCACCGCGGTGTCCCTGCCAATCGAAGTCAGGTAGACTTATGGTAGTCGGTGTATCGTTCACTGTCGCTAATTGACGTTTGGGAGTACAAGATAGGGCCAGTAGCGAAAGAAGGAAAAGGATTCTGTACATGACGGTGATATGGATTGAATAAAAGCGATTGAGTATAGCGTAAGTCCGGCTAGAGGCTTAGCTTTGCAGCGAATTTACAGTAATAGACACGAATTGCTATTAAGCCTAGGTTAAAGATGAGTGCAATTTTATTCTACCTCTTCATTAAGCCATTATCGTTACTCCCCCTGCGAGTCTTGCATGTCATGTCAACGGGACTGTACTATATCTTGTACCACCTATTAGGCTACCGCAAAAAAGTGGTTTTCGGAAACCTGGAACGCTCCTTCCCTGATAAGACTCCCGCGGAGATAAAGGCCATTGGCAGCGACTTCTACCGCCATTTCTGTGATCTCATCTTCGAAAGTATTCGCCTTTTCAGCATGAGTGTGGAAGAACTCCGACGCCGCGCCTATATTACCAACCCAGAATTTATCCGAGAGGTCGAAAAACTAGGGAAAGGGGTGATCGTTGTAGCCGGGCACTACGCTAATTGGGAGCTGATAGGTACTTCCTTTTCCCAGTTTACCGATTATCACGTTGCTGCGCTGTACTCGCCCATCAAAGATCCTTTCTTTAGTAAAGTACTTTCCGAATCTCGGGCTAAGTGCGGATTAGAGCTCGTTTCCAAGCACGATGGGCCGGCCATGTTTGAAGCAGCAAGAAACCAAACAGCCTTCTTTCTATTCGGCGCGGATCAATCTCCAACCTCCAGCAAAAAGAGCTTCTGGATGGACTTTCTCAACCAAGATACTGCGGTAGCTTTTGGCACCGAAAAGTTTGCCAAGAACTACGACTGTGCAGTGATTTTCGGGGATATCCAGAAAGTGAAAAGGGGCTATTACCACATGACCTTTTCCTTGATCACTGAAAACCCGCAAGAGGAAGAGCACGGTATGATTACCATGGAACACACCCGTAGGTTGGAAGTTGCCATTCGCAAAGAACCTCGTTATTGGTTATGGACACACCGCCGTTGGAAGCGGAAACGAGAAGAAGCTAATGAACAGACACCAGTAGTTGAGAATAACAATTAAGGTGTAATAATACTCTCCAAGAGTGCTGTAAGTTATTACTCCACCAAATTATCATATACCACCACCTTCGTCCATTTGTCCTTGTGGTCTTCCACAAACTTCAAGTGAATTGGATCAATCTGGTAAGCATCTTGCCCCGCCACATCATCAAAGTGCACGAGTAGAGCGGTGCTGTAAGTATTATCCACCACACCCCTTGCCTCTGTCGGGGCTACTGGTCCTACGTACATTTGTTTGACAGAAGTTACTTCACGAAGGGACTCCACGCCAGCTAGAAAAGCAGTCCGGTCTTCTTCCAATAAGTC
Source organism: Bacteroidota bacterium (assembly GCA_039816955.1). Taxonomy (GTDB): domain Bacteria; phylum Bacteroidota; class Bacteroidia; order Chitinophagales; family Saprospiraceae; genus Lewinella. The sequence goes on from JBCBWU010000151.1 coordinate 15,423, forward strand.
TTCTTTGAGCCAAAAGAATACACTATGGATGAGCCCTGGTTGGTAGTTGCCCGCTTGCTGTAGGCTAGTAAGTTCGGTTAGGGCTGCCGCCAACTGCTCTTGAATAATTTCATTCTCTGTTTCCAGTTCGGTAACACGTGCCTGATTGCAGGTACTAAGGAATAGCACCATCAAAACCAAAGGAGGAATTCTCATGTGTTTTAGTTTTAAAGATACAAGATTACTATTCAGACCAGAGGATTCCAATCGTCGGCACATATTATTTTTATACTACATATAATTTCAACACCAGAAACTAACCGTATGACACCTTTTTCCCATTTTACGTCTTGTTTTTCTGCTCTTTTTCTTGTCCTCTTTTCCCTTTCTTTTCCCACTTCAAATGCCTTAGGTGCCGAGCCTGGTACTGAACCTAAAGCATTGGCTGATGGCGGAATTGTAGCCGTTTGTTTTGCCAATGTAAATGTAGCGGTTGACGCCAGCTGCACGGCTTTTTTAACGCCGGATATGATTGATGCCGGTTCTTTTAATTCCTGTGGGGATCCAGTAATTTTGAGCCTGGACGACGCCGGGCCCTACTCACCAGGCACCTATAATATCATTCTTGAAGTTCAATCTGCTGGGGAGACCAATAGCTGTTTCAGTACGGTTGTGATAGAAGACAAAACCTTTCCTACTGCTGTTTGCGATGCTTTTATCAATGCCTCGCTTGGTACCGAAGGTAGTTTCACCCTGACACCAGACATGATTGATGCCGGGAGTACCGATAATTGCACTTTCACACGGACAATCACCGGTGGCTCCACTGAGTTCGATTGTTCTGATGTAGGCGAAACCTATACCGTTGTGATGACGGTAGAGGATATTGGTGGAAATGCGAACACCTGCTTTTCCGATGTAACTATTACGGATCCTGTCGGAGTTTGTACCAACCAACCACCGGTGGCGGTCTGTATAGCTAACGTTAATGTGTCGGTTGATGCCTCTTGCCAAGCCTTACTAGATCCAATATTCATCGATGGCGGTTCCTTTGACCCAGATAGTGATCCGCTCACCTTCAGTTTAGATGATAGCGGCCCGTTCTCTCCTGGCGTTTATAATGTAAATTTGACGGTCAGTGATGGTTTAGAGAGTAACACCTGTTTCAGCACTATTACAGTAGAGGATAAGACCAATCCTACTGCGGTATGTATTAATAACCTATTGGTCAGCATTGGACCAGGGGGAACAACGACAATCTTCCCTGCGGACATTGATGGCGGAAGTAGCGACAACTGTATGCTCAGCCTCAGTTTTGATACTGGCCCAACTGTGGAGGTAGACTGTGATGACGTGGGCACTCCTTTCAACTTAACGCTAGTGGCTGATGATGGTAGTGGCAATAGTAGCTTCTGTACGACCTCCGTAATTGTGAACGATCCAGACGGGGTTTGCGCAGTGTCAAATGCGGCACCAGTAGCGGTATGTCTGAATACCTTAAACGCAGTAGTAGGCCCTAACTGTATCGTAGAAATATTCCCCGAAGACGTAGATGGTGGTTCTTTTGATCCCGATGGAGATCCCATCGAACTAAGCATTGAACCAACAGGTCCGTTCGAACCAGGGACTTACAATGTGATCCTCAACGTGAGCGATGGTGAATTGACCAGCGAGTGCGAAACGACCTTGATTGTAAATGATATCGATCTGGATGGCGATGGGGTAGGAGTGTGTGCTGGTGATTGTGATGATGATAACGAAACAGTATTTCTCGGTGCCCCGGAATTATGTGATGGCCTGGATAACGACTGTGACGGCTCCATTGATGAACCTGATAATCTGAATACTTCTTTTGAATGGATCGAGCAGGTTCAGCTAGCTGATCTAGACAACACCTCTGGTGAGGGTAATGGTGTAGCTATTATCTAAAGCCAGGGCAGCACTCAAACCCGTGTAATTGCCATAACCATCATCCTCACCAGAGGTGTTGTCTAGATCAGCTAGCTGAACCTGCTCGATCCATTCAAAAGAAGTATTC
>JBCBWU010000152.1:0-17351 GCA_039816955.1 Bacteroidota bacterium
ACCCAACTTTGGTAGATGAGGCCTGGTCCACAAGTACAACAACCAGGGAATACACATGAGAAAGCTGTTGGCGTAGTTGGCAAACAAGCCGGCCACAAAACTAGTATTCATCACCCAGTAGGTGGCCACAATATTCCAGGTGGCAAAGGTGTGGAAAAGGTAAGAAAGCAGTTCGCGCTTACGGGCATCAGGTTTTTCGCGCCAGCGCGCTTCTAGGCGTAGTACAGGTATCCAGGCTACAAAAAGCAGGAACGGAAATGGTATGATATCCGGAAAACCTAGCCCCAGAATGAGTCCACTCAAGGTAGACCACAGTAGCGGTTCAACATCCCAGCTTTCCTGCTTACGGAGTCGCCTCCACTGGCGAAACAGGACCAAACCGAACCAAAAACACAGCAGGAATAGGAGCGGCCGATAGGCCCAAAGCAGCTCTTGCTGGTATAGACGCCACATATCGAATCCGATGCCAGCAGCCGCCAATAACAGTAGTACGGCCGCCGCGAGGACACGCTTTTTCCAAATTGCAGAAGGAAGCTGAGCTAAGGGCATGATGAGCTTTTCAATGTGAAGGCACAAAATTAATCTAATCCCATAACTTATTGTGAGGATGCATAACGAGCGTAGGGAATTTTTATACCTTTGGAATGCTCGCTCAACAAGCAAGCACAGAAATTGCAAACAATTATTGGCTTGAACCGGTTGCTATGAAGCCCAGATTCAAAACCATACTCTGGATCGTCTTGGCCATACTATTACTTTCTCAGTTGATTCCAGTTGATCGCGCTGTTCCTGAGGTTGACCCAGCACAAGATTTCCTCACTATCGTGAATGCACCTCCTGCTATGGCCACCTTGATCAAGAACGCATGTTACGACTGTCATTCCTACGAAACTGAGTACCCGTGGTATGCCAAAATATCTCCACTGTCGTTTTGGATCCAAGGGCATATCAGAAACGGTCGCAAGGAACTCAACTTTTCCGAATGGGCGAGCTACGCTAAGGATAAGGCGCAGCACAAATTGGAAGAATCATTTGAGGAAGTGGATGAACGGCATATGCCCTTGAAGTCTTACACTTGGCTCCATTCGGCTGCCAGCATGTCCGACGAGCAAGTGGTAGCCCTAGCCTTGTGGTTTCAGCAAACGTACCGTAGCCAACAATAAACGCCTTGACACTGTTAGTTGCTCGGCTCTCCGACGGGGGTGCCGTTGGATTTTTCAGCAACAATTGATTTAGACTTCTCCACTATGCTTGATCGTATATACGTGGCTGCTACCAGTCAACACGTGGGTAAGACCACCTCGACACTGGGCATCGTTGCCGCTATTCGCAATAAAGGCTTCAACGTTGGCTATTGCAAACCGCTAGGACAAGAGTTTGTAGACCTTGGGGATTTGAAAGTAGATAAAGATGCACTACTGTTTTCCAAAGTGATGAACTTTGAGCTTTCCGCTGAACTGCACAGCCCCGTCATTCTGGGACGTGGTGTAACCACCTCCTTTCTGCAAAACCCAGATCAATACCAGTTTCCTGACGAAGTCATAAATGCTTCGCAACAACTGCAAGAACGGCACGAAGTTGTCGTCTACGAGGGTACGGGACACCCTGGTGTAGGTAGTGTGATTGATTTATCCAACGCGGCAGTAGCAAAAATGCTGAACGCCTCGGTCATCATGGTTGTGGAAGGTGGAATCGGCAATACAATTGATAAGCTCAACACCAACTTATCCCTCTTTCGGGAGGAGCAAGTACCTATTGCCGGCGTCATCATCAATAAGGTCATTCCGGAAAAGTCGGAGCGCGTACGCGAATTAGTGGGTGGAAAATTGGAGAAGTGGGGCATCCCACTATTAGGTGTACTTCCTTATGACCAGACGCTGGCCAATCCCATCATGGAAGGTATTCGCTTGGCGGTAGATGGTACGGTTATTATGAACGGCCATAACCTGGACAATAAGGTCGAGAACATTGCCTCCGGTTCATTGATTGAGAAGAAGGAGTTCGATGATCTGCAAAACCTACTGTTGATCGTAAGCCACCGCCGCTTAGAGAATGCGATCAACTCCCTGCAGGAAATTGACCGCAAGCATCCTGATCAGGATTTGAAATTAGCGGGCATTATTGTCAACGGTGAGAACGATTTCGTCAGTGAACTCCAGCGCCACGTACCTTGCGGGGATTACATCATGATGAATGAAATTCCGCTGATTGCTACCCAACTCGACACTTATGGTTCCGCCATCAAAATCAACAAGATGGAGGTCAAGATCAACACGCGAACTCCCTGGAAGGCACGACGAGCCGTAGAGTTAATTCGTGATAACGTAAACCTGGACGGCCTGTTCTAAACAGTCATTCGTCCTAATTTTTCGATGGTTCATCCATCCAAGGCTACGGAAAGTGGAGAGAGTTACGATCTTTGGCTCCTGGACTTGAATAGCTACCCTCAGCTCAGGGTAAAACTATGAACGGACGATCAACATGAAGGACACCCGACATCAAGATTGGTTAGGTCAGTTGCGCACCGGCGACCGCACCGCTCTACGGGCTATCTTCGACCAACAGTACGAACCGGTCTGTCAGGCGATCTTTCGCTTTGTGCAGGATCCTGGCCTCACAGAAGACCTAGCGCAAGAAGTATTCGTCCGCTTCTGGGAAAAGCGCGAGCAAATTCAGGTAGACTCCAACCTCAGTGCCTATCTCCGGCGCATGGCTGTTAATGAAGCCCTAGCCTATCTACGCAAGAAAACCCGCTTCCGGGCCGACGAGCTCCCTATTCATCTTCCGGGTCAACACGCTGCCCCTGCCGACGAACAACTGGCTACGCAGGAGCTTTCCGTTCGTATTACAGCGGCTATCAGCACCCTACCACCCCGCTGCCGAGCGATCTTTCAACTCAGCCGTTTTGAGGATAAGACCTACCAGGAAATTGCCGATCAGCTCGAAATTTCCATCAAAACAGTAGAGAACCAGATGGGGAAAGCCTTGAAAATTCTGCGGGAGAAATTGGGGGATTATTTGACGATGTTGCTGTTTTGATTTGTCGACGTGATGAATCGCGTCGCTACTGTGTGTGATTTCAGATTTCGACTGAAATCGTTACCCTAGCACACCAAGGGTGGCATTTTACCATCAATACTCACCAAGCGATCCAAGCGAAACTCCAGGCCGTTTTCCAATACCATAAACTCTTCCTTATTCCGAGCAAATAGGTCGGTGATGCGGGTGGCCACTTTCTGCTCTTGTTCTTGCTTATCACGATACACGATGGTCACCGTCCGCCTTTGTGTAGCTGCAGCTTCTAGTTCATCATAATAAGAACAGTTGATGGGGATATACGTATTCATGTTCCGTTGGCCTTATGCAAAGAGAACCAATTAGGCAGGTACATGGTTGAATAGTGAAATCAGGCTGCATATATGCAAAAATCAAAATCAGTTGCCCTATTGGGAGCAGGTTGGCTAGGCGAGCCATTAGGCGATGTACTTCTAGCAGACGACTACCAAGTGAAAGCGGCCACCACTTCGAAGGAGAAGGCCCTCCGGCTGGACTCCAAGGGATTTGACAGCTACGAAATGATTGTTCAGCCAGATCATATTCAAGGTAATGCCCTCAGTTTCTGGACCGTTGACACCCTCATTCTCACGCTCCCTCCTGGCGGACGAAGAGATCCAGCCGTTGCTACGACTTATCCAGCTAAAGTGGCGCAGGTTATTCAAGCAGCTCGGGCGGGCGGCGTTTCCAAGGTTTTGTTCACCAGTAGCACAGGCGTGTACGGTAACCAACAGAACCTGGTGGATGAAGAGTCTCCACTCCAACCGTCCACTGCCTCAGGGAAAGCCTTAGTCCAAGTAGAACAGCAGCTCCACAATGCTTTTGGCGAACAGCTCACCGTTCTTCGTCTAGCAGGCCTCGTCGGTGGTTCTCGGCAACCCGGACGCTGGTTTGCGAGTAAGACACAAGTCCCTGGTGGTGAACAGTATGTCAACCTGGTGCACCGAGTCGACGTTGTGAACCTTTGCAAAGCTATTCTACAACATAACTATTGGGGTACCACACTTAATGTTTGTGCAGACCTACACCCCACGAAGGCAGACTACTATCCAGAAGCCGCTCGGCAACTAGACTTGGTGCCTCCCTCCTTTCTAGTAGATCCTAACGCTGCTCCTGGAAAAAGGGTGACGAACGAACGCTCAAAAGAAGTGCCTGGCTTTAGGTATCAGTATCCTGATCCGGAGGGTTTCCCGGGGGGGTAATTGGAATTAGAATTAGCGTTAGAATTAGAATGAAAGTCAGATAGGTACTGGAGCTGCTTTAACTCTAATTGTCACTTCTACTTCGACTCAAATTCTAATTCCGATTCTAATTCTAATTCCCTCGCCGTTTTCGCCCGTTCTTGGCGGATCGCAACCCAGTTGAGCAGCAGCATTAAAGCAAAGAGGAATAAAACGAAGCCCATGCCCCAGCGCAGGTCTAACCAATCGCTGATGAAGCCGATTGCGGGTGGGCCCACTAAAAAGCCAGCATAACCAATGGTAGTGACCATACTGATACCGACACCGGGTGAGAGATCTGGCAAACTACCGGCCCGGCTGTAGGCGATAGGTACAATGGTAGCTAAACCGAGACCTACTAAAAAGAAGCCACCAATGCCGGTCCAAATAACAGACCAGATTAAGGCCATTAACATCCCTCCAACAGCAATAAATGAACCTACGAGTAATAGTTTTGCGTCGCCTATTTTGATTCGTGCCCCATCTCCCAGGAAACGTCCCACCATCATTGCAGTAGAGAAGGCCACCAGGCCAAAGGGCGACCAATAGCGCCCACCATTACTTACTTTTTCCAGATAGTTCGTTGTCCAATCGGCCATAGCTCCCTCGCCGAGCATACAGCAAAAAGCAATTAAGCCTAGAATTAATAGCTCGGGACGAAGCAGAATATTAGTGCTATTGCCAGCTTCTTCCTCCGTGACGTCACGATGATCAGGTATGAGTAGTCCTTGGGCCCAAATGGCCGCCAAAACACCAATGACGCTGACGACGAGTAGGTGTTGGGGTAAACCAATCTCCAGACGATTAAAAAGAGCACCACTACCCGCTCCCATCATCATTCCCGCGCTGAAGATGGCATGAAAGGAGGACATGACTGGCTTGCGCAATGCTTGTTCCACCAACACGGCCTGCGCATTCATGGCCACATCCAGAGACCCTGTTGATGCCCCCATTAAAAACAGGACACCAGCCAGCGTGTAGATATTTAGAGTAACAGGTATGAAAGGAATCAATACACAAAACGACAGCAGCATAATACGGGTAATGCGGTGGCTACCCGCCTGTACAATAACCTTCCCCGTTAAGGGCATGGCTACCAGGGCCCCTACACTGGCGGCTAGTAGCGCCAAACCCAGCTGCCCATGATCTAAGCCATAGCTCTCCTGTAAACGAGGCAAGCGAGCTACCCAGTTGGCATATAGAAAGCCATTGATGGCAAAAATAGTGGCTACCGCTACCCTGCTGCGTTTGGCGTCGAATTCTATCATGAGCATTGTTTGTCCAAAATTACAAGACCTGGTAGCATTCGTACAAACAGTGAATTAATGATTTGTAGTGCTTATTTGATATACGAAAGCCCCGTACGCAACGCATGGTCACGTACGGGGCTTGTGGTGTAGACGCATTGCAATGCGTTTGTACAGTAGATGAATTAGTCCATCTTACCGCCCCACTCAGCGATAGACTTCTCGTTCATGCGTACGTAGTCTTCGTTACCTGCTTCTTGAGCCAAGCCCAAAGAACGCTTAGCAGCGGCAATGGCTTCCTGTGTGCGGTCCAGATCAGCAAGAATCAAAGCCTCACGGCGTACCATCCAGAAACGTGGAGTATCGGTATCGTTTGCTTTTTGGATGTACTCTAGTGCCATGTCCATATCACCATCAGCATCGTGGATGTAGCTGGCAGCGCGGAAGTAGTCATTAGCAGATGGGCCCGCCATAGTGCGCTGGATATCCGCCATTACTTGCTCGTGTACTTCTACTTCTACTGGTACACTTACCATAGTGTTTTCCCACATGAAGTCAATGGTAGCACCATTGCTGCTCAGGTTGTTGACACCAATAGTGAAAGATTCTACCGCCATAGCAGTGCTCTTGGTAGCTACCGTAAAAGTAGCAGCAGGTGTCTTTTCGCGGTAGCTTCCCCAACTACTGCCTTCGTATGGGAACATCATGAAAGTCCACTCGCTAGCCATTGGCTTAGTAAGAACAGCGTAGCTGCCACCTTCTACTTCTACACCACCTACCTTAGCGTCCTGATCAATAGTGATTTTGGTAGCTGCGTTAGCTCCAGTACGCCACATCGAACCAAAAGGTACCAGGCCATCCTCAGCGAAAATGGTACGTCCTTTCATACTAGGACGAGAGTAGTCAATTGTAATTTCCGTTAGGCCAACCGCCTGCTCAATGCTAGCAGAAGGGCTCGGTGCAGGAGTGTTGATTTGAGCGTACATGCTGATGGTCAACAATAACGCGAAAGTGTTCAAGAACAGCTTTTTCATTCTAATTTGATTTAGATGGAATTGGATAACTTTACCTGTGGATTAACACAGACCGATTAGTCTGGTTTGCAATCACGCCCCTTAATTAGTTCCGATTGTGCCTCTTTTGAGGCATTCGTCTGGAGTTGGGGTGTTTACAGTGCACCACAAATATCGCGCGCGAAATTACATAAAAGGCGCTGTTTTAGTGTAGCAACACGGACCTAATCCACAAAGCACCCAAAAAACGCAGTAAAATGACCATTGCAATCATTGCCCACGATGGAAAAAAGGCCGATATGGTAGGCTTTATCAAAGACCACGTTCCACTCTTACAACAGCGAAATATCAGCTTAATCGCTACGGGCACTACGGGTTCTCACCTTGAACGTGCTGGTCTCCAGGTAGAGCGCATGGAAAGTGGCCCATACGGTGGCGATGCACAAATTGCGAGTCGCTTGGTAGAGAAAAAAGTGGATATGGTAATCTTCTTTCGTGATCCACTCGGCAAACATCCGCACGAAGTAGACGTTAATATGTTAATGCGGTTGTGTGATGTCCACAACATTCCGCTGGCCACTAACGCCGCAGCCGCTACCCTATTTATGAAAACACTTTAAGGTAGATGAAGATCCTACTATTGTTTCCCTTGCTTTTCCTCCTGCCCCAAACCGAAACTCCTACGGCACACGAATTCCATATCAGTCGAACCCGGATCGAGTACGGTGCGGCCCAACAGGAATGGCAAATTACCATGCACGTTTTCATCGATGATTTGGAATTCGCCCTAGCGGAAAAAGGTAGCTCAGCGCTTTATTTAGGAACCAAGCGAGAGAGTGAAGAGGCTGATCAATATATTCAGCGCTACTTGCAGCAATACTTCCAACTATCCAGCGGCGACGACACCCTGGAATGGCAATGGCTAGGCAAAGAAATAAGCGAAGACCTTACCGCTTTTTGGATTTACCTATTCGTACCGGAAGCCAATCTTGAACGCCCATTGAGCATTCGTAATCAATTGCTGCTTGACTTATACGATGATCAGCAAAACATGATCCAGGTAGCGGCAGAGAAAGGGCGGACTAAAAGCTATCTATTCCACCAAGACCACTGGGAACAGGAGGTCATCTTCAACTAAATTAGCCTATGCTGCGCTGGCTCTTTATCCTCCCCATTCGTTTTTACCAGTACGCCATCTCACCACTGATCGGACCGCGTTGCCGTTTTCAGCCTACCTGTTCGCATTATGCCATAGAGGCCATCCAAGAGTGGGGCATCTTTAAGGGAACATGGTTGGCGCTCAAGCGCATTGTCAAGTGCCATCCCTGGGGTCCTTGGGGCTATGATCCGGTACCCAAAAAGGGAGAGCGACAGGATGGTGAAAGCTCGAAAGATTAGATGAGAACTTAAAAGTGTCGGTTGCGCTTGGTGGGTTGTGCTCCTTGCAGTCGCGGCATAAGCTCCCTATCGGTCGCGGTTAGAGCCAACTTTGTTGGCGGTTACCGCGTTACCGCGAGCTTCTTCCGCGAACGTCAGTGAGCTAAAACCGCGACCGATAGGGAGTTTTTACCGTGAGTACGCTAGTGCGAACCCACCACTAAGCACCACACACAACTATTAAAAGTCCTTCTTCGGTACCCCAATCAGCGCCCCAAGTGTTAAAAAAAGCCACCTAGGCACTGACATTCTCGTGACAAAACGTTAAAGAAACGTAAATTGCAAGACAACTGACGAGCGCTAAGCGCTAAGCGCAGTATCTTTTAGCAACAGAAAAATTTTCACGCTTTCTCTTTTCAAAAGACCCAACCCTTTCTTACTGGTCTGCGGTCTTACTGAAGTATAAAGCTCAATGATCTAAACCTCAAACTCTCAGGTTATGAAGAAGTTTCTCTACTTACCTCTGCTTGGTGTTCTAGCTTTTGCGCTCTCCTCTTGTGTCTCTGACGATGTGGAAGTACGCGAAGAATATTACTACCCAGAAGAATTGGCGATCATGCAGCAAGCACTGAATCTGCCAGAAAAACCGATGGACTACAGCGTCCAGCTACCTAACCATTTATCCCGCAGTGGCTTATTTGCTCGCCAGGTAAATCGCGATATGGCTACCCTGGGCCGTGTACTTTTCTATGACCAAGCACTGTCTTCTACTGGTGAAGTATCCTGTGCTAGTTGTCACAAGCAGTCACTGGCCTTCTCGGACGAAAAAGCTTCCAGTGATGGTGTGAGTGGTAACCAAACCGACCGCAACAGTTTAGCCTTGGGCTCGGTGGCTAGTTTTGCCGCCTACTACGGCACTGATTTATTTGGCACATTTGGTGTTCCTTTCATGTGGGATAACCGTTTCGGTACAGCACGTGAACAGGCCCGCGCGGCCTTCATCAACGAGAAGGAAATGGGTATGACCATTGAGTCGCTAATAGGAACAATTTCTTCCCGCGATTACTATGCTCCATTGTTCCGCCGCGCTTACGGTAGTTCTGAGGTAACAGAAGAGCGGATCATGTCCGCAGTAGCTGAATTCGTAGATGGCCTTGCCTCTTTCGGCTCTAAGTTTGACGAGGCAGCGGAAGCTTCAACTGACGGTTTGAACATGGCTGTCAACTTCTCAGACTTTACTACAGCAGAAAACCGCGGTAAGCAGATTTATCTGACTAATTGCTCTGGTTGCCACAGTAGTGTAATGGGTCGCCCAGTCTTAAACTCTGCCAATAATGGCCTAGCTATGGTTTATGACGATGAGGGTATCGGTGGCTTCACGCTGAATGATACTGAAATGTATACCTTCAAAGTGCCTACCTTACGTAATGTAGCCCTAAGTGCTCCTTACATGCACGATGGCAGTTTCGAGTCTTTAGAGGAGGTGGTAGATTTCTACAGCGACAATGTAGCAGACCACCCACGTCTACACGAACTATTGCGTGATCAAAGCGGGCAGCCGAAGCGCTTGAACCTTGATGCGGACGACAAGGCTGCGCTGGTAGCTTTCTTAGAGACCTTGACGGATCTTGACTATCTGCAAGAGGAGCGTTACAGCGATCCTTTCAAATAGGATTCCGTTTCGCTTAGCTGCATTTGGCAGTATAAACGGCCTGTTGATCAAGCATCAGCAGGCCGTTTATTTTTACAGAACATTAGCAGAACCTGGGGCTGAATAAGCTATGAAAAAGGCGTATTTTCGCAGCCCAAATGACTAACAGATGATGATTCGTCCCCGCCGCAATCGGCGTTCCGCAGCTATCCGTGGTTTAGTGAGAGAAACCCGGCTCCACCCTGGCCACTTGATCCAGCCGCTGTTCCTTCTGCCCGATGCCAATGAAGAAAGTGAAGTCTCCTCGTTGCCCGGCACCTTCCGTCGTGGAATAGAGCGCATGCTCCCCGAGATTGAGTCCTGTCTAAAGCTAGGCGTGAAAAGTTTCGTCATCTTCCCCGCAGTGCCTGATGAATTAAAAGATAAAGAAGCGACTTACAGCTACGCTGATGATAACTTTTACCTGCTGGCCGCTAGAACCATCAAGCAACATTTTCCGGAAGCTTGCCTGATTAGTGATGTAGCTATGGATCCTTACAGCATTGATGGCCACGACGGACTGGTTGGGCAGGGACGAATTCTGAACGATGAGTCCCTACCTATTCTAGCAAGAATGTCGGTAGCACAAGCCGAAGCTGGTTTTGACCTGCTGGGCCCGAGTGATATGATGGATGGTCGGGTAGCGTATATGCGCCAGGCATTGGATAGTGCCGGATTTTACGAAACGGGCATTATGTCTTACACCGCCAAATACGCCAGTGCTTTTTACGGCCCCTTCCGCGCTGCGCTAGATAGTGCCCCCCGCGAAGATGCCGATATTCCCAAGGATAAGAAGACCTACCAAATGGATCCCGCCAATGCTACAGAAGCCCTACGCGAGGCCTACTTAGACACGGAGGAGGGTGCTGATTTCTTGATGGTGAAGCCCGCTTTACACTATCTCGATATCATTGCGCTCTTAAAAGCTGAAACCGAATTGCCCATTGCTGCGTACCATGTAAGTGGAGAGTGCGCCATGCTGTTGGCTGCCTGCCGTAATGGCTGGCTGGATTATGAGCAAGCAATGCCCGAAACACTTCTGAGCATACACCGAGCCGGAGCAGACGCTATTCTTACCTATTTTGCGAAGGATTACGCCGAGCGATACCAGCAAGATCGTCTTAATAACTAAAATAAAAAGCCAAAATTTGCATCATCAAGCAGCGAAGCAGGCTACCTTGCGTTTGCTTTATACAATGCGCTGCTCTTTGGTGATTTTCTATTTTAAATCATCTTAAAGCATTTAATATGCCCCTTTGTTACCGTCTGGCCTTTTTGTTGTTAGTGACCTGTGTATGGTCTTGTGAGGTGGAGTCGCTGGACGATCCTATTATTGTTCCGGTGGTTGATCAAGAATTTAGTTTTCAGCTATGGCAAAACCTGTCTAACACTAGTGGTTCACAACTGGAAATACGCATGTATACGCTGGAGGATTATGATTGCCTCAACACTACAATTCTGTCTAACTACGCTCGAGTAGATAATCGTCTTGAGCTAACACTCTTCGACATCTTAGATCCCGAGACTTGCGAAGCTGGACTCGCCCCCGCGATGGGCATAGAGGCTATTAATGACATTGAAGCTAATAATTACGATCTACGCATTGAGCTACAAGATGTGGTCAGCAACCTGGGTACTCTTATGGCCACTAATGGGGCATACACTGTGGCTATGCAAGATGAAAATGGTATCCGCTGGCAGCAATACCAAATGCGCCGCATTCCAGCAACGGCCTTATGGGGCTACGTAACCTACTCCGATGCCACCAGCCGCCAGCAAGCAGAAGATTTCCTAGCTGATTTGACCACTATCGGATCACCCAATACGCTGGACGATGGCTACTACGGCCACTACACGCTTAAGGAAAATGGTACTGGACTGGATTTAAATACCCCGAGCGTACCGAACCAAAGCTTGAAGTTTATTCTAGACTACAACGGCGCTACGGGCGAAATTGACCAACGGGTAGCAGCACTTATCTCTCTATCTGGTGGAACTGTAAAGCTACAACTCTGGGATGGTAGTGGTAATGAGTGGCAGAATTAATCGGTAACTACCGGACGTTCTTTACGCTTACTTTCCTTAAGCTCGAAGGAGAATCCTTCCTGTAGAAACTCCTGATACTTCTCGTAATCGAACTGATAAAGCTTAGCCGGGCGGTGTGCTACGCCAGCTTGCATTTCATCCAGATCAATTAACAAATTCATAGATAGGATCTTCTTGCGGAAGTTGCGTTTATCCAGGTCAGTTTCCAGGATAGCCTCGTAAAGGTGTTGTAGTTCGGTCAAGGTGAATTTTGGTGGAAGCAGCTCGAAACCAATTGGCCTTACCCGAACTTGGCGCTTGAGCGTCTCAAAACACACGTCAGCCATCTCTTCGTGATCGAAGGCCAAATCTAGTTTGGAAATATCCGCTACGCTAAACCAGCGCACCTCCTTAGCTACATCATTGTCAGGCTGGGGGCTAAAATCAGCAATTTTAACCAAAGAATAGTAAGCCACCGTAATGACCCGACCAAAGGGGTGACGGTTGACTGCACCAAAACTTTTTACTTGTTCCAGGTAGACATTATCAAGACCAGCTAGTTGCTTCAACACCCGCCGAGCGGCGGTATTTAAGTCCTCATCCGGCAAAACAAAATATCCAGGCAGACCCCAATGATCGATATAAGGTTCTTCCTGGCGTTTGATGAGAAGGATTTTCAAGTCACTTTCGTCAAAACCAAAAATTACATTGTCAACGGTGAACGCTGACTTGAAGTAAGTATCAAAATTTTTCACGTTTCTTGTTTGTTCCAGACGTTGATATACAGGTTTTAAACCCTATCATTTTTCGACAATCGTAGCTAAGTTAGCAATTTCTGGCGGGGCAACCCGCAGGGTAAGTCCTGATTTAGTGTAATTTTTACACTAGCTCTCTGCGGTTTTGTCCAGATTCTGGTAAAAAAAGCTAAATTCATCATCTACTAATAGTCGGACTCAAATTTCTACCTCCTTGCTTCTTAGTGATAGGTAGGGGTTTCCTTAAGTCTACTTAGCTCAGCATCATGCCACAACTACCCACGCTCTCTATGCGGCAAATCCCGCTTTTGCGCCTGCTGCTGCCCTTTGCGTTAGGGGCCGCTATTGCTTGGTGGTGGCTCCCTCAGAATTCGGTTCCTGGTATCCAGTTTGTTCTTCTTGCCGGTGCGCTACTATTATTGCTCACCGGTCGTACATCACAAACTAGAACGCACAACCTCAGTTGGGGTATTGCCTTGCACGTTTGGCTATTAATTTTTGGCTGGTGGCGCACTACCGATCATTACCAATTAATAAAGGCCGACCACATTCCGCAGCACCTTACCCCCGAACAAGAAGATCTCCAATGGACAGCTACGATAGAGACCGTACGCTTAGGCGCAAAGAGTCATCGTCTGCGAGTGGCAGTGGACGAACTTGGCCCAACTCAGGCGACGATTGCCCAGCCAGTGATGGGTAAACTATTGGTATACCTAGCGGCCGACAGCACCAGTAGCAGTCTTCTACCGGGTCAGCAAATTCGGTTCACCGCTAGTGTACAACGTATTGAGTCACCAAAAAATCCAGCTGCTTTTGATTTTGCGGACTGGCAGGCTCGTCAGAATGTATTTCACCAGGTCAATGTGGCCTCGGGTGAGTGGCAACTATTGAAAGAGGAGCCCTCCTTACGAGGCTGGGCCTACCTTCTAAGAGAGCGAATGCTGAATATATTGCGCTGCCACCTACCTAGTGATTCTCCAGCGTTTGCGGTAGGTGCTGCACTGATTCTGGGTAAAAAAGATGCCCTTAATACCGAAGTCCGCAACGCCTACGCAGAAACGGGTGCCGTACACGTATTGGCAGTATCTGGATTACATCTGGGGTTCATCGCCTGGGGGCTAGGGTTATTGTTCGGCTGGGGACCGTTCCGACGTCAATCCTGGCGCTGGATTCGTCTAGTCTGTATCCTTAGTGGTATCTGGCTATTTGCGTTCATTACCGGCTTGCCTCCTTCCGTTCAACGCGCAGCCACGATGTTTAGTGCCGTCTGGATTGGCATTGCACTCGGGCGAAAGTCCAGCATTTACAATACGCTGGGTGCCTCTGCTTTTTTGCTGCTACTCATTGATCCTTTTCTGCTGTTTGATATTGGCTTTCAATTGTCCTACCTGGCTCTTCTAGGCATTGTATTTTTTCAGCCCCGAATTTATGGTCTACTTAGCAGTCGCTGGTGGTTACTAGATAAAACCTGGGCCTTATTGAGTGTTGCACTTGCGGCCCAGCTTACTACTTTCCCTTTAAGCCTGTACTATTTCCACCAGTTTCCTATTTACTTCTTTCTGTCTGGCATCGTGGTGGTACTGGCGGCCACCATTATTCTAGGATTAGGGGTAACGCTATTTATTTTCTCTTGGCTGGAGCCACTGGCGGTACTCATCGGCAAATTGCTATTTGGTGCCTTATGGCTCAATAATGCCTTTGTCTTTGAGCTGCGAAAACTCCCCGGTCATTTGGTGGAAGGTATCTGGATTGATCCCTGGCAAGTCGTTCTATTGCTGGTAGCAGTTGGCCTCATTGGCGTCTACAC
Source organism: Bacteroidota bacterium (assembly GCA_039816955.1). Lineage (GTDB taxonomy): Bacteria > Bacteroidota > Bacteroidia > Chitinophagales > Saprospiraceae > Lewinella. Next base: position 14,189 of record JBCBWU010000152.1, read on the forward strand.
CGTGCAATCAAAGGCTCACTATCTCATCCTGTCTCTAATATCCTTACTCCTCGTTTTCGGTGTCAATTTTTGGCACCAAGCCGAACGTAGGCAGCAAAAACGCTGGATAGTCTATCATCAATATAAAGCAACGACTATTGACGCCATTGCAGGTACTCATCGATATACGATTAGCAGTTTGGCAAAAGACGACCCCATTATTCGTTGGAATATTGAGCCCTATCGGGAAAAAGTAGGTGCAGTAAACGTAGGAACAGATACCGAGGACTGGCAAGCCGCTCCCCCACTCTATGACTTCTTTGATCAACGATTGGTACTCATTGACCGTGAGTGGGAAGCAAAATCAGCGCCAACGGCACCAATAGAAGTTGATATACTGGTATTGAAAGATGCCCCCAACTGGAGGCTCGCCGATTTGAGTAAGCATTTTCAACCCAAATATTGGGTTTGCGATGGCTCCAATTATCCACAGCGCGTAAAAGACTGGCAAGCAGAAGCAGAACAATTAGGTTTCAAGCTCCATGTAACCCGTGAAGACGGAGCCTTTATTTTAGACTTTTAAACGCGCTATTCATGAAAAATCATTTCTTGTACTTCACCAAAGCCGAGCGCTTTGGAATCATTTCTCTATTGGTGATCTGCCTGGGTTTGTGGATTATACCCGCCTGTATTCCAGATCGCCAGACCGATGGGTCAACTGCCGGCAATATACTCCCGGATTTGGAGCAAATCGAACCTCGAAATTCCGAAGATGCTTTATCTAATGATTCAGCAAATTCGGCTACCGTCGAACTCAAACCATTTAATCCCAATGCCGTCACGGCCAATGAACTCCTGGCCATGGGCCTCTCGGAACGCACGGTACGAGCGTGGCAAAGCTATTTGCAAAAAGGAGGGCGTTTTACCAGTTGGGAAGACGTGCAAAAATTCCGCGCGCTTAAGGAAGCCGACCGGAAACGCCTACGTCCTTATCTGCGGTTCAAACAAGTTATCGCAAAGATGGGTAAACCTGAACATGATCCACTTGCCAAACTAAGTCCGTTCGACCCTAATGAACAGAATCAGGAAAGCCTGTTAGCCCTTGGCCTGTCAAAACGCGTAGCACGCAATTGGGTAAACTATCTGGAGGCTGGAGGTCGATTCCGGCAGGCAGTAGATATTCAGAAGGTCTACGGATTAGCACCTGCAGATTTTGAGCGACTATTACCCTTTGTGGAAGTTTTGGATTCCAAAGCGGAATGGGCTGCAACCGAAGCTGTTCCAGAGGTAGCCCTGCCGTCTTCTTACGAAAAGGCAGATCGTCAGTTTGTTGTTGATATCAATCAGTCTTCCGCCAAAGAATGGCAGCGATTACGCGGTATTGGGCCAGCATATAGCCGAAGAATTGTCAAATTTCGTGACAAGCTAGGTGGCTTCCATAGTGTAGAGCAGGTTAAGGAAACCTATGGCCTACCCGATAGTGTGTACCAAGCTATTTTACTTCAACTCCGCCCCTCCCCTATCATCAAACATTTGTCCATCAACCAAGCTACCGTGGAGGACTTGGCAGCTCATCCTTATCTCTATTATCAGGATGCACGAGCTATTGTGCGCTATCGAGAAGAGCACGGCCCTTTCCACACGGCGGTAGACTTGGAGCAACTCTACGCTCTGGAACCTAAAACCCTCAGTAAAATGGAACCTTACTGGGATTTCAGGCAATAGGTAGGCACACAAAAACGTGAGCGAGTCCGAAGACTCAACTCACGCGTCAACAATCCAATTGTTTTCCGGTTTGTGCCAAATTGGATCAAATAATACAACATGAGATTTTCGGCTGCACTCATTCCACAAAGGCGCCGAAACCTCATATTGCAGCGTTTATTGTTGGGTTACAAGGCCCCTATTGTCATGCTCATTTGAGTAGGGAAGTCCTCGGTTGGTAAACCGTGCACTTCGGTATCCGGATGAAAAGCCGACCAAGAGAACCAGTACATGCTAGCGCTCGGAATCTGGTTGCCGTCAGCATCCGTCACGTAAGCGGCCTGTGCCTCGGGTAAGAACTCAATTTTTATATTTTGACCATTGACTACGTCAGTAGTCACGAAATGCTCATTGGCGGGTAGTAGGTTGTAGGAATAGGCTTTGAATACACCATCCACTTCCACACCGATTACCCGTTCTTTTAGCTCCAGACGATCATCGCTGTGGTTGAGTGGAAACATCAGTCGATCAGTAGTACTATAACGGGCGTAAGCATCTAAGTCATAGTTACGATTATGGCCTGTTTCTTTTGATAATAGCAGTGTTTTCGGGTGGCGTTCTTGCCATTCCGACCAGCTTGTCAAGGTAGCTGGCAATAGTTCCAGCTGAGCACCCGCAACTGGCCCCGCAACAGCCCGCCCCAATGCCTGAGACCACAAACTCTCGGTCTGACGATCAAAGTATAAGGTGTTATTATTGTACACCAGACCAGAGACGGCTAGCTCCCATTCTTGGTTGCGGTCCTCCGTTTGATAGACCATGACACTGCCGCATAAAGGGCTGTAGGTAATGGCTACTCGTTCCCCTGCAAAATCGTCATTAATTACCTCGTGGTAATTCAAAACCTTTACGGGATAGGCTTTTGTAACACCATTGAGCGTTACGCCTACCACGCGGTCTTCTTCAGACAGCCACTTATCGGATTTGGCGGTGGTAAATTCGGGATCCATAAGTGCGGGAATACCATCTTTACCAGGTCCTCCAGGAATAATCTCCCAGGATGGCAGCTCGCTGTTACTTAAATCAAAATCCTCATCGGCATAGGTCTCCTCTACAAAAATGGCGCGTTGTGCCTGCAGTGCACCGTAAGTACACATGAGTAAAACTAGCAAAGACACAAAAGAGCGAAATACTGTATTCATCTTGGGTTAGATTTTGGAAATTTTCTTCACGAAATAGTGTTCAATGAAGTGTTCATCCAAAAGCGTGCCAAAAAATGCTAAAACCTGTTTAAGACTTGACTAAATCCACCACAAGCAGCTGGTTTACAATACATTAAACATTTAACCCAACTACCAATTTGTAGTAAAGGCGCATTGCAATGCGTCTCCACGACTAGGGTCTTTGTGCTATTACAATGTGCCTCCACAGCTAGTAATGCGTCTCCACGGCGTGCATCTCTACAGTTGGACACATTGCA
>JBCBWU010000153.1:0-17033 GCA_039816955.1 Bacteroidota bacterium
ATTGGAGATGTATGCGATGACGAACTTGTTCCTGACTGGGATTCAGAATGCCAAATACAGCCAACTTTATCTGGAACATTCGAGGCGACTCAGGAATTCATTGTCCGCTGGACTGGTGATCCTAACAGTGGAGACGCCGATATTCTTGTAGAGGATTTTACGGACTTTTCGTCTTATTCTTCTAATGGCCACCCTGGAGTAAATGATGATATGAGTGGTGTCATCTTTTACGATATTTATATTAACCCCATTAGATCTACGGTGAAGTATCCTGTTTTACTCAGTGATGGTATCGACTTCTTTTCTGACCGAACGACCTCTGAAATTTACCAATCCCTTAGAGGGAACGAAATGCTTCGGGAACTATGGGAAAACGGTTTTGATCTAATCGTAGTTGATTATGAAGGCGGAGCGGACTTTATTCAAAGAAACGGATACGCGTTTCAGGAATTCATGAAGTTCATCAAAGATGAATATGCTATCGACGAAATCCCAGCGGTTATTGGGCCGTCTATGGGGGGCCAAATTATCCGTTTCGCATTATTAGACTGGGAGCAGAACAAGGTAGACTCTTGGGGGGAACATGGCGTGCAATTGTTTTTGTCTGCCGACTCACCTTGGGAAGGAGCAAATGCCTCCCCTGGAATGCAAGCAGGGGCGTGGCAAGCAATGGATGCTGCCGAAAACAATCAATTCTTTAAAATTAACTTAATGGCGAACGCCCCAGCGGCCAAGCAACTCCTGCTAAATCATGTGAATAGTGATAATTATCATGAGGGTCCAGGTGGAGGCAGGCTATATGATCCTGGTAGCCACCCTTTTCGGAGTCAATTTACCAGCGAGTTGGCTGCTTTAGGTTCCGTTCCTCAAAATGTGGAAAGCATGATCAGCATTGCTGATGGAAGTGCGAACGGCGTATCTACGGGGAATGTTGGTCCTGGAGAAGAATTTTTAACATTGGTATTTCCTAAAGCGGTCATTACAGATCCATGGGTAGGTTTTCATGCTATAGATCTTGGAGTAATTGTAAACCCTAATTCGTTCTTGGGTACTATAACGGGACAATTCCCCTTTCAAATGACTTGGCCAACAGCTACAGCAAATTGGTTAGATTCCGCACCTGGATCACCATTTGCCCTTCAGAGTTTAGTTCCACCAGGAGAATCCACATCAGCAGATGGCAAAACTAAGGTGAGAGTCGAATACCCCGATGAACAGGGTAGAACCTTTGGATTTATCCCCACCTTTAGCGCCCTTGGAATAAATACAGGTGACCCATTTTTTGATATTTCCGAAGACGCCACGCCTTCTTCTACTGGATTTGAGCATGATTTGACGCCTTTTGATCGGATATTTTTTGATAACGTAGACTCAGAACACAACGGGCCCAGTTACAGGAGAGGCTACCTTCAGTGTCTGCATGCAGGTGAATTTAGGTAGCTACTCTGAGGAAATCTGTAAAAATGTCACCGTTTATTTAGACCTGCAGGATTGTGATATCAAGTCAGGAGCTCCTAATTCTGAACCTGAATTCATTGATAACGATCTAGATTTCTACCCTAATCCAACAACAGGAATGATTCGTTTAAATAACAATATTCCTGGCGTCTTGAAGGTCATTTCTTTAGATGGCAAAGTACTTGAGACCGTTGAAGTTGTAAAGACTGGCCAAAAGGTGGAGATCAACCAAGCTACAGGCCTGTACATTCTTTCCTTTACAGATGAAAACGGGAATGTATCCAATAAAAAATTGGTAATCTCCAAATAGACTTATTCTGCTAGGGGGCTATTCTAGCGAAAGTCAGAAGGTTTTGCTTTGAACAAGGCAGACCACAAAGTACAGCAGAATTTGTCTTAGCAAAGCAAGTCTAACAGTCTAGGGAGCGGTATCGAGGAAACTCGGTACCGCTTTCTTACTGGTTGATATTATAGCCCTTTACATTCTCCGTGCTTCTAGCGCGGATGAACATGCGCTTCAGCCTATTTGATTTTGAAATGCAATTCGTCCTATTCACGGCTTCAGTGGAATGGGTAATTATCAAAAAGGCTGAAGAACAGTGTTGGTAATCAAAAATCACATAGAGATGTCCCATTCCTGTTCTCAGAGAACGCGCTGCAACCACTTAGCGGACAGAAATAACCGTTTCAATAACCATTAAGGCTATTAAAGCACTATAGCCCACAAACCACTTTGGCAGTCTCACCTTACGTTCGAGCAAAAAGAAAAAGCATAGCATATGACTAGCCGCCAGCACCCGCATAAAACTCCACTTGTCGATATAGATTGGAATGGCGTAGCATAGAACAAGTAGCAAATTGATCCATACTCCCCAGTACATCCAGTTTTTCAGCTGAGGCCTACCTCTTTTAATGAGTTCCTTCACGCAAAGCGCAATCAATATAAACCCCCAGGATATGAATAAGGCCTTAGCAATGAAAAAATTGTAGGTTAAACTCTCATAGATGCCTTTAAAAGGGAGATCAAAGTGCTTTAGAAATGAAGCCGTGAATCCTTTCGTGATCCTGGGGTAAGCTGATTGTAGCGTAGCTTTCCAAGCGAGTAAGATACCCCAGGGCAAGAACAGAATTACTTTTTCTCGAATCTGTCGCAATAGAGGAGTGGTCATCAATCCTTCCAAGCCCAATATCAGGTAGGCTGGCACTAGAAAAATACCACTTGACTCTTTACACAACAACAGCAATGCACTCGCTACCACAAACCAAAATCGCTCCTCTCGCAGAAAACATAAATAGCTCCAGGCTAAGAATGTGCAAACCAGTAGATCTGGCAAATCCCGAGCAACACTGAAATAGAGACCACCGATCAACAAGGGAAAATAGTAGTAATACCAGGAGGCTCCAAAGTGGAGAACAAGTGCTTTGACAATCCTTATGAGCAGAATAAAACCAAGCAGATTTATCAAAATCAAGGTATATGGAATAAGTGGTGCCTGCCCTAGTGCCAGTGTCCAAGCCGCCAAGGGGTAGGTGAGGCGCCCCCTACGGTACTTGGGTGCATCCACTTTAATACCGTGCTGCCCTTTCTCTTTAACACCATCGACAACATACCGCTTATCCTTGCTGAAAGGATTGACCGCATAACGGTAATAAAACTGCCCGTCATACCCTCCCTTAAAAATGGTGAGATCGTGCACCAATTCTTCTTCCACTACAAACTCCTCACTGGCCAAAATAAAATAACTGGGGTCAAGGCCACTTAGAATAATAAACCGCAATAGAAAAATTGAAACCACCACCATGCTTGAAATGAGCACTGGGCGTTCGCGCAGAAACACTCTAATTTTCGTGGGGTAGAGATTCATTCAATTATGATTTGTTCCAGTCGAGATAGTTCTCGGAGAACTTTGAGTTCTTCGAGAACAGGTTTTCACATCGGCACTGCACGCGTAAAGGCCGTCTCAAAAGCTATGGTGGTGTTAGTGCCTTCTACTCCATCAATAGCCAAAATTTGCTCGTAGATAATGTCACGCAAGTGGCGGTTATCCGTCGCAAAGATTTTCACGAGTAGGGCATAGCGCCCGGCAATATTCACACACTCCACTACCTCGGGGATTTTTTCCAGTTCCTTTTCCACCTCACGATGGTGTTTGGCTTCTTTAAGCATGATCTGCGTAAAGGCTGAGGTTTGGTAGCCTAATTCCCAGGCATTGAGTAAATAAACGGCTTGTTGCAAGATCCCCGCTTCCCGAAGTTTTCGCACGCGTTGGTGCACTAAGGTATTCGACACATTAAGCTTCTGCGCCAGCTTGGTAAAGGGCAAACGAGCGTCCTGTGTCAATTCTCTTAAAATGCGATGATCAATGGGGTCAAGTTGATTTTCCATAGGCCAACTCTCGATAGTTCTATTTTAATTTTGACAGAATATCAACTCTAATTTACAATGATTGACTAAAACGGTATTTTCCACGAGTCATTTTCACTCTAAAGACGTTCTTTTGTATAGAAATTACAAATGAGCTGCTTCATACTTTTTTGGTGTAGATGAGCCCAAATTATTTTAGGTTCTGACGAAGGGGCTTTCCGAGTACATACCTGGGAGGTACGTGCAAGGGAAACACTGAAGTCAGGTTCAAAAAGAAATTGAGGCGTAGTCCATCAGAAAGGTGTGAAGAAGCTCAACAATCAACTAATATTCAAAAAAGCACAAAAAATGGCAGCAGTACTGTCTGTGAGTTTTATTCTCTTTTCCGTAATAGACATCATCGGTTCTTTACCCATTATCATGAATATGAAGCGCGAGGGGGTGACGATCAATGCATCCGTCGCCACGGCCACAGCCGGTATCATCATGCTCAGTTTCTTGTTTTTTGGTAATGCGGTACTTGGCCTTTTCCACCTGGAGGTTGCCTCCTTCGCCATGGCCGGAGCCCTAATCATTTTCTTCATCGGCCTGGAGATGGTCCTTGGCATTCGCTTCTTTCGCGATCACCACGAAGATGGTGGCTCCGGGAGCGTTGTTCCTATCGCCTTTCCTTTGGTAGCGGGTGCGGGTACTTTAACCACTATCCTATCCCTCAAAGCTGAGTTTGACAGTGCGAGTATCATGACGGGAATCGTCATTAACCTGCTGATCGTTTTTATCATTCTGCGCAGCTCCGACTGGCTAGCGCGCAAGCTATCGGCACAGGTTATTTCTACTCTACGGAAAGTCTTTGGCATCTTATTGATTGCCATTGCTATTCAAATGTTCCGCCAGCATTTCTAAACTACATTCAGGAATATTTAGATTTTGAGAGGTAGTATGCAATTCCCCCCTAGCATACTACCTCTCCTTTTTTGATCTTGAGCCTATTTCCACAACTTGCATTGTAGAAATCGCTCCCACAAGCTATCTGCCTACCCGATTTCGCTTTCTCCACCAGCCTATACCTCCTGATCTATGAAAAATTTGCTGTCGCTGCTAAAAGAAGTAGATAATCACTTCTCCATAAGCAACACCTTTCAAGAAGGAGTAGCTTTGGCTTATTACACCGTGTTCGCCATCTTGCCAATGATCATGATTGTCATCTCTATCTTTGGTATCATTTGGGGAGAAGCAGCCGTTTCTGGTGAGGTCTACCATGGTTTGAGCAATACCCTAGGTGAGAATACAGCCCAGCAAATCCAAGAGATGATTAGCAATCAGCATAAGCAGCACCGGAATACGGTTACGGTGATGATTGGGTTCGCCACATTGGCCTTTGGCGCAACGGGCATGTTCAACCAACTACATAGTGCCTATAACAACATCTGGGGAATAGCCGCCGAACCCAAAAGCAGCCTCTTGGTGTATTACACTTCACAAATTCTATTCTTGGGTACTTCTTTTCTATACGTACTAGGCGAAAAACTAGGCCTCAAAATTACGGCAAGTGAAGATGCTGTTTTGGTAGTAAAACAGGAAATTGATCAATAGTAGAAGTTGAAGTTGAAGTATTAAATCGGAAGTGGGAGGTGGGAATTCGGAGGTATATTTTGTCTTTGCAGTAGGTACCTTACTAGTAATTAACACGATAAGTCTAACAGTTTTTAAGGAACCTCTACGATTTAAGGACCATGAATAGTGCGTCTTTCTGATTTCTCTTCCCATTTCCGATTTCCCACCTCCGATTCCAGGATCGATTGACTCGACCTTACCATCCTAAATCACGTTAGTTGGTAAACGAGCGGCGCAAAACCGTTTCATTCCCTCTATCGTCCATCACCCGCAATACCAATTCATGTTCGCCAGACGGAATGCGGTCGTCAAAGGTGTGGTAGAGTCGGCGTTTACGACCATCGTATTCCATTAGTATCCACTGGTTATCCACTTCTCCGCGGAAGCGTAAACGACGGGCCTTCCCTGAGGTTGGGAAATTATCATCCAGGATAAAACCGAAGGAAGTCCAGCCCCGCATATTACTAGAGAACCGATCAATCTCGATAGTGGGAGGAATGGTATCAGCCATAATCGTGAAGTTACCAAAGGCGCGGACAGGTGCACGCAGGCAGCCTTCCGAGGTCCACTCACCACCGTAACTCACCGGATCACGACCATCTTCACAATGCGCAATTACTGCCTTATCGCGTAAAGCTTCCGGTAGCTTTGTAGGCCTAATGTGGAGGTCATAATAACGGTGTAGCGGAGTACCATTGTTATGAAAACGATGCACGGCGGCGTATATCCCATTGGAAGCCTCCGGCAGGTAATCGTAATCAAGGTACAAATCTTCGTACAGGGCCGACTCTGGGAAATGAGCCCGTACCTCATCGTTTTCAATAATGCTCTCCTCGTCGTAAGGTAAGTAGTAGGTATAAACCGGATTTTGCAGTGGACTAGAATCCGCCTCGCGTTTCACCACCAGGTTTAGCTCCGTTGCATTTTGTCGATGATCAACAATGCGGAAACGAATTTCACTGGCCTGACCTGGTGCAAGGTTTATTCTACCCTGCAAGCTATCGGTTTGGTAAAAATCTAATTGGTTTCCCGGTAGGGCAAAAGCACGTTGAAACCAACTATTCTGCTGCTGCTCAGCATAATCCAGATGCGCATTAAGGTAGAGGGTCTGCTCGTACTGAAAATCATCCATGTTATAGCTAAAGCGCAAGCTACTATCCTGCCACATAGCCAAGCCGTAAATCCCATTGTAATTAGGACGACCATCCTGCTGATCATACGACTTAATACCAAAGGCAATGACGGGGTGATCTACCCATAGTGTATCAGCCAACAGTCGGTAACGGCCTGCACCTGCACCACGCACCGTGTAGTTGTTGCCTTTCAGTACCCGGCCTCGCTCACTGAGCGCGTAAACCCGCAAATTATTGATAAAAGGACGACGACGATCAGGAACGGTGATCCCAAAATTCATCGGATTCAACCGCCGGTCCGTTTTGGTATCGCGTATCTCAAAATGCAAATGTGGCCCAAAAGCGTAGCCTCGTTTACCGATATAACCAATCAAATCACCTTGTTTCACCGGAAAGCGCTCTGGCTTTAATTCTTCACTGAGCGTAAAGCTCTCTTCCTCGTACTGCCGTGCCCGCACGTACCCCTGAATATCATCGCGAAAGCGGTCCATATGGCCGTAGACGGAGGTGTGGCCACTGGGGTGTTCCAGGTACAGGGCTTGTCCATAACCGGCTACCGTAATGTAAATCCTGGATACAAAACCATCAGCTATGGCGTAAAGTGGCCTACCCACACCGCCGCGAATATCCAAACCCGCGTGAAAGTGATTGGTACGCAATTCTCCAAAGGTGCCCGTCAGTTGCATCGTCCCCTTTACAGGAGCAATGAAGTTGGGCATCTGCTCCGTTGCCGATTGAGAAAAGAACAGTAAAATGATCCACCAATAATATCTAAGCCGCATATCCAAATGTCTATTGGCACCAAAGATATACACCGCTTAGGACATAGCTGTAAAGACGCATTGCAATGCGTCTCAGCATCAGCTCTTCCTCAACAGAGAGAGTTACCTAATCAACGTCACGTCCCCCTTGAATATCTCAATTCGGCCATCCGCCAGTTCTACCTCCGCCATGTAGACAAAGACGCCAGGATTGTAGCGCGAGCCACCTTGCGTACCATCCCAACCAAAGCGGGGATCATTGGGTAAGAAACCGCCCACGGTATACACCTCATTGCCCCAGCGATCAAAAATGCTGAAAGTGCGAACTTCTTTCACCGCACCAAGGCGCGAAAACGGATAGAAGAAATCATTGTTTCCATCCCCATCCGGCGAGAAAGCAGAAGGAAAGTATATCGGGAAATCACGCTTGACCAAAATCCGCACCAGTGCTTCATCGCGGCAGCCATTCTCCGAGATTACCGTGATACGATACAGTCCGCTTTCGGTAGGGCTAGCGTAGGGTTTGAGACAATCATCACAACTCAGTGTGGATGCATTTTCCCAGAGGATTTGTGCTATGTTGGCTTCTGGGAAATTGGTTTGTACCTGTAGCAGCACACTATCCCCATAGTTGATCTCCAACTCAGGCTCTGTGAAAATAACAACCAACGAATCCGGGCGAATAACCTCCGCCATTTCTTCGTAAATACAGCCATTGCCGTCCTCAACTTGTGCGGTATACAAGCCAGGTTGCACCCCAAAAAAGGAAGGCTCCAACTGTAGACTCGCTCCCCCATCGATAGTGTACAAATAGGGTGGCGTACCTCCTTGCACATTGGAGAAGATGATATTACCGGCATCACCAAAGCACAAGGGCTGGGTGAGCTCTAGCATACCTGTTGGAATATTTTCTACCACAATGACGTCATCGATAGCCGTACACCCATTTTGGGTATTGGTAACCAACAGCTGATAAGTACCCGCAGCGTCAATGCTCGGGCTCAAGGAGGTCTGCCCTTCCAGCAAGCTTCCGTTACCCGTGGACCAAAGGTAGGTGAAGATGGCCCCTTGTGAAGACCCTACCCCATTCAGTAGATCAGTATCCGCCAAGCAGTCTAACGTGAAGTCTACTCCAGCTGAAGCTAGCGGTAGTACCACATCTTCGTTCACCGTAAGAATGGCATCATTGGTACAACCATTGCTGCTATCCATGATGGTCAGCAAGTAGTCGCCTGGTTCTCCAACCTGTGGCGTTAAGCCATCCTCCCCACTAATGATTTGACCGTTTGTGGTAGTCCAAGTGTAGATCAAACTGGTGCCCATACTAGACTGAGTAGCATCCAGAGCAATGGCATTGACCACACAAGTTAGCAGGTCCGGATCGGCGAAAATAACTACTGGCACTTCGTCATCCTGATCCACTTCCACACTGCCCTCGTTCTCACAGCCGTTATCGGTATTTTGTATCGTAAGGGTATAAGTTCCCGGCTCGCTAATGGTAGGCATTGGACCATTCTCGCCCGCGTCGATCTGGCCATCAGTGGTGGTCCAGTTCAACACAAATACACCACCACTATCGGAACCTGTGGCATCAATCACTAGGCTTGGTGTAGTACAGTCCAGCATCCCAGGCGCAGTAATGGCTAAGCTGGGGGTAATTGTGTCCTGGGTTACCAGCAAGCCAAGGCTATCCGTACACCCATTTCCAGTGTTGGTTAGCAACAGACCGTAATCTCCCGGTGCATCTACTGTAATCGTTGCCGTTGTGTTACTAGTGATAATATTTCCGTTTGGACTATTCCACTCGAACATCAAGTTGGAGTTACCGGTACTATTGCTCGCATCTACTTGCACTGTACCATTAAAGCAGTCCAGTCGGTCCACTGCTGCAAAGTCAATGACTGGTACCTCTAGGTCTTCTCTCACGAAGGTGGTATCAAAAGCGAAGCAGCCATTATCCGTATTTGTCACTTGCAGTACGTAAGTACCCTCGGCGTTTACGGTAGGGGTAAGAGTGGTCTCATCAGCAAGAATACTTCCGTCCGTACTCGTCCAAAGGTATTCCGGATTAAGTCCGGTATTGCTACCTACAAAAGCCGTTAGACCAACTTGCGGCGTAAAGCAATCTACCCCCAGCGGATCTAGAATAATTACCAAAGGAGGTTCCGTATCACTTATTACCTCTATGGCTGCCACAGCGGTACAACCATTACTTCCGTTAGTAACCAACAAATCATACTGCCCTGGCGTAGCAATGGTCGGTGTGGCCGTATTGGCGTTCGCCGAAATGGTGCCATCCATACTGGACCATGTAAAACTCAGGTTGGTTCCTGTACTGGCAGTCGCGTCCAGGTTGAGGCTAGTGACGGCACAGGTTAGCACATCAGGTACGGCAATATCTGGGCTTGGTGGCATAAGGTCATCGAGCACGGTTATGCTGCTATTTGTTACACAACCATTCGCCAGATCCGTTAACTGCAATGCATAGGTTCCACTCAGCATCACACTGGCCTGAGCCATATCCGAGCTAGTAATAGTGTTACCATCAACACTGGTCCAAACGTAGGCAGCCATACCAGTCGTAGTACTCGCACTCGCATCTAATGCCGCAATCGTATCCAAACAGGTCAGCGTGATTGGTGGCGCTATCTGAATCATTGGCGCCAGGGTATCTATACTCACCAGTAGTTCATCACTAGCCCGACAGCCGTTTACCGCGTCGAATACCTCAAGGGCATAAGTCCCCGCTGCGCCAATGGTAGGGGTTTGACTTGACTCGCCACTTAGAATACTACCATCCAAAGTGGACCAGGTATAGCTGATATTCCCACCTTGCGAACTACCGCTCCCATCTAGCGCCAGCTGCGTGCGTACGCAATTCAACAAGGTATCCAATCCAGCGGCAGCAATCGGGGCTATCGTATCCAGGGCTACCACAATCTGGGCTTGCGCCTGACAATTGTTGTTCCCATCCTCCACCGTGAGCGTGTAAGTACCGGGTTGATCCACCTCGGGCTCAAGCGTATTGTCATTAGCCACAATGTTTCCATCCAGGGTCGACCAATTGAAGACGGTATTTCCGCTGGCACTATTCGCAGTACCATTCAGGTTTAAGCTCAGCCGATCGCAAGTAAGCTCCAGCGGTAAATCAATCATAGCCGTTGGAAAGTTGTCATCCTGTAAGACTTCCACCGTAGTGGTATCGGAGCAACCATTGCCCATCTCCGTCACTATTAGTTGGTACGTACCAGACTGCCCAGCATTGAGCTGATTGGCAGTAGGATCGCCCACCAAGCTACCATTTGGTGTGGACCAGGCAAAGCTCAAATTGGTCATCCCATTAGAACCACTACCGTCCAGTAAAGAAAGGCTGTCGGTACAGGTAAGCAGGGGCGGCGTGCTAATGGCGGCCATCGGTGCAATAACATCCTGACTCACCACCACAGTATCTAAGGCCACACAGGTATTGGTAGTATTCGTAACCTGCAGGATAAAGGTTCCTGGAACAGTAGTATTCAAATTCGCGAGCGTATCCTCATCCGTAATCGTAGCGTTAGGGCTCGTCCACTGATAGCTAAAGTTGTTTCCTGTACTACTATTACCGCCCAGATCTTGATCCAAAACCGTACAATCCAACAGCTGATCAGCACCCGCATCGGCTTGTGGTGGAGTGATGTCTTCCAGTACCGTCACGCTCGCGGTATCCGCACATTGATTTTGGGTATTCAAAGCAATGAGTTGATATGTACCATCTGCGTCAATGAGCGCTTGCAGGCTGCCTGCCCCACTCACGATATTTCCATCCGGTGTAGACCACTGGTAAGTTGGTGCGGGAATATTATCCGTCAAACTAGCCTGTAGGGTGAGGCTGGTCTGCGTACAGTTTAAGTCGGTTGGTGCGGCAATCGACAATTCTGGCGTCAGCACATCTTCTATGATTACGACCAAAGCTGAATCTTGGCAACCATTTTGGTTATTTACTACCGTAAACGAATAGGAGCCTGGCTCGCTCACCGTAGCGGTCAAAGCATTGGTTGCTCCATCGATGGTACCGTCCATACTGGTCCAGGAATAGCTGAAGGGTGCTCCCGTAGAACTAGTAGACGCATCAACCACCAGGCTAGTCACAGCACAATCTAAGGTATCCGGTAGCGCAATCTGAGCCATTGGATTTTGGGTATCCTGTACTACCGTAACGCTAGCCATATTGCTACATCCATTCCCATCATCCACAATTAGCAAGCTGTAGGTGCCCGGTTGATCAACTATAGGTTGTAATCCATCTGTACCTCCCGTGAAGTTTCCGTCTGAAGTAGACCAAGTAGTAGTAAAGCCTGTACCACTAGTGGAACCTAGGGCATCTAATGCCAGCGAACTCACCGTACAGTCTAGTGTATCATTCAACGCAATCTGTACCGTAGGCGTATCACTATCGGCTGGCACTACCACCGCATCGGTAGCGGAGCAGCCATTTTCCGTATTGATCACCTCTAGCGTATAGGTGCCCGCTGCCCCTACTTGAGGAATGAGGGTGTTTTGCCCATTCAGAATAACGCCGTCCGTAGTAGTCCAATTATAGGTAAATGTCCCGGTGCTGGAACCAGAACCATCCAGCTGTTGGCTGGTATCCGAGCAACCAAACGGAGTGGCCATACCTGCTTCCGCCGTAGGTGGTACAACATCTTGAGCCACTACTACCGAGGCAGAGCCTACGCAACCCGTAGCTGTTTCTGTGATCACTAAAGTGTGAGTTCCGAAGGAACCTACACTGACTTGCAGTGCCGTCGGGTCTGTATCTATTTGCCCGTCGGACGTCGTCCACTCGTAAGTAACACCAGTTGTAGGTTGCGAGCCATTCCCGTCCAATTCTACGGTCGTGATTTGGCAAGTTAAATCAGCTGGATTAGCAATGAGTACATCAACATTGTTATTGCCGCCATCTACCATTACGGTAGTTTCTGCCGTACAACCATTCTCTGTATCGGTCACCACCAGCGTATAATCACCGGCTTGATTGACCACGGGGGAATCCTCATCCGCACCGCTTACTATATTACCATTGGTAGTCGTCCATTCGTAAGTAATGAAGGGCCCGAAAGAGGATAGCGTTCCGTCAATGGTGAGCGAAGAGGTGCTACACCCCAGTTCACCGTCAACGGTAGCAATGGCATCGGGAGTATCCAGATCACCGGTCACGAAGACGTCGTACTCATCGGTACAGCCCGAAAAGGGATTAGTTACAACCAAAGTATACATTCCTTCCGCGCCAACGGTGGGAAAGAGCGTCGTTCCTCCACCTAAAATGATACCATCAGGAGTCGTCCACTCATAGGTATAGACGCTACCTTCCGAGGAGCCGGTGCCATCCAACTCCACAAAGGGCGGATCGCAAGTAATCACTTCATCCAAAGCAAAGGCTACGGGCACATCAGGATCTTCTTCCACCACTACGGTAGCCTCCTCCATGCAGATTCCTTGCCCATCATCGTATACCACCGTTAGGGTATAAGTGCCCGGCTGATTAACCGTAGCTTCATCGCCATTTTCATCTGTAATGTTACCATCCGGCGTACTCCACTGGTAGGTAATATTGGGGCCACTGGAAGAGCCCGCACCGGAAAGAATCACTTCACCCGTGAGGCAATCTAGAAAAGGAGGTATATCCAAAAAGGCTTCAATTTCACCTATCGTCACCGTTACCTCATCGGTGCTTTCGCAAAGGGTAATATTATTGAACACCGTTAGGGTATAAGTACCCTCTGCATCGATGGTGGGATTGGTAGTGAATTCTCCAGAAACTATATTTCCATCACTGGTGGTCCATTCGTAAGAGAACTCAGCTCCGGAATCCGAGCCACTGCCATCAAGCATGGCGACGGCACCCAGGCAGGGTAGCTCGATAGTCGTACCCGCATCCGCAATTACCTCTGGTGGAAGGCCCGGGCATACCAGGTGCTCGTTGGTTTCACCACCGGTAGAAGAGGTGTACCCCCAAAAAGCAAAGGGGGAACCACCAAAGCAATTGTTGATGATATCATAAGTGCCCGTCATGATTAGGATCCCGTCGAAGTAGACTTCGTAGGTATTGGTACCCGGATCCCAGCTAAAGGAAATATCGTGATCGTTTCCATCTTCGATATTTCCTAGATCGATTGGGCCGTCGATATTATTGGTAAAATCACCATTGATATTGATGCCGGCATGATCGTTGAAAGGATCACCGAGATTACCGTTTTGGTAGGTATCAAATTCTACAATGAAAGAATTGGGAATACCTTGCGCTCCAATTCCCTCTCCGCTGATGCCACAGATAGTCGTATTGTTACTCTGATACACGAGGCAAATCCCATCAGCTCCATTGTTGTTATTACCAAAGTTTACCGTCATGGTATTCGTGAAGGGCATGGAAAAGTCGGTCTCCGTATAAAACCAGGCACAGCCTAGCTGGCCGGTGGCATCTTGGGTCATGCGGATACACTCCCCTTGCAGGGTAGCCGAGCCGGAAAGGATAAACTCCTCATCGCAAGTTAATTGCCCCCAGAGTAGAACGGGAAATAGAAAAACAGTCAGTGCCAGTTGTCGTCTCATAGCATTATCAGTCCTTAAGGAACACACAATAGAAGCCCATCACGGCAAGTCTGCCGATGGGGTTTCACATTCGGATTGTGGGGTTACTACGAGTTGATTAAATAGTGTAAAGGATAGGATAGAACTAACACACGATCAGCTAAAATAATCAGTTTCGGGAGCTCTGCGGGAATTAAGTCTCTAAAAGGTCTTCAAGATGATGTCTACTAACACCAAATAGCTCTTTCAACTGATCAATTTCTTGCTGAGCATTCGCGCGTGCCTTGGCCTTGACGGCGGTAATCATTACGTTTTTGGGCGTATGTTCCGTACCAATAAATTCGAAGACCTTCGTTTGGTAACCTTCCCGTTCAAGCAGTAGGCTGCGAATGCTATCTGTAAGCATCTCCGCCTGCCGCTCGAGTAAGATACCGTGCTGGAGCATGGGCTTAAGATCAGCGCCGGGCTCCATGGCTTTACGTACCTGCTTATGGCAGCAGGGTGCCACTACAATGCACGCCGCATCAGCAAAAACGCCTTTAGCAATGGCATCATCCGTAGCCGTATCACAGGCGTGCAAAGCAATGAGCATATCAATCCCTTCCACAGGTTGGTAGTTGTAAATATCGCCCGCAACAAAGCGCAAACTCTCGAATTCATTATCCCGAGCGATAGCGTTACACTTCTCCACCAAGCCCGGCCGTAGCTCAACGCCGGTTACTTTTACAGGTACTTTCTTTTCGTTCACCAAGTAATCGTACAAGGCAAAAGTGAGATATCCCTTTCCGGAGCCCATGTCTACTATATGAGCACCTTCCGATAAGGGTTGCGACGCCAGTAAATGCCCAATCAGTTCGATGTATTTGTTGATCTGTCGGAACTTTCGGCGACCTTGTTTCAAGATTTGACCATCCGTACCCGCTATTCCTAGAGCCGTAAGGTAAGGACGCGGACGCTCACTTAATGGACGTTGTTTTTGTTGATCATGCGCCAACGACGCTTTAGGCTGGGTGGCCACTTTCTTGCGCAATAAGCGCCCCTTCCCTTTTTTATTAATGGCCAAACTCAGATGCTCCTCTGTAGTAAAGAGATCCGCTTGTCTAAAATACTCCGTAAGCCATTCTCCGAATTGCTTTATTGCTATATCCGGAAGAAAATTTTTGGTTTCGTCCCGTGTTTTGAAGCGTAACGTGCAGGAAAGATGATAGATCTCTTTGAGTAAAACCGGGCGGGCATACACATTGGTCCACTCCGCTTGCCGCGAACGTGGTTTACTGAGGGTCAGTTTTTGGAGCTGTTGTCCCTCCAATGCCTGTTGCAGGGCTTCCATAAATGTAGCCTGAGCTTCCATTTCGTAAAGATAGAGTCTATTCTGAAAAACGATGTGTGCAAGCCTGATGAATATGGGCTTCGTGATGGCGACAGTGCCAATCATAATTCTCTAAAGTCAGACTTAGGCTAAATAAGGTCCCATGTTCGGGGTGAGAGAAGGTACGTTCAAACTCCGCGTCCGTCATACTTTGCAGGAGCGTATACCAACGGTGATGTAAACCCTCCAAGAGCTGGAACGAAGGCTCAAGTGGCAATTTGCTATCGGGTAATTTCGCCCAGCGTGCTTCCTCATAAGGCTTAATAGTGGGGTTCTCTTCGGTTAAAGCCAATTTGAACCGCGTATAAGCATTCAAGTGGCTGTCCGCACAATGGTGAACCACCTGCCGAATAGTCCAACCTTGTGGGCGGTAGCGCCATTGCAGTTCTTCCTCGTTTAATCCAGCAACGGCTGCTCTCATCTGGGTTGGAAATTGAGCAATCGTCTGCATCCATTTTTGCCGCTGAGCTGAACTCGCATTATTGGAAGGGCTAAACGGGCCAAGCGGGTAGCTTAAATTTGGCGTAGACATTTGTTTCAGATCTGGGTGAGGGGCAAAGGTAGCGGAAGTCTTGATGGTTTGCGACTAGCAGAAGCAACTGCATTTTTTGAACCATTTCAGGCATAGAAGGGCATAAAGAGATTAATACACTTTAATCATTTTAACCACCAAGGCACCTTAGGTTACCTAAATTTATGAGAAGGGGTTATCTGAGTTTCCCTATTTTTTCATCATATACCGCTTAGGTAAAACAACCAACGACACCGTGGGGCATAAACGGATTGCGTTTCTCGACGCGATGAATCGCGTCGCTACGTACATATGCTAGTTGAACGAATCTATTCAAACCAACTAACTCAACCAATCCAACTAAATTCACTTTGTCTGCCGGAGCCTGTGCAAAGGTGAACGAACCCAACTAATCTCCCTATCTTCCAAGCTTTAAAACGGAATGTCCTATGTCACTGATTGATACCCAAGTAAGAAACCACCTGCTACTCATCAAGTTGAATCGCCCAGAAAAGATGAATGCCTTTAGTCGGCAAATGCTGACCGAGCTAGCAGAAGCATATACCCAGCTAGAAGATGATCCGAATCTTTGGTGCGGCCTAGTCCACGCTTCGGGTGAGCATTTTACCTCTGGCTTGGATTTAGGCGATGTAGGTCCGGCGGTAATGAATGGGGAGAGCCTCTTCGCAGAAAACTTGGTGGACCCTGCCCAAACGGTTGGGCGCAAGCGGACCAAACCGATCGTTTTTGCGGTCAAGGGTTATTGCCTGACCATTGGTATTGAAACCTTACTGGCAGCTGATATTGCGGTAGCAGGAGCGGATACTCGCTTTGGACAGATCGAAATTAAGCGCGGCTTTATTCCTTTTGGTGGCGCCACGGTCCGCATGGTACAACGCTGTGGCTACGGAAATGCTATGCGCTACCTTCTCACTGGCGATCTCTTCTCTGCGGAAGAAGCTCTGCGCATCGGTCTAGTACAAGAAATGACCCCAGGAGATCCTTTTGATCGCGCCTTAGCTATTGCGGAAACCATTGCGAAGCAAGCTCCCCTGGCAGTGCAAGCGACTATCGTTAGCGTACAAGAATCGATGGAAGAAGGGCCCGAAAAGGCCATGCAAAACCTGCTGCCCGTTGCCCGTAAATTGATGCAAACCGAAGATGCGGCCGAAGGCTTGAAATCGTTCTTGGAACGGCGGGAGGCAGTGTTTAAAGGTAGTTAATGTACGGTGTTAAGATGTACGGTGTTAAGATG
>JBCBWU010000154.1:0-16951 GCA_039816955.1 Bacteroidota bacterium
CACTCGGAAAGCCTCTTCGCCAGAACCCACAATGGCTCAGGCTCATCAACACCACAAAAGTTTAAATCAGTTCATTGCTTAGTCCCATTTCTGGTTCCTAGCATTAGCTTTTACTTTTCCCTGATACTTCGTGGTTCAGCTTTAAGCAAATTGCTGGCTATCACCTTCTATTTGGAAAATGTCCGAAATTACAATTCTTAGTCCTCCAGACGTAGGTCAGTTGTTTTTACAAGCGGGCAATCCTATTAGCCAGCAAATCACCAATTCTTTCAATCTCTTCCGAATACAAGAAATACTGCCGTTCTTAAGTTTACCCAACCCGCCTTTTAGAAATACGCACCACGGCATCATTTTAATCGAATCAGGGGAAATACAGATTTCAATTGACGAGCAACTTTTCTCTTTCGGACCACAGCACCTGATCATAACTCCAGCTAGTCAGCTCAATGGTTTCCAAAAGATTCACCCCCACAGTCAGGGTTTCATGGGTACCTTCTCCGATCACACCCTCCAGGAAAGCACTTTTTCTCGTGGCTCATTACCATATAGTCAGCTTTTGAGTCCGAATCATCTTCCACACTTTAAGCTTGAGGATCACTTATTCACTTTATTCAAAGCTACTCTGACACGGCTGCATAGTTTTGGAGATCGCAAACACCCAAGCTCGCAGGCCGTTGTGACACACCATTTAGTTGCTCTGTTGACCGAGCTTTATCTTTTTCGGCATCAAACTTCCTACCGTCAACCCTATAGTCACGAGCAACTAATTGTGAGCTTCAAGCAACTGTTATGTGATGAACCTATTCCAGACTTGAAGCCCAAAAATTTGGCCCAAAAACTATGTGTCAGTGTTAATCATCTCAATAAAGTGCTACGCGCTCATACCGG
The DNA here is from genome assembly GCA_039816955.1 of Bacteroidota bacterium. Classification (GTDB taxonomy): domain Bacteria; phylum Bacteroidota; class Bacteroidia; order Chitinophagales; family Saprospiraceae; genus Lewinella. Next base: position 889 of record JBCBWU010000154.1, read on the forward strand.
GCAAACCACTACGGATTGGATCACCGCTCGCAAACTGACCACAGCGAAGCACCTACTTCTCTATACTACTAAGACTGTCACTCAAATTGGATACGCCTTAGGATTTGAGGAACCCGCCTATTTCTCGCGTTTCTTTCATCGTTATACGGGAAGCTCCCCATCCTCTTTTCGTAAAGATTGATTTTGGTAAGAATGGGATGGGAAATGACAAACATTCCCGTGCTAAGGCTGGTAGATTTACACTCGTTCATTTTTTACAGAAGAACTAACCACCATCTACCTTGTACTATTGGTATTTATCATTTCACTCCCTGATTCGTTGGTTTGTCTTAGTGTTACCCATTTTGGCTATTGCCTACTGTGGTTGGGCTTACCTACAAAACAAGGCGTTTGATCGCATTGCCAATGTGTTGAGAAGTGCCTCATCCGGTTTTGCTCACCTGCAATTACTGATTGGCTTTTTGCTTTATGCCGAAAGTCCTTTGATACGAGTCTTCTTACAAAACCCTGCAGCTCAAATTAGCACCCTGGCGGTAAGCTTCTTTAGTGTATTGCACTTTCTCGGCATGACAGCAGCTGTGGTATTTATCACAGTCGGAAGTTCAAAGGCTAAGAAGTTGGATACTGCGGCTGAAAAACACCGCGCTATCTGGCTGTGGTTTGGCTGTGCAGTGATCCTTATCATTATTTTCATTCCATGGCCATTTAGTCCACTTGCGCAGCGCCCTCTAATTCGCTTTTAATATGAACTCACTAAAAAGATTTCGTTTGGTTGCCTTACTTGAGGGCCTGAGTCTCATATTGCTCGTTTTTGTAGGTGTGCCTTTAAAGTACTGGGCACAGCAACCACAGTTTTCAAGTATCATTGGTCCAGTACATGGCGCCCTTTTCTTATTATATATCCTGGGTATTATCCAAAACCAAGTGGAATTGGATTGGCCGATAGGAAAGAGTCTACTGGCCATTGTCCTAAGCTTTATTCCTTTCGGAACTTTCTACGTGACAGGCAAAATGATTCCACAACTGGAACAACCCAAGAACCATGATTGAGGTCTACAAGACTGACTTGATCAATGAACAGCTGGCTCAGGAAATCAAGCAGATTATTGAAAAGGAAGTACCAAACTGTAAAATAAGCCTTGATCTGGAGGATAGTGATCGTATTGTACGAGTACAGGCCTCACCCAAGGCCATTGTTGCAGTAGAATCCCTATTAGAGTTTATGCTCGTCCAATTTGAACCCTTGCCTGCATAGCAAGGAAAAGTCTCTACTAGCGAAACGAAATTGAGGAACGGACAATATTACAAGCTAAATTAGGCTGAAACCTAAGTTCATCAAAAAGTAATCGCAGAGAGCAGAATACCTAAGAAGGTCTGCCTTATCTTTACCCCATGCCACGAAAAGCTCGAATTAAACTTAGCGACGAACTCAAAGATGCTATTTCCGACCTATCGGAAAAAGAAAAAGACAAGTTACTGTTTCGTCTAATTCCCAAAGATCCAGCCCTGGTAGATCGACTTAGCTACGAATTGCTAGAGGACGCCGATAGCCCCGAAGAAAGACGGGCAGACCTGCGTCAAGAAATTGAGGACATTTTGAAAAAGTCAGCGGCATACTTCTATAGTCCGGGCTATCTACTGCTTGACCTCAGGGCCATCAGCGGAGGGATTAATCGCCACGTAAAAACTACGAAAGATCGTTACGGGGAGATCGAGCTTAATCTTTTTATGCTCAATTACAGCCTGGATTTACTAGCCGGTCAGCTTAAGCGTTTTGGTCACCAAAAATCGCGTACCCTTGATACTTACATCATTAAACGCGCAGAGAAGCTGCAGAAACTGATCTACAAACTGCACGAAGATTACCAGCTTGATTTTTCCGATGACTGGGATAAACTCACCGAATACATTGACACCATTCCTAACCTGAAGCGCATGGCACGTATTTTGGAGTTTTGGTACTAGTAGAGACGCTTTGCAATACGTCTCTAAAATTAACAACTGGGCAATACCACCGGCAGGTTGAAGGCCAAGCCTCCCTCCGAAGTCTCCTTGTACTTGTGGTTCATATCCTGAGCGGTATCCCACATGGTTTTTACGATTACATCAAAATTGACCAGGCAGTCTTCAGGATTAGTGGCCAGGGCCAAATGAGCGGCAGTAATCGCCTTCATAGCCCCCATGGCATTGCGTTCTATGCAGGGTACTTGTACTAGCCCTCCAATAGGATCGCAAGTGAGGCCCAGGTGGTGTTCCATAGCAATTTCGGCAGCGGATAGGACTTGACGTGGTGTTCCACCTAAAATCTCGGTGAGCCCACCGGCAGCCATGGCGGAAGACACTCCTATCTCCGCCTGACAACCTCCCACTGCTGCGGAAATAGTAGCCCCTTTTTTGAAGAGGCAGCCAATTTCACCGGAGGTCAATAAGAAGCGCTCTATAGCATCAAGATCTTGATGATCGCAGAAGAAGTACATGTAGAGTAACACCGCTGGTATCACGCCCGCCGCACCGTTGGTGGGTGAAGTGACTACTCGCCCCAAAGCAGCGTTTTCTTCGTTTACTGCTAAGGCAAAACAGCTCACCCACTGGTTGACGTTTTTAAAGTCGCGTTTGGTCTGACCAACCAATTCCAGCCATTCTTTTAGCGAAACAAAGTTGCGCTGGCCCAATAGATTCTGGTTCAGTTTTGCGGCGCGCCGCTTCACATTGAGTCCCCCAGGCAAAGTACCTTCGGTAGTGATTCCACGATACACACATTCCAGCATGGTTTGGAAAATGCTGTCGATTTGTTCTTTCACCTCCGGGTATTCCCGGAAGCGTAATTCATTGGCCCAAACGACTTCAGAGATGCTGGCACCTTGTTGGTCAGCATGACGCAAAAGCTCTTCTCCTTTGTCAATTGGAAAAGGTAATTGTACGGACTGAACAGTTGAGGCACTTACTCCTTCCTGCTCTATAAAGCCGCCACCCAATGAGTAGTAGGTCTGCTCTAGCAGCAACTCCCCTTCCCGGTAGGCTTGAAAACTGAGCGTATTGGGATGCTCCGGCTTAGCAAAAGAATGAAATACAATGTGCTGACGGGGCACAAATTTGATCCGCTGCTGATGAATTAGAATCTCCTCTTGCGCACGAATACGTTCAATGCGGATCGGAATTTCGGCGGTATCAATGGTGACAGGATCACAGCCCTCTAAGCCCAGCTGAACCGCTAAATCAGTAGCGTGGCCAACACCGGTTTTGGATAAGGATCCATACAGATGCACCACCACCTCATCGGGCTGGAGCTGAAGCCCCCAAAGAGCATTGATGAATTGCAAAGCAGCGTTCCAAGGCCCCAGGGTATGCGAACTGGATGGGCCAACGCCGATTTTGTAGATATCGAAGATACTTAAGCGTTCCATAGTAAAACACTCAGCATTTAAGCCTATGGTTAGTAGGCAGGTGGTTAGGGCAAAATATCGCTGGCAAAGCTAGAAAGATTCGGACGAGAACCGACAACAATACCATGCATATTCAAACTTCATGAATAAACGATGCCGGCCAGTGCTGTAAAGACGCATTACAATGCGTCTCTATAGTTGTTGACAACCCAAAGAAAAGCATTAGGAATACAAAAATGGCCAAAGCGAAAGTCGCTTCGGCCGGTAGGTCTAATATTGCTTGACGAAAGTTGGTCTCGCTTCGTTCTTGTAGGAAATGTAAAGGGTATAAAACTGTTCCACTTTTAGGGAGAGGGTCAAATCATTTGATTATGCCCTCTACCTGATGGTGGTTTTTTGGAGTTATTTTAAATAAGGTTTTCCCAATTGTGATCGCGGGGGAAGGCAATAATTAGAAAACCTTACTTAGTAGAAGGTAGAAAGTAAAAGGAGAAAATCTCTCTTCCTTATACTTCCTACTCTCTACTGAAGACTTCACAAGGCTGCTTCTGTTTTGCAGAATTGCTTTAAGTCAACAATTGATTATTCTTCTATACCGAAGCCGAAGTGGTTTGGGAATCCAAACCATCTTCGCTACGAGTATATACTCGCGTGAAGTCGTTTGGCGAGGCCCACCCCGCAGGAGCAGCGCAGCTAAACCACTTCGTAAGCGGTATAATTTAGCGTAGGCGGAAAGTTGATGAACCAAGAAAGCCAATGTCGGTGTAAGCACTTAAGGTATAGTTACCAGCATCAAGCTTGTTCTCCAACTCGTGCGAAAAAGTTAGGGTCTGAGACGCTGCTAATTCTTCTTCGCGAGCCTCAACAGCCATGATATCGTGTGGTTCACCGTTCCAAGGGCGAATGGTTGTCTGGATGTAATCCGTACGTGGGATAGGTACCCCTGACTGGTCTGTAATTACTACGTAGATGGGCCGGGTACCGTGGAAATCAGCAGGTACGTTTTCCAAATCAAAGCTAGCCGTAATGCGGCGTGCACGACCCGACTTAGAGGTAGCGTTTCCACGCTTTACTTCTGGTGACACCTGGAAAGCGGTGGCCTTGAAGCTCTCGTACGTAAGGTTATTGATTTGCGAGCTCTTCTCCTCGTTTTCCACCATTAGTGTATTATTAGCTTCCGTGGCCATGGCCAGATCACCTTCCAGGACGCCAATTTGCATCTTCAAAGAATCGTTCTGGGCAAGCATCATTTCCATATTCGACTGCAAACTAGCTTTCGCTTGCTGTAGTTCTTCAATCTGTACACGCAGTGCTTTCATTTCGTTAGCAGCATTACGCTTAGCGCGGCTTACTGCTGATTGAGCCTGGCTCAGGGCATCTCGTGATTCGCCCAATTCACCGTTCAAACGGCTATTTTCCGAAGCCAGTGCATCATACTCCGTCATCATGGTTTCTACTTCCGTAGCGAGTTCATCCCGCAGTTCGGTCATATCATCCAATGATGCTTCCACCGCCATTTTTTGTGTCTGGAGCTTATCTACTTCGCTGGAAGTATTGGCTCCCCAAATCAGGGTACCGATCAGCGCAAGGGCCAGTACAACAACGGCTGCAATTAATCCTATCGGTGCTTTCTTCGAACTTGTTGAATTCTGAGAATTCTGAGGATTTTGCGGATTCATAAAACGTAAGAGGTTTGAATGAAGTGGAGACTCACCCCAAGTGGGATAAGCCATTAAATGGTTGTTCTAAAGCCAGCGAAAAAACTGACTAAAAGTGTTGAAAATGAATCGTATTAACTGGAGTATGTGCTACTGATAGGCTACGATACAGGTAGCTCTTTATAACAATAGCCTTGATAAAACTGGGGGGGGTAAAACAAGCCTTACGGCAAAAAAAGTGGTAGAAGACTCACTTCATAGAGATGGATGATGATGTGTTGCTCTCAGTGTTCGGGAAATAAAACGCCACTTGGCTAAGCAAAGTATATCCAAATTGAATTTTTAACGAACAAAACACCACCAAAAACCACCTAACTAAATCATTTACAACCAATTACAACTCTAAAGAAAAAGTTAAAATTATTTAAAAAAGACCCGTAAAAGGCTAGAGGAGAGCCCGCACAATGGTGTTTTGACTCTCCTCTAGCGGTAACTCAAGGTGGTTTGAATAACAAAAATCGCTATCTCATTCCGGTGTTTCTCAATTCGTTTTACGGTGTTTCTCTACCCTACTGTTTCACCAAGCGTTCGCTGTATCCCAATTATTAGGATCTTCCCAATCGCCATCACCACCAATCCAGGTAGCGCTGTGGACCGAAAAACTGAGTGCAAATAGAAGTAGGAATAGGGTGAAACGCATTTTAAACATGATCTGTGTGTGCTGAAAAGAGTGAATAAAGGGGCAGGGCTACTGCTTGATGATAGACTCACTGCTCAGGTGACGCCCTTCTATATCTTGCAAGCGTAATAGATAATTAGCTGGAGGTAGTGTTGAAAGATCTACAGTCGTACTAGTTTCCTCGGTGAATACACCTTGGCTCAGGAGCTGACCTTGAAGGTTATAAAGGCTCCAACTATGCGCCGCACCTTCTTCCTGTAGGGGTATAGATAGCCGAATTTGATCGGTAGTGGGATTGGGATAAACGCGCAGGTCGTAGGCAGGCGTTGGTAAGCTGGTATCCGCTGTAAAGGGCCGAGGTGCCTCTGTGATTTCTCCATCAATTTCTACCTTAAACCAGGTAGCACAGTTACCATTGGTTGCCTCTACCAGAAAGTATACTTCGCCTAGACCTTCCGCGATGGGCCAGGCATTGAAAATATTCGTGTTAGGATCACATTCCCCAATTTCCTCTCCTTCTGGCTCGTGGTAGACCATGCCATCGGTAGCTACTTGCCACCATTCCCCGAGTACCAGAAAGTTGGGGTTTTCCCCAACGAAGACAGGCTGAGTCTTCGTCTGAGCTAGAACCCCGTCGTTGACAATATCGTTAGGGTCAATATTATTATTCGGGTCTTCAATCAATCCTGTATGTTGGAAGTAGCCGCTATTGCTGAAGGGGTTTCTACCAGTGTAGCGTAGCCAACCATCGTTTAGCCAAACACTGGTATTGGTGATACCCGCACGGGCCTTCACCTCACCGCAGTTTGCATTTTCTACTAAATTTTGGTTGTCGATCACCGCATTAGCATCGAAGTAGCCCTCATTCAAGAAGTAGCCGGTATTTTTTAGCGCACTTTCCTGATGCGTACCCTGTACTCTCACCCGGCCGCCAGCGTGGTTGTGAAAATCCCCTTTGTTCCAAATTGCCTGTTGATCATCTGAGGTTCTGTTACCACAGTTAAGGTAGCCGTGGTTATACCATTCCCCAGCAGCATCAATGCGAATTTGTTGATAGGAATATTGACCGTAAAGTCGAACGTATCCGCTGGAGCGATTATCAAAACGACCATTATTTAAGACCGCAGCGGCAGCATTAGCATTATTTCCAATATAAACATGCCCGTGATTGATAACATGAGCACCTTCTTCGTTGATGAAGTTGAATCCTATTGGGGTTAAGTTCTGAATACGAATTTGGCCGCGGTGACGGTTGGTTAGATCCGCACCATCCTTATTTCTGAGGTTAAGTCCGTGTAGATTCAGTTGGCCCCAATTATCCAGACGGTTTTCGTTCACTAGTTCCTCACCTCCGCTAGTTTCCACCTCCAGCACGCCATGATTGACCAACTGACCAACGGGTGAAATGTAGACTACGGCACTAATAAAACTTTGCGGAGGATTCGCAATAATATCTACTTGCCCACTTGAGTCGTTGATGAAAATTCCGGTAACGGATAGGGAGCGAAAAAAGCTGTTACTTGTTCTCTCCATCCATAGGTAACCTCGGTTGTTGAAACTTCCATTGGTATCCGCAAGGTGCAAGCCACCGCCGTCCAGCAGTACTTCTCCGCCTGGTTCGGTTTGCCAGACGCCGTTGAATATTGTGATATACTCGTAGTCGGTAAAACCTAATTGGTTGAGTACGCGCAAGCGGCCGGCAACGTTTACTTTGCCTCTAACTTCAACGGGGATATCGACCGCAGTTGTTGGTAATATGGTAAACTGAGTAGACTCAGTCAAAATAAAAGTAGCGGAAGACTCGATCAGAATGGAACGTGCACTAGCATTGCTATACATACTAATGCTACCATCTGCCAATATCACATCATCAGTAGCGGCAGGAACGGCACCGGAGTCCCACATGGAAGGATCGTCCCATACGCCATTACCACCACGCCAGGTGACGGTGGCGGCAGAAGAGGTGATAGCGCATAACAAGAGGAGGCCACAAAGGAGAGTGGTTGGGGCTTTAAGCATCATTTTGGTTTTAGCGTATTTTTGAATTGATGCGCAAAAATGCAACCAAAACAATGCGGCGTCATCCCTGATTTATGGGAAAAACAGGGTCCATGAATTCTTAGATATTTGACGACTGACGAGGCGGAAAATCCAGTAGGAAAGAGGGGAGCGTTTAGACACTGAGAAGAAGGGACAGTGAAGAAAAGTACTTCTACTGTCCCAGTAATTAAGAGCTAGACTTTCTGGATATGCGGAAAGTCACCAATGACCTGCCAGCTACCATCTGTGTTTTTCACCAATGACATAAAAGTGGTGAAATGCATAGCTTTACCATCTAAGACTGCTCGCACGCTAGCGTTATTCCCTACTACTTCCAGCTGAAGAATGTGCACAGAACGTTCATCACCACCAATCTTACCGGCCTCAATGAGTTGTAGATAAACAGCCTTATCCATCAAGCTCACCTCCTCACTCCCGAATAGTCGATTGACAACGGCACGAAACTGTGGATGCAAGACCGTCTCCAGTTTTTCTACATTTTGCTGGTCACCAGCAGAGGCAAAGTCTCGTACGGCTTGCTCGATAGCTGCCAGGTCGTTACTATCCTGGGCGTGTACATTAAAACCAAGGAAAGCTGCTAGAAAAAAGAACATTAATGATTTCATCGTAAAGGTATTTGTGGTTAATAAATTGTTTTATCAATAGTTGATATATCAATTTTATGGGCAAAAAAACTTAACTCACATTGGAGTAGATTTTATTTAAGACTGTTTTCAGCGATTCAAATTCCTCTGCTGTCACATTTGCCAGGCCTGCTTCGCGCGTAGCTTGAGCTAGCGGGATAAGCTGTTCCACCAGCTCCTGCCCTTCTGCAGTCAAAACCACTTGATAGGCACGGCGGTCGCCTGGTACATCTTGCCGCTCTACCCAGTTTTTCTTGGCCAACAAATCAAGCGTACGGGTTATGGAGGCTGGATCTTTACCGGTTACCGCAGCTACTTCTCGTTGATTTAACGATTCGCGTTCACTGATCCGCTTCAGAATTACCCACTGATCGGAGGTAATAGTAAGGCCCGGAAAGGCTGCCTTCAAACGACGATTAAAGTCTCGTTTGATCTCCCGGATCGTACGTTCTAGTAAGTATACATAGACATCTTCTAAGGCCAGATCATTCATTTCTTGTGTCAATTATTGATATATCAACGTTTAGCTTTTTGAAAATGTTGCGCCGCCAGCAAAAAAAATAGGGAGGACATAAAAAATCCCACCGAATGAAATCATCCGATGGGACTATTGAAAGATAAATTTTAGCTTTTAGCTAATCCTTAATCTTCCTTTTCCACTTCCGCAATGTAGTGGAACAAACGATCAGACCAACCATTGATCTCCGCCGTCCAGTTACCGGTTTTTATACCGTGGGTATGAGTGGAGATATCAATGATGTAAGAAGTCTTATATGGTGCAGTATCTGCTACCACTTTCTTACCGTAAGCGGCATCAATATCCTGGCTATCTGATAAGACAACCAGACGATCAGCCTCACTAGCCAGACCTTCAGTCTTCAACCACTCACACAACTGGTGTGTGAAGATTCCACCACCTCCTAATTGGCTATAGATGGTACGGTAGTCGTTGAAGATGCCGAAGCCTTTACCGTTGGCCCATACGGTGTGCTTACCAGTACGAGTACGGTCATTTCCGGCAGTGAAAACGAGGATCAAGTCCTCAAACATATAGCCTGCCAAGGCTGCCAAAGCAAAAGCCAAATCCATACGAGAGAATCCGCTGGTGCGAGCAGTCAATGCTCCCATGCTTCCGGATACGTCCACCGCTAGGATGGTAGTACCCTTGATCTTTTGCGTAGCAAACGAACGCTCCATCAAGGCTTCCAAATCCGCTGTAAAGCGTGGGACGTTACGTTGAGCAGCCAGGAAGTTCAATGGGGTTAACCACTTTGAATTAACCTGCCACAAACCTTGGCGGATGACTTGACGGCGTACACCTGCATCCAACATTCCGCGTAAGTTGCGCAGCAAGGCCAATGCTCCCAGCTTGTCTTCTTGGATCAAGCGTGTGAAGGTTGCCTTCTTGTCCTCACCAGCCGACAAATTGGTTTCCCAGGTGTCTGCCACCAGAGATTCGTTACGCACCAGCGCTTGCAAAGCAGCAGCGTTGGCTTGGGTTGGAACCGGACGAACCAGGTTCACCACATCGACTAAGCTCACTGCGTGACCAGTACGCTTGTACTTGGCAATTTGATAAGCATCGTACTGATCAAAAGCCTTCGCCAAGCCCTTCTTAACTGCCTTTGGAATTGGCTTGATAGCATCACGCTTGAATACGATTGGCAACATCGCCAAGGTATCGATGGTCATATCTGGGCGAGTGCAGATCTTGGCTAAAAGATCAGCTACGCCAGTTCCACCGTGGTACTTATGTAGCATTAACGCCAAATAAAGCGGCGTATGCCGTAGGCGTTGCTCAAAGCGCGTTTCCAGCGCTAATTTTGCAATCACCTCACTTGATACTTGTGGTATTAAATCTTCGATCTGCCGCATGATTTCATCAGCAGACTGGTAGTAAGTGCTTTCCCACAGGAGGTTGGCCATAGTGACCCGACGTAATGCCTGTTCGGGCGTATAACGACCAGCAGCATTCGTTTTGCGACCCGCTAAAATTCCGGTAGAAAAGGTGGAACGAGTTTTACGCTTGTTGAATTTCATGTCACTACATTTTGCACAACGCCAGGCGTTGCAAATGAGAAAATAGGGTTAAGGTGAACTTCAAATTAGCTCTTCTGTAATTCGGTATCTTTTCATTTTGAAGTTCACAGTAAAAAGTATTGGTAGCCTTTGTACTAGTGTTTACTGAGTACTGTGAAGTTTGCCCGCTATCATCATTAATCTTGTATGAAATAGGTGGCAAAGCCCACATTATCTTTTCTGCTCTGGACGCTGGGAGGAGGCAATACATTTCCTGACCGAAGTTTCCTTCAGTGTGGGCCTCCTCCCAAAACATCTAAGCAGTTATTCTTCAAAGAACCAAGGAGAAAAATGGAAGCGGTTTTGATTATACTGGTGTTCTATCTAGTTAAACTACGGGGCTAAGCTGATGGCTCTTGGCACATCAGGGCAACCCCGGTGGGATTCGGCACCCACACCCCCAGTTCCGTGAAACAAACGAAGTATCCGCAATCCTCACTGCCTTGGTAAATTTGTCCAGGAGAAAATTGAGTAACCGGCTTATAATCGATGGTAGCGAAGTAACGGTCAACTCTCACAGCCTGGACGTATCTTGATAATAGGTTGGGCAACTACACATGAGTTGCCTTGCTATTTACAGCATGTCAATTGTAGCGCGTCTGGTTCTTTAATCGCATTTATCATGCTCATCCCATCTAACCAGCTGCACTTTTCTTTAGTTCCTTTGAACACTACAAAGAAGCAAGAAGAAGTGCGCAGTCATTTTGCGCAGCAAAAAACAAAAATCAAAAACCCAAAATATTTACAATCAAACAACTGATAATCAACACTTTAATCAAGTTGCTTTTTCCCAAAAAAAATTTCAACAAATTCAACCAAAAGGTATCCTAGTATGAAAACAGGCCTTTTTTCTACAAATATTGAACAAATAGACGTACTTCGCACTTAGTTATTCTACAAATATTAAAGAAATGCACAGCCTGGGAACCTTAGAAGAAACCATACTCCTACTTGTTCTAGCCATGAACGAAGATGCCTACGGATTTTCCGTTAGTGAAGCCTACCGGGAACATATGGGCAAAACGATCTCTATCAGTGCAGTACACACCGTTCTCTCCCGCTTGGAGAAGAAAGGGCTCATCAGTAGTCAATTAGGTGGTGCTACTAGTGAACGAGGTGGGCGCCGCAAACGCATCTTTACCGTTACGGGAGTAGGGGAACAAGCACTCGCAGAAATCAAAGCCTCTCGACAGAAGTTGTGGTCACGAATTCCACGCTTGTCATGAATAAACCACAACCACCACGCTGGGCCAGCCGGTTTCTAGACTGGTTTTGCGACGAGGCCCTGCTGGAAGAAATCCAGGGTGATCTAGAAGAAGCCTTCTATCACCGCTACCAAAGCCTGGGGCCCCAACAAGCGCGCCAGCAATATATCACCGACGTTTTTACCTTTTTCAAGCCCTACGCCTTTGAGAAATACTCACGGGTAAAACAGTTTGTACCAATGCTCGACCATCGTATTAAAATAGCCCTCCGCAACATTCTCCACCACAAACGCTTCACCTTCATCAATGCCGTTGGGCTCATCGTGGGGGTAAGCGCCATTGTGCTCATAAGCTTGTACTTGAACTATGAGTATACTTTCGACAAAATGGTCCCGAAGTATGAGCGGACCTACCGACTGGTCAATCATTACCGCGACCAGGTATACACCTGCATGAAGTTCCCCGGCTATTATAATTCAGAAGGGGATGATCAAATGAACTTGCTCCGCCACTTGAAAAATTATCCGGCAGTAGAGAAAGCTTGCCACTTTGTGCCTACGCAAACAGCTATTGGTGGCGGCGGTAGATTCTTTGCCAATCTTGATGAACAGCAGTTTGAGTTGGAAAACATCTTGTTTACCAATACAGGAACGGACTTACATGATCTGTTTCCACAACGTTTTCTACTGGGAGATCCTGGTGATGCGCTTGCTGACTATTCCAGCCTTATCCTATCGGAAAGCTTGAGTGAACGTTGGTTTGGTGAGGATTGGGCTAAGCGCCGTATCCTGGGCAAGGAAGTCCGTATTATGGATGAGCCCTTTATCATCAAAGCCGTTGTTGAAGATGCGCCCGCTAATTCCCATTTCGACTTTGAACTAATTCTGCTCCAAAAGGATATTCCTAGTTGGGCCGCCTATACCTATATCCAACTGGACGAGAAAAATGATATCGAACAGTTCATGCAGCAACTCAATGCTGATGTAGACCTATTTTATCCCGGCTATACGGAAGATGTGTTATCCAAAGGCATTCAAGCTGTATCGCTGGCGGATATTCACTTCACAGACGATATGCTCTACGAAATCAAGGAGGTCGCGAATAAGAATTACCTCTCCACTTTTGCCATTGTAGCACTGATCATTCTACTCATCATTTGGACCAACTATACCAACCTTTCGGTGGCTATGTACGCGGACCGGCAGCGGGAAATCGGTATGCGCAAAGTGCTTGGTGCTCGCTCGCAAGATGTGGCGGGGCAACTCCTGTTGGAAGCAGTAGCACTGGCGCTACTGTGCTTACCGTTTATTCTAACCTTGACCTCTTTTGCGCTACCTGCCTTTAATGAACTGATGGGGAGTAAGATTCCTACTGGCCAGCTTTTCTCCATCTCCAGTTTGTTATTGCTTACCCTTCTTCTTATGCTAACGGGCCTCATCAGCGGCCTGTATCCCGCCTTGGTATACAGCTGGCGCAAAACGCTGCATCTCTTTGGTCAAGGCGCTGAAAAGCGGCTGGTTTCGCGCTACTTCAATTTTCGCAACGGCCTTATCACGCTCCAGTTCTTTCTGGTAGTGGGTTTGCTGAGTATGACCTACTTCATTTACCAACAAATGCAGTTCATACAGCAACGAGACTTAGGCTTTACCAAAGAAGATGTGCTCTATTTTGAAATTGACGGTGCTGAAAAGTACGAACAACTCAAGACGCAGCTTGGTGCCATACCCGAAGTACAAGCGGTAGGTGCAGGTGGAGTACCCGGATCTGATATGTACAATCAGCTCACCTACAAAATGAAAGATACGGAGGTAACCCTCTCCGATGGCACCCAACAGTACATTGGGTTAGATGCGGTACGCACTTTAGCGCTTGACTGTCCCGCCTGTGAAAAACTGGAGGCCGGAAAGGAACGCATCTTCGTAATCAATCGGACTGCGGCCGAAAAACTAGCCAAAATAAAAGGTGTAGCACCAGAAGAACTAATTGGTGATATCCTAGTCACCGAACCCGAATGGGAAAACGAAGAGTACGGCTACGGCGTTCACGAGACCATAGATGGCATCATTGACGACTACAAATACTTCAGTCTCAAATATCCCAACCAATCATTGCTGATCAGTATTTATCGCCAGTCGCCTTGGGTATACGAAATGATGGTGCGGGCTAATACTCAAGACTGGAGTGAGACGATAAAAGACGTAAAAAGCGCGTACAGCTCGGTGGAAACTGAACGGCCTTTTGTTCCCAACTTCCTAGAAGATCGCCTAAATCAGCTTTACGAATCAGAAGCACGCTCTGGTAAGCTGTTGGCTATCCTGGGAATTATTGCCATTGTTCTAGCTATGATGGGCTTAGCGGGTGTAGTTGCGTTTTTGGCTTACCGCCGGCAAAAAGAGATTGGCATCCGTAAAGTCCTGGGCGCTTCAGTAGGAAGTATTCTCCTACGTTTTCAACAGGAGTTTGGCTTGTTGTTGCTTTTGGCAGTTGTGTTAGCGATCCCTATTTCCTTGCTCTTAGCTTCTCGTTGGTTAACTGGCTTTGCCTATCATATTCAGCCTCAGATTTGGGTGGTGCTAGGTGCTGGCCTTGCCGTTTTGATCCTGGTTGTTATTGTGATCAGTGTGCAGGCGCATCGGGCGGCGAGTCGGCCTCCAATGGAGGTGTTAAGGGTGAATGGGTAAGAACTAGTTGAATTGGTGAATTTAGTTCGGCCTCCTTACGCTTGCGCTCGAAGCTACAGCGTAGGCGCACGTCGGCCTTAGTTGGTTGAATTGGTTGAGTTATTTCTTATGTGCCCTTGGTGTCTGTGGTGGTTTGATTGTTCGGATGTTAGATGGTTGAGAACCTCCAAAGTATTTTTCGTCGAGCCTTAGACCCTAACAATATTTATAGCCGACAAATGATCCTCTACCAACAACTTCCCCAGATTAAACCAGCGTTGCGCCTGATCTAACACCCAGCCATCAGAGGTGATGACGATATTGCTGCTATCTGCTAACACTTTATCGGGATCATAGCTCAACTCAACTTGCCAGTTCCAATTATGCGCTTGTGCACTTTCTTGCAGAAATGCCTTCAGGCGCCCACTATTTGAAACCGGTTGATCTAGGTACCAGTACACCGAGGCCACACCTAACTGCTGGAGCACTTGTCCTACGAGAACGATTGCTTCGGCAGTTTGCCGAATGTGCTTATAGCTACCGTGCACGCTGGAAATATCGCGGTAGCAGTTATCCCGGCAATGAAAAACGTAGGCTCCGGAATAGGCATTCTCTAGTAGAATGAGCAAGTTGAATCCATCAATGGCCACGGTAGCGCCTCGCAAATCTTGTACTTTAAGGACCTTCGCCTGCCGAGTAGCAACTTCTTGTTCCGAGGCACTGATGCGTAGCAAGGCTTGCCGCTGGCGCTTATTCAACTTGTAGCGATTTCCCACTAATTCCAGCGCTGAATTAGCCCCGTATCCTCTGGTGAGTAAATAAGAATGATCGTTTGCTGCTTCCCGCAAAACCTCCTGCCATAGCGAAGAGAAGAGCTGATCATCGTTAGGATGTTTGCCGCGTTGCCGGGTAGTAGGAGTCATGGATTGATGCACAATGTTGAATGTACGATGTACGATGTTAGGTGTACAGTGTACAATGTTTAATACGCGATGCTTAATGGTAGGTGCACAATGCAGGCTCTGTGAAGCATTCCATTTTCACTTTTAACGACGGCCGAAGCTTTTAGCGTAAGTGGTTCACTTTAATGGTCATTGTCACTTTCATTTTAACCCCAATACATCCTGCATATTATACAGTCCAGGCTTTTGATCTAGCAACCAACTAGCAGCCACTAGTGCCCCTTCGGCAAAGATGCGGCGGTCGGTGGCTTGGTGTTTGAGTTCCAGTCGCTCACCGGGACCGGCAAAGTGTACGCTGTGCTCGCCTACTACTTCACCGCCGCGCAGGGCGTGTACGCCAATTTCTTCATCGGGACGCTCACCGGTGATGCCACTGCGGCCGTATTTTACAGTATCTGCCGACCATGATCTTCCTCGCAGGATAGCCTCCACTAGATTTTCGGCTGTGCCACTAGGAGCATCTTTTTTCATCCGGTGGTGCATTTCTACAATCTCTGGATGATAGCTAATTGGGAGCGTTGCGGCTACTCGTTCTGCTAAAAAGAATAACAGATTAACCCCTAAGGAAAAGTTCCCTGCCCAAACTATTGGAAGGTGTTCCTGGTAGGCTAAGATTGCTACTCGCTCCGCATCATCGTGCCCGGTAGTACCTATGACTAGCGGCGTTTTATGTTGAGCCGCCATCGAAGCAGCGGATGTAGTAATCGACTTTAGTTCACACGAAGCTACGGCCCCCCTTGCTGCGATGGCGGC
>JBCBWU010000155.1:0-16932 GCA_039816955.1 Bacteroidota bacterium
TTAGCTTTCTCCTAAGATACAAATCATCGAGCCGAATACAAAATCATTGGAAGAGGGCTTTTAAGACAGCCCCAACTACTCTCACCTACTGCCGCTCCGCTTCCTTCAGGAACTCCTCAATCTTACTCATCTCCTGAGTCTGCACAGGTGCGTTGTAAG
This sequence comes from Bacteroidota bacterium, assembly GCA_039816955.1. Lineage (GTDB taxonomy): Bacteria > Bacteroidota > Bacteroidia > Chitinophagales > Saprospiraceae > Lewinella. The sequence goes on from JBCBWU010000155.1 coordinate 160, forward strand.
TCGACCAAAACTTGGCATTATACTCACCTTGCTGGCTTTCGATACTGCTACTACTGTCCATATTCTGCTGAAAGGGGTAGCTATCGACTCCGTCGGTAACGATATTATTGATAAACAGTTCTTTCTTGGGATTTTGCGTAAACAGTAACTGACTGGTTTTTTGGGTATCGTATATCTCCCAAGTGTCTTCCTCCTTTTGGTATTTCAGATACATCTTACCATTGTATTCCTGGTATTCAAGAATAAGATTGTAGTAGACTTGTAACTGGCCATTGGTCAATTTTCTTCTCCAAGACCGTCCGTTACGGGCAGCTCTAGTTAGTTCAATTCGAACAAACGCAAATGATTCGGTATCTATGTATAAGGTGGACGTTTGAAAAGGTGCCTCCCGCCCTTTTATTTTATACACATATCTATTGTTGTACGGCAATACCGCCTCTATTTCATATTTCCAGCCTCCCTTCCCTGTGATGGGGCCATAATCATAGCGAATAGGGTCGTCCTCAATTAAGTCAATAATTGAATTTTTCCGGTCCCACTGATCGTTCCATGGATTTTTCTCCGCAATGTTTCTATTTCTTACTTCTACCAATTCTACTTTCGCATCACGCTTTACGCTAGTGGAGCGGTAGTAGAATTTAGCAGCGCATTCCAGGTACTCCACATATTGCTCATCCTCTTTTTGGAGGTCTCTTATGAAACCTTCCAGAAGGTAAGGCTGGTCAGGATAATTATCGCCAATTGCTGCATGTGCCTTTCGCACAATCTGCTTGGCCGTAGGCTCTTTACCATCCTCGGGAGTGATAACGACCTCAGCCAGATCACTAATTTCCGTGCTCAAGTAAACCGTTTCGCCAATTGCAAAGTCGCTCGCTCTTTTCTCAAAAGAACCATATCCGATACTGGATACCACCATTGTACTGGAGGCCTCGGAACTGGGAATATGGAAAACAAAGCGTCCCTCTTCATTAGAAGTAGTACCAATAGTTTGCCCTTTCAAATAAACAGAGGCAAAAATGATGGGCTCATTATTTTCCTGATCAAGAATCTTACCGGTAATGGTGAGTTCGCCGCTTTGCGCGAATGTGATTAATGGCAAGTAGGATATGAACACAAAAAAGAGTGGGGTGAGGATATTTTTCATACCCTAAAAAAGCAAAGTACTTCCATTTCTACCTAGCCCTAATTGGGTTTTAACAGAAAACTAACGTTGGAAGTATATTGCCTTCTGGCTCGAAGATCGGAGCGGGAAAACCACTCTTCAATATCAGGTGCCAAAGCATAAACATCCACTTAGTCGGTTTGCACAAAGCCTTCCAAGGCTCCTGGCTGAAAGCCCCCTTGTAGGAAATCTGCCCCGAGGCGCAAATGATGTTGTTGATTCTTAATGTTTAGTGTAAGCGATCGCTAATCTGTTACGATCAGACTTTTAAAGGAAACCCCACCACCAGCAAGCTCGCTCAAACGCAGCAGCGTACCGGATAGTGATTCGTTAGAAACGGAGAAAGTAATTGGCTGATCCAGCAATTGCTGGGCAGAGAGCGAATAGGTACTCAAGAGGAAGAACGTAACTAGGGTAATCCACCTAATTTCATGGTACAACTTAATTGCAAGCATTTCCAGTAATCCGATAACGATCTGCCCCTGCGGTAGACCACTCTAGGCCCAGGCTTCGAGTGATAGCAACAATTACATGATCCATGTTGGGCTCCGGGAAACAGCCAGAAACTACACATGTTGATCCCAGGTTCCGCTGCACCTTAATGGATACTTTAAAGTATTGCTCCAAGTCCTTCGCTACTTCCAACAATGGTGTTTCATCAAAGACGAGTACATCCGTCTGCCAGGCGTAGCTATTGGGGTTAGCGGTTTCACTCTTTTGTACCTTATTTCCTGCTACAGACCAAGTACCTCGTTCGCCAGCATTGAGTACCACTTGCTGGTCTGTGCTGCTTTGAAGCCGAACAGTACCACTTGCTACCTCTACCAAGACTTGTTGTGCTGCCATAGGGGCTTGTACCAGAAAAGAAGTACCCACTACCTTAATCTCAGCAACTGTTGTTGTTTGAATTTTGAATGGAGCTTCGGGGTTTTTCTTTACCGAAAAGAAAGCCTCTCCTTCCAGTTGTACCTCACGCCCACTAGACGGAAATTGATTCGGGAAAGTTAGCTTACTATTTTCGTTGAGCCACACGGTGGAGCCATCGGCCAATATCAACTCACGCTCTTCGCCAGTTCCAGTGATCACAATGGACATTTCTACAGGATCAACCCCACCGGGCCAGCGCCACCACGCCAAGGAAAACACCAATAACAAACCAGCCGCAATGGATAACCAGCGCCTGTTCATGGAAACTATTCGCCCCTCTGATAAGGCTTTTTCATCTGCAGCGGTCGTCTTACTATGCTCCTTAATTCTAGCGCTCAGCTTCTGAAAATCTGCCTTAGCATCAATCTCTATTTGAGGTTCATACCCTTCGCTGACTTCCCATTTTTGCTGAAGCTGATCCCTGAGTTTTTGGTGATCAGCATCCTGCTCCAGCCAGGTATCCAACTGCTGTTGCTCTTGATCGGAGAGCTCTCCTTTCAAGGATTTATAGATTAAACTGATTTGTAAGTCTCTATCCATTAAGAGGTCTGTTTTCTATCAGACGATTACCAAATACTTGTAGTACGAATCAAAAATGGCTTCCAATACAGCATGACTTCCTACTTGGATTTGGAGTTCTCTTTTACATTTCGTATTCCGTAGCTGTACCCTCGATTTCTACATCCTGCTGCGCTGTGGCATCTAACACCATTTCTTCTAGCGAGCGTCCTCGTGGCGCGCTTGGCATTGGTAAAGCAACGGCTCCAAAGAGCTGCATGTTCTCATCGAAATGACGATACAAGTCATTCAGAGGGATGGTAAAGGCCTGCTCTACATCAAAATCATTGAGGTTATCGCAGCCCAACATATCCGCCGCAATAAACTGCCCCAACTGGAAGTAAGATTCCCACTGGATAGGATCAAAGAACTGATCCGCAGTGGATTCGTGCGGAAAGTCCGGGTTATAGATCTTGTACTTGTAGGTACCGTACTTGAGTGGATCTTGTTTGGCTGAAATACTTGGCCGTCCAGTAGGGGCCGTAACCGTACTTTTTACGTAAATGTACACGCCCACCTTTTTCCCGCCGGGGTAGTGTACTACCTCTTCCTTGCCATCCTTTTCCACCTTTTCCCAGAGGAGGAATAAATCAGCTATCGCAAACCGTTTTTGGGAATAACCATGACTAGGATTTACCCGCATGATATCTTCCGGCACGTGATCCGGACGAAAACGAATATCAATACCTAATTCGTTTCGGGCACGTACCGCCAAGTTTTCCAAATCCGAGAAGACGAAATCCGGATCAGCCCCGGCATCTACGGAGATAATAAGTTTGCACTTACGGCGCAGCAGCTCCATTACCCCCAAGTTTTCAATGTGACCGCCATCACTAATATTGACCATTTTCTTATCCGTTCCAATCCGTCCTAACAACTCATAAAAGAAATAAAAAGGCCACCAGACAACGGGCCAGGTAGTCTTAATCCGCATAGGATTCCAAGTCCAAAAGCCCAGGCGTAGATTGAAGATGGTGAGGAAGATGCTCAGAATCTTATTGGAATAAGAACCCAAACCGGGGTTCACCGCAGCAGCGGAAATCGTCACTGCCGCAGGTAAAGTCATTTGGCGATAGCCAATAGTTTCGGCCGTAGGCACGTAGCCCACTAGCTTCGCTCCGCAGTATAAAGGAGAGAGCAAGAAATAATCACTGGCCTTGGCGCCTTGAAAGTTAGGATCCTTACTTGACTGTAGATTTAAGCAAGTATTAATCAAGGGGTAGGGTGCCATATAATCCTCCGGACGATCACTATCTGGCTTGCACAGGTCCTGGATAGGAATATTTTTGTTCTGCATTGCAAAGTGCAAAAACGCATCGGCCAGCTGCTTGCGATAGAAGCGGTGAAAACTAGTCGCATTGGGGTTGGTAAACAAGCCCAATAGAATGAGAATAAAGCCAATGACAAAGAAGTACAGCAGCTGCTCTGCATTCGGGGCTTTTACGGATTGAAAACTCTGGATGAGCGGCCAACCGAAAGTAACCAGGATGCCAGCCACAACCAATGTCTCCAGTCGATTGAACAAGTTCGACCCATCCAGGCGATAAATCTGGGCGACATTGAACACATAGTGTAGCACGAATACACCGATGCCTACATATAGCATTTCCGGCATCAACCAATCGATATGATTTGTTACAGCAGTAGTAAAATCAATTTCAATTAAGTCAAAATAACTACAGAAAAAGTAGGTTCCGAGCACCAACGCAACCAGTATAGCCGGACTAACCAAGCTCATGAAAAAGCTGACAACAAACGCTACTACCAGCGTCAATTGGTTCCAAATTTTCACCCAACCCGTTCCTGGAAACAGGTATTCACCACGAGCACGCATGTATTCTATATGTTCCTGCGCAAAGAGCTTACCCTGCTGGCCTTCTTCACGCGTAGTGGCTTGAATATAAGCTCCCGTATAGCCACCACCAGAAACGGTACTGAGATAATCCGCTTGTTTGAGCACGCCAAACTTGTGTAAAGTTTTGAGAATACCTAGATTGATGGTAGCAGAGCGAATTCCTCCACCTGAAAGCGCTAAGCCAAAGCGGTTATCATCAAGCGCATCAGCAAAGTCTTCACCCATAATTTTGGCACGGCGCTGACGCAGAATTTTATCCTCTTCTTGAATGACGTCAGAATAGCTGGTCTTATCAGACATAATGGTGGGATTGGGTTTTGGGGAGCGTGTATAAAGTACGGCTTACAAGGCCGACGTAATCAACAGGTCCAAATCTGTTGATTTGATATTGAAGCGGCGTCCGAGATAAGCATTGGTCAAGCTGCCTTTGTAGGTATACACCCCATGGCGCAACCCAAGATTGCCAAACAACACTTTCTCAATACTCTGCACATTACCCGCACGCAGTAGGATAGGAGTCAGAATATTACTGGTCGCAATGGAAGCCGTTCGAGCAATCCGCGAAGCAATATTAGGCACGCAATAGTGAATGACGCCATGCTTAACGAAAGTGGGGTGCTCCAAGGAAGTTACCCTGGAGGTAGCAAAGCAGCCACCTTGATCGATACTCACGTCGATAATCACCGCACCGTCCTTCATTTTCTCTACCATCGTCTCATTCACCACAATGGGCGTTCGGCCACTTTCGGAGTGCATGGCACCAATGACCACCTCCGCAGAAACCAGTTCTCTTTCCAGATAAACAGGATTCAATGAACTGGTAAATAGTGGCCGCCCAACCTGGTTTTGGATACGCTTGAGCTTATAAATATTATCGTCAAAAATGCGTACTTCTGCACCGAGGCCCAAGGCCGTTCTCGTGGCGTATTCAGCTACGATACCCGCGCCCAGAATCACGACTTTTGCACTTGGTACGCCTGATATACCGCCTAATAATACACCCGCACCGCCGCTGGTATTGGAAAGTAATTCTCCTGCGGTTAGCATCGCGCTGATACCCGCCATTTCGCTCATAATACGAACGATAGGGAAGTACCCGGAATCATCTTTAATATATTCCATTGCCAACGCAATCACACGTTTGCTTTTTAGGCGATAGATGTACTCCGCATTAATGATAGGAAGTTGTAGGGGAGAAATGAGCAACTGGTTAGGCCGCATCAATTCAATTTCGTCCAGTGTTGGTGGAGCGACCTTAATGATTACATCAGCCCTATATACCTCTTCCGGACTGTAGGCAATTTCTGCTCCTGCTTCAGAAAAATCGTGATCGGAGAATTTGGATTTCACCCCTGCGCCTTGCTCCATGACTACACGATGCCCATGCGCCACTAAAGTACTCACAGAAGAAGGCACCAGTGCCACCCGATTTTCCTGTAGGGTAATCTCCTTTGGGATACCTATGTACAGATGCCGTTGCTTCTGCCCGCGCTGCAAGGTCTCAGGCTGGGTCATCAACTGCCCTTCCGTAAATTCTTTTGGCAAAGGAATTTTTTTCTCCTTATCACTCATATATCAAAAATAGGATATTCCTGCTGTATTGCAAGCGCAAGTTAAGCACAATGCGCCAGTCCGCTTCATTCCTCGTACGAAAGCTGCTGAATGAAACATCAAACTGTGCCATTTCACTGCTTTTGCTACCGCAAAACACTGGTTTTTTCACCTACAAACCACCCTCAGCACCCTACTTTTGAGGCTTCACCGTTTGATCGCCTTTTCCATTGCTATTACCCTAATCGCTTCTTAAACCGGGCTTTTTTTCGTATTTTTGCAGTAATGAGTACAACAAAAAATGAAGCAGCAAATAATGGCCAAACTGGCAATTATGGAGCTGATAATATTACGGCGCTCGAAGGCTTAGAAGCCGTACGTAAGCGCCCAGGAATGTACATCGGTAGCACCGATACTAAGGGCCTTCACCACCTGGTCTGGGAAGTTGTAGATAACTCGATTGACGAACACCTGGCGGGCTACGCTAGCCGCATCGATGTTATCATTCACAAAGACAATTCTATTACCGTTAAGGATGACGGCCGTGGTATTCCTACCGGAATGCACGCCAAGCTCCAGAAATCCGCTCTGGAAGTGGTAATGACCGTTCTACACGCCGGTGGTAAGTTCGATAAAGACACTTACAAAGTATCCGGTGGTTTGCACGGTGTAGGGGTAAGTTGTGTAAATGCACTATCCTCCGTTCTTCGCGCCGAGGTTCACCGTGAAGGTGAGGTATTCGAGCAGATTTATCACCGCGGAAAGCCCCAAGCTGATGTAAAAGTCATTGGTAAAACAGAAGAGCGTGGTACTCGTGTAACCTTCAGCCCTGATCCGGAGATTTTCGAAGAGCTGATTTACAAGTACGAAACCCTCGCGCATCGTCTGCGGGAGCTCTCTTACTTAAACTCTGGCCTTACACTGCTCCTAATAGATGAGCGCGCGAAGGATGAAGATGGTAAAACCCTGCAAGAGACCTTCTACTCTGAAGGTGGCTTGAAAGAGTTTGTGCAGTTCTTGGATCAGAGCAAGCAGCAGATTACAGAAAACCCCATCCACGTTACCGGTAAGGAAGATAATGTAGAAGTGGAGGTTGCCATGCAGTACAATACCTCTTACAGCGAGAATATTTATTCCTTCGTGAATAACATCAACACGCGCGAAGGAGGTACCCACGTCAATGGTTTCCGTCGGGCAGTTAACCGGGTCTTCACCAAATACGGTGAGGAGAACGGTATGTTCAAGAAACTGAAGTTCAAAATCAGTGGCGAAGATTTCCGCGAAGGACTTACTTCCATTGTTTCCGTTAAGGTACCAGAGCCTCAGTTTAAAGGCCAAACCAAAGGCGAACTGGGAAATAGTGAGGTAACGGGTATTGTTTCTCGTGCCGTAGGGGCAGCTATTGGTACTTTCCTGGAGGAAAACCCAACGGAAGCTCGCCGCATTGTAGATAAGGTAATTTTGGCCGCGACCGCACGCCACGCCGCCCGAAAGGCGCGTGAAATGGTACAGCGTAAGAATGTACTGACCAGTGGCGGTTTACCCGGAAAATTGGCGGATTGCTCTTCTCGTTCCCCTGAGTCTTCGGAACTCTACCTCGTGGAGGGTGACTCTGCCGGTGGAACCGCTAAGCAAGGCCGCGACCGTACCTTCCAGGCTATTTTGCCACTTCGGGGTAAAATATTGAACGTAGAGAAGGCCTTGGAGCATAAAATCTACGAGAATGAGGAGATCAAGAACATGTTCACCGCCCTGGGCGTGCGCATTGAGGAAAACGAAGTTGGCGAACGGGTCTTGAATATCGAAAAACTGCGCTACCACAAGGTGATCATCATGTGTGATGCCGACGTAGACGGTAGCCACATTGTAACCTTGATCCTTACGTTCTTCTTCCGCTACATGCACCGCCTCATTGAGAACGGCTACATCTACATTGCCAAGCCGCCACTCTATCAGGTACGCAAAGGCAAGCAGTTCCAGTACTGCTGGACAGAGGAAGAGCGCCTAGCCGCTATTGAACACTATACTTCTGGTGGAGCATCAGACAATAGTATCAAAGTACAGCGCTATAAGGGCCTGGGAGAGATGAATGCGGAGCAACTTTGGGAAACCACCATGGACCCAGATACCCGTATCCTGGAGCAAGTAACCATAGAAGACGCTCGCGCTGCTGATGATGTCTTCTCTATGCTCATGGGTGATGAAGTACCGCCACGCCGCGCCTTCATCGAAGCCAATGCCAAGTACGCTAAAATTGACGTTTAATTAGTTAAAGCAAATATTTCAGTCAATATACCGAAGGGTAGAAGAACCAAAGCGTTTTTCTACCCTTTGTTTTTTCCCCGTACTGAGAGGTGATTTAAACTTTTATACTGCCCTAAACAACATCATTAAGTATGGAACTGATTATCTAACCATCAAGGCACTAACTAATCAAAAGGTGTCTACTCAGGAAATCACACAACTTCTAACAGCGGCAGATACAGACCAATACCTATCCACCTTCAATAATTTACTCTCAAAACGGAGTGGACGCAAATAGTAGGAAACAATCTCCTCATCCCCCTTCTTTCGTACGCTTAGCATGGAACTCGAGCCCTCTTTAAAGTTTCCTCAACAATGAATGTATTCGACTTAGTAGAAGGCTAAGTATTACGTGAATAGTACCCTTGGTTCTTCAGGGTGCTACAATAAAATAGCACAAAATTATGTCACGGTTTAGAAACTGAAAGATTCTCATAGGTAGAGGCGATTGTGTTCTTTCTGTTCTAAAATCAAGGCATTTACTAGTAAGTCATGTAGCCAGAATAGTATATCACCAGCAAGATTATGAGCAGGGAGAGGATGTACAACAAGCGTGACCGTATCCTCGGAAAATGAAGATGCTACAAGCGACTCTCTTATTATCTAATTTTTTAAATACTTGAAAAATGAAAAAAGTAGTACTACTGATGATAGCCGTTCTGATGGCTATAAACATGAGCTTTGGCCAAAGTATTTATTTCAAGCTAAAGGATGCTCAACCTAAGGCAGAATTGGCCAATGATCGTGCTTTCTTTTCTCAAAAAGACCTTGCCGCTATACTCAAAGGTTTCGATGTCAAACCATTTTTAAAGCATCCAGAAAAATTCCACTCCGTTTATGCCGAACCGCTGAGCAGAACCTACATCATACCAAGTTTTAGACTGAATAGTGCAAAAACAAGAACACTAATCAACCAACTAGAAAATTTGGCGGGGATCGAATATGTTGAAACAGTAGGGGAGGCAGCGTTTTTAAGCTGCCCAACAAATGATCCATCAGATGCTAATTGGAATTTAAGCAGGCACGAAATAACGTGTGTGCAGGAAGCCCACTGTCTAACCTCTGGAGATCCAAATATTTCCATTGCGATTATGGATAATGGATACATGCCTGGTCATCCAGAGCTTGCTGGGCAAGTAGCATATGCGGAGCCTGGTGCTTACAATGGAGCCTGCCATGGAACCCAATCGGCAATAACGGCAGCAGGCGCAACGGATAACGGGTATGGTATATCATCATCGGGCTATGATTGCTCCTTAATGTTATATAGATACGAACCATCTACGGACTTTTATCCAAAAATGATCGATGCCGCAGAAAGAGGCGCCCGGATAATCAACAATTCTTATCGTACATGTGGATTTAATAACACTCAGCAAATGACGGTAAGTATGCTCGCAGACATGGGAGTTATCGTAGTCGGTAGTGCTGCAAATGGACCAGATGGTACATCATGTGGAGATGGGCACGATTATGCCTATCCAGCATCGTATGATAAAGTAATTTCCGTCTCAAGTGTAAGTGGAAACCTCTGTTGTGAAACAACTTATAACTTTTGGAACCCCACTGTTCCGTATGATCCGCCTCTGACCCACACGCATAATGATGCCGTCGACGTACTTGCTCAAGGATATGCGGTAGTAACCGGTAGTTGTAGCGGAAATGGACAGGATATGTCATACGGAACCTCTGTTGCTGGGCCACATATTGCTGGTATCATAGGTCTCATGTTATCTGTTAATCCTTGCCTGGATCATGATGATGTACTTTCCATCTTACAATCAACTGGTCAGGATGTAAGTGGCGTATGTAATAATGCATCGTATTACCCCAATGGTGTACCACCCGTCCCCTGTGCGGAATCTGCAGTTCAAGCAGCAGCATCCTATGTGGGCCCTACTTTAGTAGTTAGTGCAGATACAGACTGGGATCAAAAATTTGTATCAGGAAATGTCATCATCAAATCCGGAACAACTTTGACTATCCATGGAGTTGTTTCCATGGCAACCAACAGTAGAATCATCGTAGAAAAGGATGCTGATTTGATAATCGATGGTGGCGTACTTACTTCCTGCCATCAGCAGTGGAAGGGTATTGTAGTTGAGGGTGACGGAGCTAGTGGAAGCCAAGCTCAGGCAGGTCGTGTAAGGCTACAGAATAACGCAATCATTGAGAACGCTAAGAATGCCATTTCAATGAACCCTACCCACCTAGGCTGGCCAGTGGTATCACAGCATTGGGGTGGACTGGTAGAAGCAGAAAACGCAACAATTAGAAATTGCCGCAGAGGGGTAGCTTTTATGAAATATGCAACTGGTTTTATTCAAGACCAGAGTTACTTTAGCAATTGTACTTTTGAAAATATTGAGACATCAGCTGTTACTATTTGGTCGAATAACCATGTAACATTTCAGGAATGCACCTTTGACAATATTGTAGAAAGAGGAATTTACGCCTATGATAGTGAAGTCATCGTCAACAATCAATGCGTGTTTACCAATCAACATACAGGGGTTGACATATTAACCACTTACCCTATTCCTTTTGCATCCCAAATAGGAGACCATGATACCGCACCTAATGACTTTGATTGTTCGAACTATGGTGTCTTTACGCAAGCTCAGAGTAATATTGAGCCACTACTCATAACTAATAACAATTTCTTAGGTGGTCTTTATGGCGTACACTTAAATGGTTTGTCGAATTACCAAATTTCCCACAACGATATGGTCGGAGGGTTTGCTGGGGTAGAAGCTGTAGCGACTGGTAATGCTAATGATCCGCATTCTAACATTGTAAGCCACAATAACATCAGTAGTATGACTTACGGTAGCCATGCTGCCTTCAATAACGAAAATCTTGAATTTTTATCCAATTGCTTCGATTTTAACGGCTTATCGGATATTTACGTTAGCAGCGGAAGCATTTTTATCGATCAGGGAAATGCCGACCTCGCCAATGGGAATTGTTTCACGAAGGGAGGTGTTCCGGAAATTGATAACTCTAATAATGATGACAACATTAACCTTTGGGTATGGGTGGATGAACCTAGCAGTTCTTGTGAATACCCAACATTGGTAGCCAATGATCCAGACTATAAGGTAACCATCAAAGATGCAGTCGGTAAACTCTTAGCTAATTGTGGAACTTCCTCTTCACCGGGGCCAATCAATGTAAGGACTTTTTGTCGTAGCTCATCCGAAACTCAAGCTGACTTATTAGCTAAGATTGAAGAGATCGAGCAGGCTCTTACTGAGATTGAGAATGATACACAGCTATCACAGGCTTATAAGAACTACCTAATAAAGATCTATAAACGCTGCCTATATTATCTTCAGGTCAAAGTGATCAATGTCATATTGAAGCCTGAGCTTGATGATCCAGATCGCTTGTCCGATACCAACCAAAGGATCGAAGAAGCTATTAGCTACGCTAGCTCGTTGCCTTTGTTTGATCAGCAGATATTGGCTTACGGATTAATGGTAAGTTCAGAACAGAACTTAAGAGCACGACAGTACGTAAATGGATTAGCTGCTAACAATGCATCAGAGGCTAATTTTATCACCGCACAGAACATTAATCTCGACTACCTACAAGATGTAGAGAATTATACCTTATCCCCTCAGAATGAAAACTTCCTATTCAACACAGGAAGGGGGGGCGAACCACTGGATGGATACGCAAGATCGATCTACGAAGTAATCACGGGCGATCGAATCCGGTTGGAACTACCAGAGCCGCGCAATAGCCCCAGAGCAAGATCTCTGACGCAGGAGAAGGGAGTAGATGGGAGTAACTATAAGGTATACCCTAATCCGGCTAGTACAGGAAATATTACGGTCGTCATTGAAGGAGGATTTCAAGATTTAGAATATACCGTCAATATGACTGATGTTCATGGCAGGTTATGTAGCACTGCAACATTTACTGGAAGTACCATTAAAATGAACACCGCAGATCTACAAAATGGAATGTACCTCTTAACGATATTAAACGACAAGGGAGAGGTTACTCACGTAGAAAAAATAATGATTGTGCAATAATGGCACGCTGGATATAAAGCTATTTGCCACGGTGGGTTAAATCCATAAGTAGTCAAAAACAGCTCTTGGACTACAAAAGACACCCTGAAGTCAGCGACTGGCTTCGGGGTGTTTTGTTGAAATTACCCAAGCAACTATCAACCACGAGCAAGGTGAATATTCCTAAAACAAACTCACATACCCAAAATGCACCTTCGGCGCCCCAAAGTCAAAGGCCAGCCCCTCTTGCTTACCAAACGCCAGACTCAAACCGAAAAGCCCCGCCCGCGTCTCAAAGGTGATGCCCGCACCAACACCCTGGTACCACAACACAGTACCAGTATTGTCAATGGTGCTTAATGATTCATTATCCACTCTAGCCAAGTCATAAAAGGCATACAGGTAGGAATCGGTACTAAGAAGGAAGCGATATTCCAGCGTGCCCAGACCGTAGTTGGTAGCGAAGATGCCTTCCTCATCAAAACCACGGAGTAGACGGTTTCCGCCAATGCGAAGTTGTTCGTTGGCCAGAACGGGTTCATCTGCAATAAGCGCAGCGCCACGTAAGCCCGTTTTAATGACGCCACGTTGCCCCAGCGGTACATACCAAGCCAAATTGGTTTCCAATTGATATTGAGCACTGCGTAAACGCAGACTATCGTAAAGACGCGACTCACCAATGGCCTCAATTTCGTTGTTTCTTCGGATAGTCTTCTGCCCCGCCCCGAAACGGAGTTGCCATTGCCAGCCCTGCCGCGGATTATTCTGATAATCTACTCGACTTAATTGAAAGCCCAATCCGAAAGTATTTCGACTTAAGTCTAAAGTATCCGGCAGGCGGCCCAGGCTGCGAATCTGGTTGCTATCAATACTCAGTAGATTGGTTTGGTTTTGCGCCCAGAAAACTTGTATTGATCGGCCCCGACTCAGGATATAGTCTACCCCAAGTCGCCAATTAAGGTTGATAAAATTAGTATCGCGGCGGTAGAGATTCAGCTGGGCGTCCACACCAAAGGGCAATTGTAAAAGGTAGGGGTACTGAAAAGCCAAATCGAGCTCTTGCGTTTGTGGACGCAGTTGTTCAAAAGCCAGGGCTATTCGTTCGCCTTTACCTAGAGCATTTTGCAAAGCACCATCCAGTTGGGCGGTAATGAGTAGGCGGCCGGTTTGCTGACTACGAGGTAGCACGCCGAGGATAAAATCGAACCGACTCGCTCGCTTAGGCGCAAGTTCCAGCAAAAGTCGCGCTTGATCACCGATAAACTGAACCTGCGGATCTTTCTTTAATTGTAAAAAGGCCAGTTCTTGCAGGCGTTGCTTTACCTGTTGAATGAGCGATTCATTGTACACCTGCCCGGATGTGAGCCCCAGGTGGCGCAATAGATATTGCTTACTGATTTGCACCTCACCCTCTATCTCTACATCTTCAAAAAAGATCAAGGTGTTGCGTTGTAAACCAATACTGGCGCTGACTTCTCCGTTCGGGTTCCACTCAATTTCATCCAGATATACGCGAGCAAAGGGGAATCCTGAATTAGCGGCTTGCTGCGCGAGGCCTTCTTGCAGCTCTAGCCATTCCGCTACCTGGAGCGGCTTACCGGCAAACAGACGCTCTCGAAACCCCACCTTATTCAACCATAGACGAGGAATTTGATCGCTCTGCAGATTGATCCAGGTAAATTGTGGCCCCAAATGCATGATGGCAGTGTACCCTCCTTGTACACGCAATAAGGTGTCAACTGATGCTTCTAAGTGCCCCAGCGAATGTAAGGTTTGCACGCAGGTGCCCAAAGCTCCCTTTAAGCTAATGCTGTCCTGATAAGTGGTATCTGGCCAGAAATTTTCATCTTGAAAGGTCTGTAATTGGGGATCAGGGCTCAGGATTTGCAAACGCAGGATTTGTGCCATCAGTGACCCTGCACCGGACAATAAGAGTAGTATCCAACCAATTCGCAACCATCTTTGCACGCTGTATAGAACGTCTTTGCGCTTGAATCGTTATGTTTAACAAGTATAAAAGTAAATCCTATGTCGGGATTGTACCTGCATATCCCTTTTTGCCGACAGGCATGCCATTATTGCAATTTCTACTTTTCTACTTCTTTGAAATACAAGGAGGAGATGGTGGCCGCTATTGCCAAGGAGATTCGCTTGCGCAAAAACTACTTACCTGATGAGCCTTTACAGTCAGTATATTTTGGTGGAGGTACACCGTCCCTATTATCAGCGACCGATTTAGATATACTCTTTAAGGCCATTACGGACTCCTTCCAAATCAAAGATGATGCAGAAATCACCCTGGAAGCTAATCCGGACGACATTTCTCCTTTGCGCTTGCGTGATTGGTACTACAGCCCTATCAATCGACTCAGTATTGGCATTCAGTCTTTTGTAGAAACAGATTTGCGCTACATGAATCGCGCTCACTCAGCCAAAGAAGCTGAATACTGCATCCACATGGCACAAATGGCAGGCTTCTCTAATCTTACTGTGGATTTGATTTATGGAACACCGGGACTTAGTGATGAAAACTGGAAGGCTAATGTCCAGAAGTTAATTGATGCCAGCGTACCACATATTTCGTGCTATGCCTTGACGGTAGAACCCAAAACAGCCCTGGCGCATCAGGTAAAAGTAGGAACCAGCCCTCCCGTAGACGAGGAGCAAGCCGCCCGGCAGTTTGAGCTACTCATGCAATGGCTTACGGATGCGGGTTACCTACATTATGAGATCAGCAATTTTGCGCTACCCAATAAAATGGCCGTGCATAATAGCAACTACTGGCGCAGCGAACCCTATTTGGGGGTTGGCCCGTCTGCTCACAGCTTCAATGGTAGTTCACGCCAATGGAATGTGGCCAATAACGCAGCCTACATGAAAGCGTTACAGGAAACACCTTCCGCTGCTGATTTCTCAGGCAAGCTGTACGAAGAAGAGCAACTAAGCCCTGCCGATCGCTATAACGAATATGTCATGACGGGCCTTCGAACGAGTTGGGGCGTTGACCTTAACAAAATAGATGAACCATTTAGGCGTCACTTTTTAACAAAAATCCATCATTATATTGATGATAAACTAATCAACAAAAACAACAATAATTATTCTCTAACACCACAAGGACGGTTATTAGCAGATAGAATCGCTAGTGATATATTTTACTAATCACTTGTATATCAATAATATAAATTCAACACCAATCAAAAACAGACCCAAGTTTGTTTAGTTTTTTGTTTTAAAATATTTGTTTCTTAAAACATTTTAGATTACTTTTGTTACAGATCAGATAGCAAAAGACATGGATCTGAATATATTTATAAGCAAAAAAGGAACAAAGGTAGTTTTAGCCACTGAGTTATATCAGGCATTGCAACTGCCTACTCAGCAGTATCCAGTTAATGTAAAACGCTGGATTAACGACTACTACGAATTCACTGATGGTATCCGCAAGCCTGTTAAGTTGCAGGAATTTGCTACCCGAAAAACGGAGGATAACGTTCTGTGGAATGATTATTATCTCTCTGTAGCATTCGCGAAGCAAATTGTTTTGCGCTCTCGTAGCAAGACCAAGCAAAAGTATGCTCGCCAGCTTTCTTTAGTCAGTGAGGAAGAACTACCACAGCAACTATCTGCCGATCAGTTCCGTCATCTCTTGGATATCACCAAAGCGATGACCTTGATCTCTTGCCAAGAAGAATGTGAACGCCGCCACTTGCGTCGTTACAAGGAACGCAACCAGGGATCTGCCAGCAACTGGTGGAAATACCGCGCTGAGGTATTGGGCTATTCGGCTGATAGTTTGCGGGAAAGACTACGCCGCCGGGGCGTAGACCAAGCGATAGGTAACCATCGTGAATTATTGGCGCAGTACAACCCACTAGAATTGATTCGCGCGGGCGTAATCGACCTGTTCATGGCCATTGGCAAATCCAGAAAGTACGCTACGCACATGGGCGAACTGGCCAAGGACCTGGCCGAAACCATGGAACTACAACTTATTAATGACCACCAAAAAATCGACTTATTTACTGAGGCTGTGGACCCTGACTTAGTACACCAACTAAAAGAGCCGCTCAACAAGCATTTGATGACGGCAGCAGCCTAATTATTGAAGTTTTTTCCTTCTCATACGTATTTCGAATAGCCAAATTGACCAGGAGCGAAGGGCGAAAATAGATTTTATGTGTGGATAGAGGTGTGATAATTTTCCCCTTCCCCTCCTGAATTTACTGATGCCTTAAAATGAGAGAGCGGCTGCGAAAATTTCGCAGCCGCTCTCTTTATTTGTGGAATAATTGGGTTTGTTTTATTACCCATCCGACGTTAGAATGTAAACGTTATGAAGGGCGGGAGGCCTGCCCCGGTACTGTTTGAGCGGAGCGAGTTTAGCGGGGCGA
>JBCBWU010000156.1:0-16883 GCA_039816955.1 Bacteroidota bacterium
TAACTTTCCAACGATCTAACCTACGTTTAAACCACCAAGGCACCTAAGAGCACCAAGATAGACTGAGCACTGTCTTCTGATAGCTGCCCACTCTTCACTGACCACTGTCTACTGGGTACTGACTACTTTTTTAAAACCACATTAGTCACATAAGAACACATGAGTTCCTACTCAACACGATCCACCAGTCGACGCCCACACCATCTAGCTTACTTTTGAACCATCAAGCCCCCAAAGAACATCAATAAAAACTGAGCACTGTCTTCTGATAACTGCCCACTGTCTACTGATGTCTACTTAAACATATCATCATAGTCATTACTCTCTGCTGCGGGTGGAGGCGGAGTCCTTTTCTGTGGTTTTGGCTCAATTGGAGGTAGTTCTAATGTATCGGTACTCAGATCTTCGTATTCAACAAATTCCCCTTCGCGCTGGCGTTCAGCTTCAGCTTGCACCTCTTTAACCTTCTTACGGAACAGTGCGCGACCTAGGAGAACAATACCTACAACCGGTGCACCAATGAAAGTGAGCACGGTCATCGCAATACCGGCAATGGTGTTACGCTTAAAGAGTTTACCAATCCAGCTGAGATAGCCGGTAATAACGGTATAATCGATAACCGCCGTAGCAATCAGGATGACCGGCAGCAAGAACCATAAGATGCGAAAGACAATCTGGACAAACCAGAACATCGCAATGAAGAAGAGAATCCCAATCACGATACCAACCAGCCCTGAGAATGGACTATTGCTGTTGCCACCAAATTGATAGGATCGTTGGGTAGTCATGTCGTATATTTTTTTGTGCCTGTTTAGCAGTGATTTGGCAAAAGATAGAAAACACTTTGAGGACGAACTTTTCAATCCCTTTACTTTCTATCTTTTACTTTTTACCGGAAGGTTGGCAAGTTATTCTGTACACAACAATACTCATTTTGACCAACCTGACGTTAATATAACCCATTTCCTAAAAAGGTAGTTGGCGCAAAAATCATCCTTTCGACGAGTCGATGCGTTTTCTATACCGATGGTATCAGAGAACGGCCTAGGATTGGCATTCCGTTAAGCACCGGTGAAAAAATGGTTTTCGATTTCTGATTAATGCGACAAAAAACGAATGAAAGTGAGTGTTTTTGGAGCATTCATCAGGATTATATCGAAAAGTAATTTTTGAACCAGTACTAAATTAGACCTACTTTTGTTGACATTTGATTAGAAGACGAACGTTATGAGAATTTTCTTCCTCCTCCTCAGCGGCCTTCTGGCCCTTAATCTCTCTGCTCAAAAGACCATGGAGATCACTGCGGAAACTAGAGCCTGTAATGGTAAAGAACTGAGTCTTTACACTTTTGATGGCACAGCTTTTAAGCCCTTTGCCACTTCTGCCGCACAGGAGGAAGTGTATTCTTTTGCTGTACCAGCTAAGGGGCATGCCTTCTATTATTGGGGACCAGATCCTCAGCATCTTAAGCCAGTAATTTTAGGTGATGAACCACAAGCGGTTCTTACTACGAGTTGCAATGGAGCTTTACCCAATGGGGTCAAAAATTCCCAGATCAATGATGAATACGAGGGCTTAAAGAATACCTTCAATACGCTGAATCAGGAAAATCAAAAGGCTATTACTACTTATCGCCGTAGTTTCCGCCAACCAGAGTTGAAACCGCAGAGCGTTGAAATGTTAGGTCAGGTAGATGCCAAGCGCCTTAGCTTACTAGATTCATTGCGGTCAGCTAATCCGTTTTTAGCGCGCGTGGCTGCCCTGAATACCTACTTGAGTTATTTCAACCACGGTGAGGAAGAATACGATAATGAGATTGCTTATTTCGCGCGTGAGTTTTTCCAGTTTGTAGATTGGAAGGATGAGAAATACCACACTTCTCCCTGGGTATACGAGGGTTTTAAGAACTATACTAATACGCTTGCACAAGCCTACACCGACGAAGCCGCTTTCGTAGCTGCGGTAGACCCTATATTCGAGGATATCCCGGTAGGAAGTGTAGCGGAAAAATTAGCTATCGGTGGAATAATCTCTATTCTGAAATCGAAGAAACACCCCGCTTTTGGTCATTATGCTCAGCGTTTTATCGATCACTTCGGCGAAGCAGATCCTAATGCTGCTGCTGACTTGGCTCGCCAGATCGAAGCACAAAAGAGCTTTATGATTGGTGGCGAAGCGCCTGATTTTACGCAGCTTACTCCCAAAGGAGAGCAGCTAAGCCTTAGCGACCTACGTGGTAAAGTAGTGCTGGTTGATTTTTGGGCTAGCTGGTGTGGACCTTGCCGTCGCGAAAACCCCAATGTGAAGCGGGTGTACGATACCTACAAAGATCAAGGTTTCGAAATTCTGGGCGTAAGCCTAGACCGCACCAAAGACCGTTGGCTCAAAGCCATTGCCGATGATGAGCTTCCTTGGCCACACGTTAGTGATCTAAAAGGATGGAAAAACGAAGTAGCGCAGTTGTACAGCGTAAGTTCTATCCCTCATACCATTCTGCTCGATGCGGAAGGTAAGATTATCGCGCGCGGCCTACGTGGTCAACAGCTAGAGATGAAGTTGGCGGAGATTTTTGGTGGGGATTAAGTAGAGGATAAAGGGGCGTTGTTGCTGCTTTTCTATGTTTAAAACCACCTAAGGCACAGAAGGTCACCTAAGTTGTATTAAGCTTGGTGTACTCAGGTACCTTAGGTGGTTTTCTTATTAAGGCGTTTAACCAACCAATTCAACTAAATTCACCAACACAACTAATTCAACCACCTTCCCCCTACGCCGGATACTCCACATAATTCCTCGGCGTCTCCCAAAGCCTTACACTAAGGTCATAACGATCTTCTAAACGCGCTCGAATTTTCTGCCATACCACGTAGCAGATATTCTCAGCGGTAGGATTGAGTTCGCGAAATTCTTCGGTATCCAGGTTGAGGTTTTTGTGGTCGAAACGGAGCTCTACTTCTTCTTTGATGATGTCCTTCAAAATCTTCAGATCAATGAGGTAGCCTGTTTCGGGGTCCACTTCACCAGCCACCTTTACTTCCAGTTCGTAGTTGTGGCCGTGATAGTTTGAGTTATTACAGAGGCCAAAAACTTCTCGATTTTTCTCGTCAGACCAAGCAGGGTTGTGTAGCCGATGTGCGGCATTAAAGTGGGCCCGACGGAATGCGGCAATACGCATAGTGTTAGCTTCATTTGATTAGTAGTATTCCCAACAAAAAATCCTGCTTTAAGTTCTTGGGACGATAATTTGGCCAATGCAGGGGGATAGCTTAATTTTGGGTAACTATTTTGTTCGAATCCAGCCTCTTTGGGGCTGTCGAAAATAAGTCCTGTACCAAATAGAGTTGGATAAGCAGGGAGATTTTGGAAAACGATATAGTACTTTACGTCACAATTTATAGTGCCTGCACTGGAAGCGTGACACCATAATATAAGCTCAAATAACGCCCGGTTTTTATAGCTGTGGCGGTGTGTTTTGCTCCAAAAGTACTACCCGCCTAAGTGGGTAGGATGCTCGTTGATAGTTGTTCAACGATTGCCCAATCGTATCCTCTCCTTTTTCGCTATCGCAATTTGCCGGTACAGTTTACAATATAACAGGCTATGCTCTTCGATGAAGTCATCGGGCAAGAATCAGCAAAGGCCCTCTTCCGCCAAATGGTCCAAACCGACCGCTTGCCACACGCGTTGTTGCTGCTGTGTGCTCCTGGAAGTGGTGGCTTGTCGCTTGCTTTAGCGCTAGCACAGTTTCTGTTATGTGAAAATGGAGATGGCCACAACGCTTGCGGCCAGTGCAGTCACTGCAAAAAGGTCAGTAAATGGATTCACCCTGATCTTCATTTCTCTTTTCCTACCGTTGGTACTAATGCGATTTCTGATCATTTTTTGCCCCAATGGCGAGAAGCCTTGGCGGCGAACCCGTATATGGAGATTAATGATTGGCTACAGCACATTGGGGCCGAGAACAAGCAAGGAAATATCAACAAGGAGGAATGCCGCAGCATCATTCGCAAGCTCAGCCTTAAGAGTTTCGAGAGTCCGCGTAAGATTATGATCATCTGGTTGCCTGAATATTTGGGTAACGAAGGGAACCGCCTCCTTAAACTCATTGAGGAACCACCGGAAAAAACCACCTTCATTCTGGTAGCCGAAAATCAGGAGTTGATCCTTAATACGATCCTTTCTCGTTGCCAGTTAGTGAAAGTCAACGCCCTTCAGGACGAAGAAGTAGCAGCTGGATTAACCCGTATAAAGGATATTCCTGCCGAACGCGCCCAGGCCATTGCTCAACTCAGTGCAGGTAATTTCAACGATGCCCTGAAAGCCACGCAGCAGGAGGAAAGTGATCAGGCGGTTCGCTTTCTGGATTGGATGCGTCGCTGTTATAAAGGTCAGCCGCGCGAGTTGGTAGAATGGGTGGATGGTTTCGCTGGTTTAGGTCGCGAAAACCAGAAGCATTTTTTACGTTATGCCCTGCACTTTTGGCGAGAATTTCTCGTTTTGAAGACTTTGGGTGTAGAACAAGTACGCTTGCGCGAACGCGAACGGCAAACCGCGCAGGGTATGGCAAAAGTAATTGAGTTGCCTCAACTAGAAGCCATTGTAGAGCTGCTGGATGAGTGCACTTTTCATATAGAGCGCAATGCTCACCCCAAATTGTTGTTTCTGGATACCAGTATTCAGATCAACCATATTATTAAACGCTGGTCCGCATATCAGCACTTGCAGCAAAAGCGGCTGCAAGTGAGTGGTAGTTGATAAATGATTTAGTGACATTTTCGTCAAAACTCTTAGTAAGCTGAGCTGTTTTTACAAGAGTTGCGATACCGGCCGGTAACGACTGGCTAGTATCACCCAAACTACCCCGGATCAAGAACATATATACAGCATGGGATGTACAGGATGTAGTGTGGCCATCGAAAATGGAACACCCCGTGGCTGCGGGAGTAAAGGCAACTGCTCTACCGGTGGCTGCAACCGAATGAATACCTTCGACTGGCTTACGCAAATGGAAATGCGTGATGTAGATGACTTCCGAGCCGTAGAAGTGAGTTTTAAGAATGGTTCTCGTAAAAGCTTTTATAATTTGCCTTCTCACCTTTACTTAAGTACGGGGGAGATGGTGGCGGTAGAAGCCAAAAGTGGCTATGATATTGGTCGCATTAGTTTGTCGGGTGAATTAGTTCGCCTGCAAATGAAAAAGAAGAAATTCAAGGATGAGCACCTTATCCACGGTGTTATTCGCCGCGCCAACGAACGCGACATGGAGCGCTTGTCGGAGGCTCGGTCTCTAGAGCATCAAACCTTGGTTCGGGCTCGGGCTATTGCTCGTTCGCTGAAGTTGGAAATGAAGATGGGCGATATTGAGTACCAGGGGGATAAGCGCAAAGCAACTTTCTACTACACCGCCAACGGGCGAGTAGATTTTCGTGAACTGATCCGGCACTACGCCAGGGAGTTCAAGGTGAAGATTGAGATGCGCCAAATTGGCGCTCGCCAAGAATCGGCGCGTATTGGTGGCGTAGGATCTTGTGGCCGAGAATTGTGTTGCTCTACCTGGTTGACTGATTTCAAGTCCGTCTCTACGGCCGCCGCTCGCTATCAAAATTTGGCTATTAACCAAGCCAAGCTATCTGGTCAGTGTGGGCGCCTAAAGTGCTGCTTGAACTATGAGCTGGATACTTATATGGAAGCCGTGCAAGCTTTTCCTAAAAAGGCGGATCGAATCCAGACGGAAGCAGGTATGGCCACCTTGGTAAAGACTGATATCTTCAAGCAGTTGATGTTTTATTCCTACGTGGAGGGTCGCAATCGTGGAAAGCTGTACGCATTGAAAGTCGATCAAGTCAAGGAAATCCAGCAGTTGAATAAGAAAGGTGAGAAACCAATGGATTTGGGCTTGATGATTCTAGCTGAGACCGCAGACGAACAGCAAGAGTTGGATTACGAAGACGTGACCGGCTTCATTGAATTGCCACCGGAGCAAAGACGTAAGAAAAAGCGCAAGAATCGTCGCAAGAAATCTAGTGGCGGGGGAGGCGAACAGAAGAGGGGTGATGGTTCGGCTAAGGCGAAAAAGGAAGGCGGTGAACGTAGTGCGAAACCTAAACCAGACGCAGAAGCCAAAAAGGAGAACCAAGGGCCAAAGGCAGAGGGTAAAAAACAAGGGGGGAATAATCGCAACCGCAATCGTAATCGCCGTCGCAATAAGAACAAAGGTGGCGAGAAAGGAAATAATACAAACACAAATACCGACGCTTAGAACAGTTTAAGCGTCAATAAGAAATACGAGTACTTGACCAGTACAAACCAAAACGATTAATGAAATACGATCTCACTGTTATCGGTTCGGGCCCCGGGGGCTATGTCGCTGCGATTCGAGCCGCCCAGTTAGGCATGAAAACTGCCATTATCGAACGTTATCCCACACTGGGAGGTACCTGCCTAAACGTTGGTTGCATTCCATCGAAGGCATTGCTGGATTCTTCTGAGCATTATCATAATGCTGAAAAGAAGTTTGCCCTGCACGGTATTCAACTCAAGGACTTGAAAGTAGACATGCCGCAGATGATCAAGCGGAAGGATGAAGTAGTCCAACAGACCTGTGATGGTGTGGCCTTCTTGATGAAGAAGAATAAGATTGATGTCTTCCACGGCCATGGTTCTTTTCAGGATAAGAACACTATCCTTGTTGCCAAGGACGATGGCAGTACGGAAACCGTTCAGACGGAGAAGACCATCATTGCCACGGGTTCTAAACCGATCACGCCAGCGGCTTTCAATTATGATAAGAAACGAGTAATTACTTCTACTGAAGCACTGAATATTACCAAGGTGCCCAAGCGCATGGTAGTAATTGGCGGAGGGGTTATTGGCTTGGAACTAGGTTCGGTCTACGCCCGCTTAGGTACAGAGGTAGAAGTAGTGGAGTTTGCTGATCGCATCATTGCTGGAATGGATAAAGATTGCAGTAAAGAACTGATGCGCGCTTTGAAAAAGATCGGTGTGAAGTTCCACCTCAAGCATGCAGTAACGGAGGTAAAGGCAACGAGCCGTTCGGTTACCGTTAGCGTGCAGAAGCGTGATAGTGAAGATACCTTTGAGCTAAAAGCAGATTACTGCTTGGTAGCTATTGGCCGCCGTGCCTATACCGACAAGCTTGGCCTGGAAAATGTAGGCATTGCTACTGACGATCGGGGTCGGGTAGAGGTAAATGCGCATCTGGAAACCAACGTTCCTGGTATCTACGCCATTGGGGATGTGATCAAAGGCGCGATGCTAGCTCACAAAGCGGAGGAAGAAGGTGTTTTTGTAGCCGAAACCATTGCTGGCCAGAAGCCGCATATTGATTATAACCTAATTCCTGGAGTCGTCTACACCTGGCCAGAAGTGGCGGGTGTCGGCCAGACGGAAGGGCAGTTGAAAGAAGCTGGTGTGCCTTACAAATCTGGTAAGTTTCCATTCAAGGCCTTAGGTCGTGCCCGAGCTAGTACTGATACGGAGGGAATGATCAAAGTGCTGGCCCATAAAGAAACGGACGAAATTTTGGGTGTCCACATGGTAGGCCCTCGTACAGCAGACATCATTGCCGAAGCAGTTGCGCTGATGGAGTTCCGTGCCTCAGCTGAAGATGCTGCTCGTATGAGCCACGCCCACCCAACCTACACCGAGGCCTTCAAAGAAGCTGCCTTGGCCGCAACTGAAAGCCGACCGTTGCATATCTAGTACTAGGTTTAGGTACGGTAAATAGCAAAAGAGTAAAGTAAGATTGCAGTAGCTGGGTTCTCCGGAAATATTCAGCTGCTGCAATTTCCATTACTTGTCTGAGATGTTCCTTCGCTGTATCTCTTCGCCACGTACCAGCACTTTAGCTCTGGCACAAGCGTAAGACTCCAGTAGCCGAAAAAGCTCCAGTCAAAGCCGGATCCTAGTTCTAATTTCCTCGCCCGACTAAGCCTTTGACGTAGTCGGGTCATGCTAATTCTAATTCTCACTCTAATTCTAATTCTAATCCTCCCGCTTCATGGCCGCAACCGCAGAAATGCCCTATTTCATCAAGCCATCTGTAGCGCTTTCGAGCGCAGAAAAGCACCAGGCTTACCAGGCTGCTATACAAGCCATTGAAGCTAATATATACGGTGAAACAGATGAGACGTTGAAGATGGTGACTATCAACTGCTTGCTCAAGACTTATCTACCTTACTACTACTGGGTGGGTTTCTATTTAGTAAAGAATGACCGGCTGACGGTAGGCCCTTATCAGGGAACACTGGGGTGCTTGCACATCGACTTTGGCCGCGGGGTTTGCGGAAAGGCAGCAGTAACGCGTGAAACACAGTTGGTCAAAAATACCCACGCGCTTGAGCAGGGTACCGCTCATATTGCTTGCGATCCTAATTCCTTATCAGAGATCGTAGTTCCGGTCTTTGGTCCCAATGAAGAACTGATCGCCGTTTTTGATGTTGACAGTACTTTGGAAGGTTCCTTTGACGAAATTGATCAACAGTACCTCGAGACCTTGCTCAAGAATACTTTTCAGACCGTATAATTCAAACTATCATACAGATGCTTCGCTCTGCTATTCTTCGGATACCTAACCCTTTTATCGCGGTACTAACCCTAATGTGCCTGGTGGCGTGCGGCGCGGAAGAACAATCGCCCCCTACTACAACGGATAAATCTGTTGATTACCGGGCCGGGGCAAGGCAGTTACAGGATAGCATTGACGCAATTATTGCTGGGGTTAACTTCTTACAGCATCCCTATGAAACCAGGCGTAAATTGGCAGTTATGGAGCAGATGGTACAGCGTGCTATCGAGCAGCGGCAAATCAATGCGAATCAGTACCTGATATACGGGCAGACCTTACTTGAGGCAGGAGAGTCTCAAAAGGCAATTGACGTCTACGAATCTATCATGGAGAAATTGCCAGAAAATAAGGCCATCCTTCCTGAGACCAAGGTGTTACACGAAGCACTTGCCCTAGGTTATTTGCGCCGCGGCGAGCAGCTTAACTGTATTGAGAAGCACACGCCAGTCTCCTGTATTTTTCCTATTCAACCAGAGGCGGTACATACCCTACCGGAAAGCTCGCAAAAGGCGATCGAAATTTATGAACGTATACTTGCGGTCTTTCCCGATGATCTACGGAGCCGTTGGTTGTTAAACCTGGCTTACCAAACCATCGGTGGCTATCCACAAGATGTACCAAGGCAGTGGCTAATGGGGCCTGATTTATTTCAACCCGATGCCGACTTCCCCTCCTTTACCAATATTTCTATGCAGCTTGATGTGGCAGTGCACGATCTTGCGGGGGGAGTAATCATTGACGATTTCAATGGGGATGGTTACCTCGATATCATTGCCTCTTCCTGGGATATGGATGGTACCCTGA
The DNA here is from genome assembly GCA_039816955.1 of Bacteroidota bacterium. Classification (GTDB taxonomy): domain Bacteria; phylum Bacteroidota; class Bacteroidia; order Chitinophagales; family Saprospiraceae; genus Lewinella. Next base: position 9,389 of record JBCBWU010000156.1, read on the forward strand.
GGTACTTTATAAATCAGCAAGATGGTTCCTTTGTTGATCAAACCACCGCTAGCGGTCTGGATATCATTACAGGTGGCTTAAATATGGTGCAAGCTGATTACGACAATGACGGGGATTTGGATTTCTACGTCTTACGTAGTGCCTGGAGTATAGTAGATCAGTTTGGGCAGTTGCCAAATTCTTTGGTGCGCAATAATGGCGATGGCACTTTTTCTGATGTAACCATCGCAGCTGATATGTACGCTGCGGAACCTTCCCAGGCAGCGGTATGGCTAGACTATGATCAGGATGGCTGGCTTGACCTTTTTGTGAGTAACGAAACTGCCACTGAGCAAGAGCAGCATCCTTGTCACTTGTATCGCAATCTGCAGGATGGCACCTTTCGGGATGTGGCATCAAACTTGGGCTTAGATGTCTCGGATTATATAAAAGGCGTCAATGCCGGTGATGTGAATAATGACGGCCGCCCCGATCTGTACCTATCTATTTTGACAGGACCAAATAAACTCTTCCTCAACGAGGGAGGTGTCGCTCCCGAGCAGTGGAAGTTTCGCGAAGTGGCCGCTGCTGCCGGTGTAACCAAGCCACAAGAGAGTTTTCCTACCTGGTTTTTTGACTACGATAATGACGGAGATGAAGACCTGTTTGTAGTGAATTTCGATATTCACCTGCTGAAGCAGCAAGCGCACGAAACAGCCGCTGATTATTTGGGCCTACCGCTGCGGTCTGCTTACTCCTGCCTGTACCGTAACGACGGCGAAGGACGTTTCACAGACGTGACCAAGGAAATGGGCTTGGACCGGATACTCACTGCCATGGGCTGCAATTATGGTGATCTGGACAATGATGGATTCCCTGATTTTTACTTGGGGACTGGGGCACCTGATTTTCGCGCGGTAGTGCCCAATCGGATGTTCCGCAATGCTGGCGGTGAACGCTTTCAGGACGTAACCTACGCAGGAGGCTTTGGGCATATCCAAAAAGGCCACGGCATCAGCTTTGCGGATGTTAATAATGATGGCGACCAGGATGTTTACGCGGTAATGGGTGGATCAGTAAGTGGTGATGTATTCCAGAACGCTTTCTTCGAAAATCCAGGAAATACCAACAATTGGCTCACTTTACGTTTGGAAGGAACTACCGCTAATCGTTCTGCTATTGGTACTCGAATTCGGCTGTCCATAAATAATGGTCAGGCAGAACGCATGATCTATAAAACGGTAAACTCCGGCGCGAGTTTTGGAGCCAATAGTTTACAAGCAGAGATAGGCCTGGGGCCAAATGTGCAGGAGGTGCAGCTTTCGATCAATTGGCCAGATGGACAAAACCAGTGGATATCCTACGGTTCCATCCCCTTTGACCAAGTTCTAAGCGTCAAACAGGGAGAGCAAGACGTGAAAAAAGTGGACATTAAACCTTTCGCTTTTGCTGAAGTAGAAGGTGGTCACCAGCATCACCACGAGCATTGATGAGATGAGATCAGGTGGATGACGTGATGAATCGTGCTACGACACCACGTGCTTAAGGCTAAAACAACTAAATCTACCAATCCAACAACTCAACATCCAAAACATCTAACTCTCCAACGATCTAACATGTTTTTGAACCACCAAGGCACCTAAGAGCACCAAGAAAGACTGAACACTGTCTTCTGACCACTGACCACTTTCTTGAACATTCAAGGTGCATATAATAACCAATTCAACTAACTAGAGCCGCAGGCTCAACTAAATTCACTTTTTCAACTTCTCATTATTCGCGTGCCGCTCCTGATCCCGCGTGGTCTTCTTATCCAAGTTGCGTTGCAGCGCATCAGTAAGATCCACGCCAGTTTGATTAGCTAGACAGATCAGGACAAACAATACATCCGCCATTTCGTCCGCTAGTTTGGCGGGAGCTTCCGCCTCATCCTCTTTGTGCTTAAAGGACTGTTCGCCGTACAGCCGGGCCATCAGGCGGCTAACTTCACCTACTTCTTCCATTAAGATGGCCGTATTGGTGAGTTCATTGTAGTAACGAATGCCAATGGTGTTAATCCAGTGGTCTACAGTCTGTTGAGCTTCCTGAAGCGTCATGAATAGAGATTTTAGTTCTTCTTAATTACTGCAATTGTACAGAAGAAATGAGAAAGAAACACCAATGTTCAAGTGACACTCCTCTATTACAATTGAAATTTGCTTTGCCCGACAGCGCTTTATGCAGAGTCGGGAGCTTGTTATTGATATTCTCTCTTGGTTATCAGTATCTAAAAGCGTACCTTTGCGCGGCAATTTTGATTTCTTAACTAAAGGCATTCTTTCAATGCTAGATGACAAAAACTTAGAAGAGCAGGATCAGCCTACTCCTACCGAGGAAAATGCGGAGACCCCTGCTGAGCAGGTAGAAGCTGCAGCCGAGGAGGTAGCTGAAACTGTAGAGGAAGCTGCTGAGGCAGTAACCGAAGCCGCCGCAGAAGTGGCGGAAACCGCAGAAGAGGCAGTAGAAGCTGCTGCTGAAACTGCAGAAGAAGCCGTAGAGGAAGTTGCTGAAGAAGCAGCCGAAGCGGTTGAAGAAGCTAAAGAAACTGTAGAAGAAGTTACTGAAGAAGTAGCTGAAACAGTTGAAGAGGTAGTCGAAGAAGTAGCAGAAGCTACTGAAGAAGCTACTGAAGAAGCTACTGAAGAAGCTGCTGCTGAGGCAGTAGAGGAAGCAGCCGAAGTGGTTGAAGAAGCTGCTGAAACTGCCGAGGCGGTCGCTGAAGAAGCAACTGAAACTGTAGAGGCCGCTGCTGAAGAAGCAGTAGCTGAAACACCAGCTGAGGAAGCGCCTGCTGCCGAAGCTAGTGGTGAGGATGATGAGGATGACGTAGAAATTGAGGTAGAAGTACCAACAGGTGCTACCGGTGAAGCGCACGACGATTTTGACTGGAGCATTGATGCTACTGCTGACAACATCTACTCTGAAGAAGAGCGTACGGCAATGTTGGCTGAGTTCGATCAGTCTATGTCTGCTGTACAGGAAATGGAAATCGTTTCCGGTATTGTTACTGCCATCAATGATGGTGATGTTGTATTGGACATCAACTTCAAGTCGGATGGTTTGATCCCACTATCGGAATTCCGCGATACGCCGGATTTGGCAGTTGGTGACAATGTAGAAGTATACGTCGAGCAGCAAGAAGACGCCCGCGGTCAGCTGGTGTTGTCTCGCCGTAAGGCTAAGTTGCTTCGTGCTTGGGATGCTATCAAGGATAGCTACGAGAACGGTACCGTTATTAAAGGTACTGTTATCAGCAAGACTAAAGGTGGTTTGATCGCTGACTGTAGCGGTTTGGAAACTTTCTTGCCTGGTTCACAAATTGATATTAAGCCAATCATCGATTACGATAGCTACGTGGGTAAAACCATGGAGTTCAAAGTAGTGAAGATCAATGAGGCAATTAAGAACGCTGTAGTTTCGCACAAAGCCCTAATCGAGAGCGATCTGGCCGAGCAGCGTGAAGCTATCATTGCTAGCCTAGAGCGTGGTCAGGTATTGGAAGGTCTGGTGAAGAACTTGACCGATTTCGGTGCCTTCTTGGATCTAGGTGGTGTCGATGGTCTATTGTACATCACAGACATCAGCTGGGGCCGTATCAGCCACCCAAGCGAGGAGCTGGAACTGAACCAGAAGATCAACGTAGTAGTACTGGACTTCGACGAAAACAAGAAGCGTATTTCTCTGGGTCTGAAGCAATTGCAACCACATCCATGGGAAGTATTGGCAGAGGACGTTACCGAAGGCTCTGTGGTTAAAGGTAAGATCGTTAACATCGAGGACTACGGTGCTTTCCTAGAAATCCAGCCAGGGGTTGAAGGTCTGATCCACGTTTCTGAGGTAAGCTGGAGCAACCAGCCGATCAACGCTCGTGAGTACTTCAAGCTAGGCCAGGAGTACGAAGCGAAGGTGGTAACTATCGACCGCGAAGATCGCAAGATGTCACTTTCTGTGAAGCAGCTTCAGGATGATCCATGGGATAAGATCGAAGAGAAATTCCCAGAAGGTAGCCGCCACACTGGCGAGGTGAAGAACCTCACGCCATACGGTGTGTTTGTCGAGTTGGAGAACGGTATCGGTGGTATGATCCACATTTCCGATCTGTCTTGGACGAAGCGCTATGGTCACCCAAGCGAATTCACCAAGGTTGGTCAGGATATCGACATCATGATCTTGGAGATCGACAAGAGCAACCGCAAGTTGTCACTCGGCCACAAGCAGTTGGAAGAGAACCCATGGGATACTTTCGAAACGGTATTCCCACAAGGTTCTTACCACGAAGCTACAGTGCTGCGTAAGGACGACCGTGGTGCTATCGTTCAGTTGCCGTACGGTTTGGAAGCTTATGCTCCACTCAAGCACATCCGCAAAGAAGACGGTGTTTACGCCGAAGTGGATGAGGTATTGACCGTTAAGGTGATCGAATTCAACCGCGACGATAAGCGTATCATGGTAAGCCACCTACGTTACCTCGAAGATATCCGCCGCGAGGCAGATGATCAGGTACGTAAAGAGCGTAACCAAGAGCGCCAGGAAACTCGTAAGGCGATCAAGAAGACGCAGTCAAACATCGAGCGTGAAACACTTGGTGATTTGGATGTCTTCAGCCAATTGAAAGAGCAGCTATCTGACGATGGCGGTGACGAGTAAGCCTGCGAATGACGAATAGGTGTAATCACTACACCTCATAATATTGCGCCCGAATCGGCTATGGCTGATTCGGGCGCTTTGCTTTTGGACGATAATAGAATTCTCCCTAAGGAAATTTGAGTATCAACTGCGTTTCGTTCCTGATCTGATATGAGATCAATTGCTCCAAGTTGTAGGAAACACCTTCGTATTGTGCAATGCAACCTTTTATCCAAGGAACACCAACACTTTCAATAACGCTAGTCCCCGTTTCAATCCGCGTTCGTTCCACTTCTGGTACATTGTTATCGATGCGACTTTTCAAATCTTCAGCAACAAGCTCACACGGTGGGCGTGGGAAGTCTTCATCATCGCAGGAGGTAAAAAAGATTAGACTGCTAAGTAGTAAAAAGAGGAGGGCTAACTGTTTCATAAGCAAATTTTGGGTTTACGTGAGGCCAGATCTAATGCACTAAGTTTTATGGTAGCCTCGCATAAAGCTTGCAAAGAGCTAGGGTAAAGAGTTTGAGGCATTAAGCATAGGCTGCTCTTTCAGACTAAGAAGGCTGCGGACGCAATCAAAAAGAAAGCTGTATTTTGTAGGAAAAGAAAATGCGCTCTACAGGCTATTGCTATTGCTGCATAGCAATGTTTTCTCTATTCAATTTCAATTTATCTGCCCAGTTGCAGGACGCTAAGGTATTCTTCGGGCGTAGTGTGCCAGTTGGCGCTAGTATGGCTGTCTCTCCGTTTTATATGCACGGTCAAGATTGGCTTAGGGCAGGACCAGCTCGTTTTGAAGAAGAGGAAGGCGATGGTCGTTTGGTACGCCTGTCGCTCGGGTTTTTTATTGGTAATGGGGTCTTGTTCAAGAACGATTTTACCTACTGGCGACACAACGGTCGCTCGTTTAGTACAAGTGCCTTTGAGATCAACCCCGCTCTTAGGATTTACTTGAACCCCACTGCGGATAAGACTTATTTTTTTGGAGAGTTTGGTTTTGGATACTTCAAGAAGGACTTCAGTTCTAGCGAAGATGTTGTTAGTGGTGAGTTTGGTTTGGGGTTTACGCACTTTTTAGCCCCAACGGTAGCAGTAGATGGCCTCTTTTCCTTTAGTCGAGAATCTGTTTTTGAAGATTTCACGATCTCGAATTATCTTTTTTCTGCCGGAATCAACATTTTCTTGGGGACTAAAAACGAAAGTCTACCAGTAGCACAATTAGAGAAAGGAACAATAGCTCTTGGTCTTTCAGAATTGCAATTCGGCATCTTTCGCGATGATATTAAGGCGGCATCCTTCTTCTTTCGCCCACAGGCTTTGTACTTTCTGTCAGATTATTTTGCTGTGGGAGTAGACGTGCAATTTGACTTTGATCGACAGAGAGTTTTTACCGCCGAAGTTGTAGGGACAGAGCAGGTTTTTGAGGGATTTGGGACTAATACTGCCCTGGCTTTGGCTACCATCTTGCGGTATCAGAAGACCAATGGTAAACGCTCCGCCTTTTTCCTGGAGGGAGGTATGGGATATAGAATTGACCGAAATACTCGCGATCGGCTCAATTTAACAAAGGCGGTAACGGTGTCTCAAAATGGCCTCTTACTCATTGTCAATACAGGTTTCAATATCTTCCTTACAAAGCGTGTGGCGCTGGAAATTGGTCCTGAAATTAACCACGATCCAGAACGAGATGAAACTGATTTTTCACTCTCCACAGGCATGCAAGTTTTTTTGCGCCGATGAGTACAGCGTAGGAGCACCAACTCAACTAACCAGGGCCGTAGGCCTAACTAACCCAACTAAATTCACCAATTCAACTAACTCAACTAAGTCCACTACGCTAACTACTCTCCCAACCATACCAAATTTCCCCAAAATCAATTCCCTGCGGCGCAGCATCCAAACTCCGCTCCGTAGGCGCTGGCGTATAAAACCAGTGGGCCACACCATAGTCACCCCACATAAGGCTCACTTTGGGGTCTGTATCTAGTTGAAGAAGCAGTTCCCATTGGGGCGAGTCATCCACTTGGCGCGGATCATCCTGAATAAAACTGGCGTAACCACCCAGGCGATGGCCAACGGTTCCAATGGCTTTCTTGTAAGCAGCTAGCATTTCCCATTGCTGATCACCGAAGTCCGTGAAAATATCCTGTAGAGTAGCCTCAAAGCGATAATCCTGTGGTGGCATGGGCATCTCGGCTAAGGTGCCTGTAACGGCCAGGCAAATATCTCGCTGTAAGGGGAGATCTTCGTAAAGCGGCAAGAAAGAAAAGTCATCCAGCAAAGCAGTTTTTTCCGGCTCTGGATGATCATGGTAGACCACCCGGAAATTGGCTTGCTGCTGCGGAATAAGCGGATTGGCACCCCAGAATGCATCATCACAAAGGAAAAATTGGAGTAGGCCGTGTGTTGGGAAGCCCGCTAGCGCAGGGAGCTCGGCTAGGTTGAGTTGTAAGAGTCCAAATAATGGGCGGCCATTTTCGTCGGTGGGCCAGGCCTGATCAGCGGGCCAATATAAAATACGGCCTAGGGCAGAGTGCCAGCGTTTGGTGGGTGCTTCGTTTTCAATTTGCAGCTGCACACTGGGGCGTGTAGTAGCTAAAAAACGATCTTGGTGCGCTTGCAATTCTGCTGGGAGTTGGTCAATCCAGTTCATGGGGGGAAATTAATAAAACCAGTTGGGATCCCACTCATTTTGTCGTGTGCTTGCCTTGTCCATTAGGCCTTCCCAGCAAGAGAAACTTACCTTTGTTGTTGCCTGAAGGGCTGTCGTTCATTGAACTGATTTAAACTTTTGTGGTGCTGGTGAGCCCAATGCGTTGTAGGTTCTGGCGAAGAGGCTTTCCGAGTG